>NZ_JBIWPP010000010.1:0-302273 GCF_044768335.1 Streptomyces sp. NPDC101151 | reverse complement strand
CGTCGGCGTCGCCCCACGCGGCCGGTGATCTTCCACTCGGACCGCGGCTGTCAGTACACCAGCCAGCAATTCGCCACCCTGGCAACGCAGTTCGGTGTCCGTCTGTCCGTCGGCCGCACCGGGCAGTGCTGGGACAACGCACTCGCCGAGTCGTTCTTCGCCACCATCAAACGGGAATTGCTCGGCACCAGCCCCTGGCCCAGCCGGGCCGCGGCCCGCACCGCGATCTTCGACTTCATCGAGGGCTGGTACAACTTGCACCGACTGCACAGCAGTCTCGGCTACCGCAGTCCCGCCGAATACGAGGCCGCACTCGCAGCCTGACCACCAACACCGATGGTGTCCGTCAAAGCGGAACAAGCTCAGAGGTACACGGCGGAAGCCCGGGCAACGCCAGCAGCAACAGGACGAAAATCCCGCGCGCAGCTCCGCTGTGGGGAGTCGGCCTTGTACGGGCCAGGATCGGTCAGGGAGCTGCGGAAGGCATCTGCGCTGTGTCAGCGTCTTCCCCTGAACCGCGCAGGGGGGCAAGTGACGAACGAACCGCAGAGACGGGCCCGGCTACGACTGGCACGACAGCGCCCGACTCCCAGTCGCATTCGGGCGAGAGTCCTGGAGGAGTTGCCGGGGGAGCAGCCGACGGACGAGCGACCGGAGCAGCTGTCGACGTCGGAGCCGGAGGTCCCATGGCCGTGGGCGGCTTGGCGACGCATACGAGGAGCCAAGTGGGCTCACATCATCACGGTGGCCGGCACAGGGATCGCGGCAATCGCGGCAATCGGAGGTCTGTGGGCCCAAGCCGTCGCCACGTACTGGAGCCAGCAGACGGCGAAGGACCAGTTGGCGCAATCCCGCGAGGACAGTGACGCCGAACAGCGCGCTCAGGCCGCTCGCGTCACGTTCTGGATCGACGAACGGGATGGCCTGGCCCACTTCGCCAACACGTCGTCCGACCCGGTCTCCGACCCAGCCTTTCTTGTAGGGCAGGAGTCGGATGGCCGGTATGTCGCCGTGTACGCGCTTCCATCGCTCGCCCCTTGTACGGAGGCCATCCTTCAGTTCACCGGACTGGAACTCGACATCGCTCGGCACATCGACCCAGCCATTCCTCCGGGGCGCAAGGGAGCGATCCTTTCCTGGAGGTCGTACCACGGTCCCATGGCCCTGGCGTTCGTCGACCGAGCCGGCATCAGGTGGGTAAGAAGCCCGACCGGCCTCCGAGAGAACACACGATTCGACGGTGGCGCGTCGCGGATGGTTGCCCTCGTCGATGGCACCACCACTATCAAGATCAAGAAGGCGGAGCTCTGCGACGGGAATGCCACCTAGCTTGCCGAGGCACGTCGCCGAGAATCTGCGCCCATGTGGTCGGGGAGGGATCAGCGGCCGTGTGCAAGTACCGAGCGTGAGCCGACCCGATTGCGCGTGACAAGGGGGAACCGACAGCTGAGGTCCGTCATGACCGGCACGAGTCGGTGCGGGACGTCGCCGAAGAAGCGGAAGGTCGTGACGTGCGCCTCGGTCCACGAGCATGCAGGCACCTACGCCGGCGTCGGGCTCGGGAGGGTCAGGTGATGCGCCGGCCCATCTTTGCGGACTGCCGGTTGTGTCCCTTCGTGTCCCACCACTCTTCCAGATGGGCATGGACAAGGTGCACGAGCTGCCGCAGTCGGTCGGGAGGCGGCGCGGGTGAAGTGAACACATCCGCCCAGGACTTGTCGCCCCAGGGCAGAGCAACCACCCATCGCTCATCCGGGTGGCCCTGGCGGCCCACAGTCAGCCAGTACGTCAACGTCGCGCTGCGGTCCGGATGGTGCTCGACCGACATCGTGATGACGTCAAAACGGAGTCCGTCAGCGGTGACGTACGAGCACCCGAGGGCCTGCTCGGCCAATGTCTGTTCCTCCATGGTGACCAACCACTCTTTCACTTCGGCCCAGGCCCCAACACGGCGGGTCGAGGCGGGCGGGAAGCCCCTACGGCGACGCGGCGACGCGGCGACGCGGCGACGCGGCGAGCGTGCGGGCCGGACGACGCGCGCTCGTCCGGGGTTCAGACATAGGCGTACTCACCGCCCAGCGCAAGGAAGGCATCCGCATCCGCAGCGAGAAGAGCATGCGCGGGGGGCGGACACCCCCTCGCAGCCGCAGCCTGACCAACCCGGCGAACCTGTGCGGTCACAGCACCAGCTGTCGGGCAGCGCGCGGTCCGGGAACGACGTCGAGCAACTCTGCGGAGCGATGGCGGACGCCGTGGACGACGCGGCGGCCGAACGGCTGCCCGCCCAGCTCACCCGGGGCTCTGTGATCCGCTTCCATTCGGTGCGGGGGCCGGCTCGAGTGTCCGGCAGGTGAGCGGTGATTGACCGCGGCGGGGGTGGCTGCTGCAATGGCGGCATGTTCTCCGCGACGTTCCTGGTCATCAGGGCTCACATCGACTTCGGTCGGGTGTGTTCCGCCGCGTGTCGCTGACCGCGCGCCCAATCGCCAGGATCCGCTCATTTCGTCCCGGAGTTCGTCATGCCTGACCGCACCCACGGTGTACCCGTCCGACTCGACCCGCGTGGGCCGCGCTTCGCCGCCGTGCTCACGACCCTCGTCCTCCTTGTGGTCCTGGTCACCGGCAGCGGCGTGCTGCTTGCCGCGCAGGCAGTCGTCTTCGCCCTCGGTGCGGTTCTGGGACTGCGTCGGGCTCCGTACGGCTGGCTCTACCGTCGACTGGTGCGTCCCCGTCTCGGGCCGCCGCAGGAGCTCGAGGACGAGCGGCCGCCGCGGTTCGCGCAGGCGGTCGGCCTGGGCTTCGCTGTCGTCGGGGCGGCGGGATATCTGTCCGGTGCCACCTGGATCGGCATCGCCGCGAGCGGGGCGGCGCTCGCGGCGGCCTTTCTGAACGCCGCCTTCGGCTACTGCCTGGGCTGCGAGTTCTACCTGCTCGCGGTCCGCAGCCGGGCCCGGCTGAACCACGGGTGAGGGAGCCGTGAGCGATGCGGCCGGGCTGATCGTGGCCGCCGTCGTGCCGGCGGCCGCGACCGTCTTCGGGCTGGTCCGTGTCCGTCGCGATGGCAGGCTGCGCGACGGTGGCCGGGGCGACGCGCTGCGATTGTCCTCCGGTGAGCTGGGTGCGCCGCTCGGCGAGCGGGCGACGCTGGTGCAGTTCTCGACAGCCCTCTGCGCGACCTGCCCCAGCACCCGGCGACTGCTGGCCGGCGTGGCCGCCGGGACGCCCGGCGTGCGCCATGTGGAGATCGACGCCGAGGCGCGGCTCGACCTGGTCCGTCGCGTCGAGGTGATGCGCACGCCGACCGTGCTCATCCTCGACCGCGCCGGTCGCGTCGTGCGCCGCGCCTCCGGCGCGCCGACCCGGGCCGACGTGGTGTCGGCGGTGGAGCTGGCCATGGCGGATTGAGAGGCCACCTCGTTTTCCGGGGTTGCGCAGCTGTGGTTGGCCTTTCGTCTGCAACGAATGGTGATCTTGCCCCGCCTGGCATCACCCGACGCCGACGCGATGAATCCGGGCAGCCTCCAGGACCAGCTGGACGGGATCGGCGTCCCTCCACAGCGATGCCGGACTTCCGCATCCTTCAGGCACGCGCCGCCGACCCGAGCGGTCACGGCGAGGTGTGGCAGTCGCGCCGTGCATACGACTGGAACGGGGCCCAGGTGCTGCTGACCGGCTGGATCTGGCCCGTCGGCTGTATCTGATCAAGCCTCCGACGAGGCAGGGCTGACATTCACAGCACCACACAAGGTGCTCACCGGGAGCGGCTGCCGCCGTGCTCCACCGCGTGCCGGAGAATGCACCGCTGCCGCTGCCGCTGCCGCTGCCGCTGCCGCTGCCGCTGCCGCTGCCGCTGCCGCTGCCGCTGCCGCTGCCGCTGCCTCGGCGGTACCGATCGCCTGGCGCAGCCGCTCGGCAGTCCGGTTCGTCACTGACCCATCAGACCGGCCCTGGCATGCATGTCTGACGTGTGGCGCACGTCATAGTTCGATGTCGGGAACTCGGCCGCCGGTCCGTCCGACTTCTGATGTGTACGGCTGCGACCGATCTCTGCCGTACGACGGTTCGACGCGACCAGGAAGGTCGAGCATGGCCGAGTCCCGAGCCTCGTCCCGTACCGCGGGTTTGGTTCCTCGCAAGCTGATGCCCCCGCCCGCCCTTTGTGGGTTCTTGGTGCTGCTGGCGCTGGTCTTCGCGGTGTCCTACGCCGTGGGATCGGCCGCCGGGCCGGTGGCGCCCGGCATACACGGCACCGGGGCCGGGGCCGGTGGCGACACGGACGGCAGCGGGAGCGGTGGTGGCACGGGTGGCATGCCAGGGATGCACGGGGGCGGTGAGTGATGGGAGCCGAACCGATGGCGCCGCTCGTGGTCACGGACCTGACGGTCGGTGGCATGACGTGCGCCGCCTGCGTGCGGCGGGTGGAGAAGAAGCTCGCCAGGCTCGACGGGGTCACGGCGACCGTCAATCTGGCCACCGGACTCGCCCGGGTCAGTCATCCGGCGAGCACTCCGCCGGACGATCTCGTCACGGCCGTCGAACAGGCGGGATACGAGGCGGCGCTGCCCGAGCCCCCGGCGCCGGAGAAGCATGACGAGGCGTCGGGTGACGAGGACGCGGCCGAGACGGCCACCCGGCAGGAACGCGAGCGGCTCGTCGTCACGGCGCTGCTCGCCGTTCCCGTCCTGGTGCTGTCGATGGTGCCGGCCCTGCAGTTCCGCAACTGGCAGTGGCTGTGCTTCATGCTCGCGGCCCCGGTCGCGGTGTGGAGCGCCTGGCCTTTCCACACGCGGGCGGTACGCGGCCTGCGTCACTCCACGGCCACCATGGACACGCTCGTGTCGCTCGGTGTCGTGGCCTCCTTCGCCTGGTCGGCGTACGCGCTGTTCCTCGGGGGAGCGGGTGACCCCGGCATGCGGATGCCGTTCAGTCTGCTGTCGTCCGCGTCGGACGGTCCCGCGCACGTGTACCTGGAAGCCGCGGTCGGCGTCCCGTTGTTCGTGCTGACCGGGCGCTTCCTGGAGGCGCGGGCCAGGAAGGGGACCGGAGCGGCCCTGCGGTCGCTGGCGGAGCTGGCGGCCAAGGAGGTGTCCGTACGCGACGAGCACGGCGAACGGTCCCTCCCCATCGGGCAGCTGCGGGTGGGGCAGGTCTTCGTGGTGCGTCCCGGCGAGCGGGTCGCCACCGACGGCCGGGTGGTGGAGGGCAGTTCCGCCGCGGACCTCTCGCTCGTCACAGGTGAGAGCGAACCTGTCGAGGTGGGGCCCGGTTCGGCCCTGGTCGGTGGGTCCGTCAACGCCGGTGGTCTGCTGCTCGTCCGCGCCACGGCGGTCGGGGCCGACACGCAGCTGGCCCGCATCACCAGGCTGGTGACGGAGGCCCAGGCGGGCAAGGCACGGGCACAGCGACTCGCCGACGCCGTCGCCGGGGTGTTCGTGCCCGTCGTGCTGACCATCGCCGTCACCGTGCTCGGATTCTGGCTCGGCGCCGGGGCAGACCCACAGGCCGCGATCACCGCGTGCGTGGCCGTACTCGTCGTGGCCTGCCCCTGTGCGCTGGGCCTGGCCACGCCCACGGCTCTGATGGCCGCCACCGGCCGCGGTGCCCAGCTCGGTGTGCTGGTCAGCGGCCCGCAGACGCTGGAGGCACTCCAGCACGTCGACGTGGTCGTCCTGGACAAGACGGGAACGCTGACCAGCGGCCACATGACCGTCGCACGGGTCACCGCCGCTCCGGGCGGCCTGGGGCAGGACGCCGTTCTCCGCCTGGCCGGCGCCGTGGAACACGGCTCGGAACATCCCCTCGGGCGGGCCATCGCCGCACACGCGCGGCGCTCGGCGGCCGAGGAGCCGCTGCCGGTGGTGCGCGACTTCGCGGCCACACCGGGGCGGGGGGTCCGTGGCCACGTGGACGGCCGTACGGTGGAAGTGCTGGCGCCGGACGGCGCATTGCCGGCCGCGCTGGCGGACGCCCTCGCCGAGGCGGAGACCGCCGCACACACACCGGTCCTCGTACGCGTGGACGGAGTGGCCGAGGCGTTGGTCGCGGTCGGAGACGTCGTCCGGCCCGGCAGTTACCGTGCCGTGGACCGGTTGCGCAGGCTCGGGATCCGCCCGGTGCTCGCCACCGGCGACCGAGAGGCGCCCGCCAGGGCCGTGGCCGGAGCGCTCGGCATCGACGAAGTGCACGCCCGCTGTACGCCTGAGGGCAAGGCCGCCCTGGTGCGGCGGTTGCAGGACGAGGGTGGTCGGGTCGCGGTCGTCGGCGACGGCGTGAACGACGCAGCCGCACTCGCCGTCGCCGATCTGGGCATCGCCATGGGCAGCGGTACGGACGTGGCCATCGGGGCGGCCGACCTGACGCTCGTGCGCGGGGACATCGAAGCCCTGGGGGACGCCGTCCGGCTCGCCCGGCGCACGCTCGGCACGATCCGGGCCAATCTGGTGTGGGCCTTCGGCTACAACGTCGTCACCGTGCCGCTCGCCATGGTCGGTCTGCTCAACCCCATGGTGGCAGCGGCCGCCATGTCGGCCAGCTCCGTGCTGGTGGTGGGCAACAGCCTGCGCCTGCGCGCCTGGCGGCCGTCACCGGCCCCGGAACGCGGGCGAGGGCAGGGGAGGGCCGGTCACCGGTGAACGGGTTGCTCACCCGCCTGTCGGACCGGCTCAGCAGACGCCGGCGGCTGACCGACACGCTTCTCGCCGCCCTCGTGCCCGTCGCCGTGTCCAGCCTGGCGCTGGCAGGCCTGACCACCTGGGTCGGTACGGGCAACGCGGGCAGTCCGCCCCGGATGAGCGTCACCGAGGGACGTGTCTACCTCCCGGCCGCCGGTTCCGACGAGACCGCGGCGTTCTTCCGCATCACCAACGAGGGCGGCTCGGCCGACCGTCTCGTGGGCATCACCTCGCCCGACGCTCCCGGTGGAGTGGTACTGGCTCGCCACCACATGAGAGGCGGCGCGACGGCCTACCGGGCCCCGATCGAGTCGATCGAGATACGGGCGGGGGAGAGCATCGCCATGTCGCCCTACGGGGTGGATCTGACGGTGGTCGTCCCGGTCGGCGAGCTACGTGCGGGAGATCTGGTCTCGTTCACACTGACGTTCAGCCGCAGCGGTCGAGTGAAGCTGCCCGCTGTCGTGGTCCGACCTGGAACAGTCGTGTTCTGACTGCAGTTGTGCCCAACTATTGGCATACCTGGTCCCAAGCGGTCGCGTTGTAGAAGTCGCTGCTGGTGCGCGTGGAGTTCCCGCCCCGTCGGTGTGGTCTGTGTCACCCTGCTCTCGTTGAGTCCGGGGCCAGGTGTTCGTACGTACCCCCTGACAACGACCGGACCACGGGTGCGAAGATGGGCGCGTCATGACTGTCAGAGGGTGGTGCCGCACGCTGCGGGCCGGTGTGTTCGCCGCCGCCTGTGTCCTGCTCGCTGCCCTCGGTCACGTGATGATGTCCGGTGTCGCGGTGCCCTGGTGGGCCATGGCGGCGGGTGCTGCCGGGACAGGCGCAGCCGGCTGGTGCCTCGCCGGCCGTGAGCGCGGACACGCGCTGATCGTCGCCGTCGTGGTCGCGGCCCAGGCCGTGCTCCACGAGACCTTCTCCCTGGCCCAGTCACACGCGCCCGGCCCACATCCGGGTTCGTCCGGCGCGCCACATGACATGGGCTCCCTGCACATGGGCTCCATGCACATGGACGCGATGGACATGCCGGGCATGGGGCACATGGGGGCGGGCTCCATGACGCACATGGAACCCGGCGTGCACAGTGCGCACAGCATGGGTGGCAGCGCCGGGTTCGGTATGTTCGCCGCCCACCTGCTCGCCGCGGTCCTGTGTGGACTGTGGCTCGCGTACGGCGAGCGCGCGTTCTTCCGCATCCTGCGGGCCGTTGCCGCCCGCCTGGTGGCACCCCTGCGGATGCTGCTGGCCCTGCCCGTGCCGTCGTGCCGTACGTCCGTGCGGAGGGACCACGACTTCGGTCGCCGGACCCTGGCACGACTCCTTCTCTGTTACGCGATCACCTCCCGGGGGCCGCCCGTGGGTACCGCTGTCGCCTGAGACAGCCGGATCCACCGGGGCTCCCCTCTTCTTCTTTTCCAGCAGGCTTTCCGGGTCTTCCTGCGAAGACTTCACCGGCTGTGTCGCGAGCGATTCCTGAGGACCCTGCACGCGCACGCGCCTGCGCGAGCCCCGGGCACCGCCGTACCACCCGTACGGCTGCACCCCACTCGCCGGAGAGCCGCGGCCTCACCCTGGCCGGGCTCCGGATGATCTGAGAAGGACACCTCGTGATCACTTCTGTCCTGCACGCCCCGCGAACGCAGAGGATCTCGGCTGACGCAACGGCGACCGCCTGGGCGCTGGCTGCCCGAGGAGGCGACCCGGAGGCGGTCGAACGTTTCGTCAGTGCCTTGCACGCCGACGTGCGGCGCTATGTCGCCCACCTCGGGGCGGACCCTCAGAACGTCGACGACCTGGCCCAGGACACGTTCGTACGCGCGCTCGGCAGCCTGCACCGATTCGAGGGGCGCGCCTCGGCCCGTACCTGGGTGCTGTCCATCGCCCGCTGCACGGTCGTCGACAGCTTCCGCCGCGCCGCCGTCCGGCCCCGGACGGCGGACACCCAGGACTGGCAGCTGGCCGTCGAATGCGCCCAGCCACGCGGCCTGCCGGGCTTCGACGACGGCATCGCCCTCCTCGACCTGCTGGACACACTCCCCGAGGAGCGCCGTGAGGCGTTCGTGCTGACCCAGGTGGTGGGTTTGTCCTACGAGGAGGCGGCCCGGCTCGGCGGCTGCCCGGTCGGCACGGTCCGGTCCCGTGTGGCCCGCGCCCGGATGACCCTCATGGGTCTGCTTGTCGAGGCCGAGGGACGCGGCGCGAGCGTGGACGTGCGAGAGCCCGCCCGTCGTACACGCCGTCAGGTCGCCACGGCAGCCTGACGGAGAGGATGCCGGCGCCGGCCCCGGAGGACCCGGAAGGCGGCGCCGGCATCCGTGGCAGCGGGACCTGTCACTTCGTTCCCGCCACCACCGGCGTCCGTACGGTCACCCTGCCCGAGTACCGGAACCAGAGGTTGTAGTCGACCGTGACCCCTGGGGCCAGGGCCGGAGGATCCAGGATCACGACGCCGAGTCCTCCCGGAGCCATCCGTACGCGGCCGCCGGCCGGAACCCTGACGGACGGCACCCGCTCGGTCCGTCCGGGGCCGGTGGTACGGATCATGCTGATGCCCGCCTCCGGGGAGTCGGCGTAGAGCAGGGTGTCCCCGACGGCACCGGAGTTCCGGATCTCGAAGTAGGCGACGGCGGAAGCCGCCCCGGCCGGAGCGACGAGCCGCGCGTCCACCACGGAGATCCTCGGAGGCGGATTCCCCGCCGCTCCACTGCCCGTGTAGGCGACCAGCAGAGCCAGTGTTGCCCCGCACGCACCGAGGGGCACCAGCACTGATCCGACGGCTCTTCCGAGGGAAACGGCGAGGCAGCTCCAGTTCCGGGTCACACAGAAGTAGTCGGAAGCCGGCGGCCGCAAGTTCCCGGCCCGGTTGCCCTGAAGTCGGGAACTCGGAGGGACGGTCGCGCGACCACCAGGACGTGGGACAGACCAGATGGCGATCACACGGGGCTCGGGAGCGGCTCTCCTGGCCCGCGGGCGATCCGGTCGCACTGGACGTGCGGCTGCGTGACGTCCGCTGCCGAGCCGACGCGGCGACGGAGATTCGGGGCATGCACCTCGAAGTGCCGGCCGGGGAACGTGTCGCGCTGACCGGCGCGGCGGCGGCCCCGGCCCGTACGGCGCTCCTGCGTGCGGTGGCCGGGCTCCACCCGGTGAGCGGTGCCCGGATCACCGTGGGCGGGCGCGAGAACCGGAACCCCGCTGAACGGGCGTGGCGCAGCAGAGCCTGCGCATGGCTTCCGTGGGTGACCGTGGCTCCCGGAGCCGCCGCGCGCCGGCACGATGCCGGGTGCGGCGCAGGGGCTGTGCCTGGGGAGGAACTGCAGCTTCTGTACATGGCACCCGCGATCGGCTGTGTGGCCTCGGGGGCAGGCGTGCTGCCGGCGGACCACCCCGACCGCCGGGCCGGAAGACGCCGCCCGGACCGCCGTCGCGCATCTCGTCGCCGAGTCGCCCGTCACGGTGCTGGTCGCGACCGACGACCCGGTAGCCGCTTCTCTCTGCGACCGGGCGGTGGACATGGCTCCGGCCGTCCGGCGCGAAGCGGCAGGCCCGACGCCGACGTGATCCCCGGAGGGGAGCGGAAGCATCAATTCCCCAGGAGCCGCGGCACATTGACCGAAAGTCGCGGGAACTCACCCGGACTGCTGTCCGACTACTGATGCGACGGCGCGGCACGGCGCACGGTCGCGGCATCAGCCAGGAGGGCCTCATGACACCCGAGATAGAGAACGCGTTCGCGGCGATCAGAAGCGATCACGGTGCGGAATCCCTCAGCAGGGTGGAACGGATGCTGGAACCCGGAGGAGGAGGCCCCCGGCATCCGCTCCAGAAGGGAGCCAAGTGGATCCTGCCGGGCCTGACTCCCACCCCGTGGCACGATCCCTACGCCTATCCGGAACTGACCCCCGTCGTCGGGGCACTGGAATCCGCTCATCCGGTCATCAAGGGTGAGCTGAACTCTGCCTGGGCGGTCCACCGGGAGGCATTTTCCGACTACGAGCACTACCTGACTCGGCAGCAGGACTGGCAGGCTCTCTACCTTTACCGCGACGGGGACTTGGTCGAGGAATCGGCTGCGACCGTACCGACCGCCTACCAGGTACTGCAAGAGTTCGCAGTCGACACGGGGGCCATATGCCCTCTGCTGGAATGCCACTTCTCCACCTTGCTCCCCGGGGCATCCATTTCCCCGCATTGCGACCTGTGGAACTTCAGCATCAACCTGCATCTCGCCGTGGACATCCCCGACGGGTGCAGCATCACCGTCGCCGGTGAGACCCGCAGCTGGCAGGAAGGTCGCTGCCTGCTCTTCGACTACTCCTTCGAACACGGGGCGCGCAACGACGGCAATAGGCCCCGTACTTGCCTCCTCGTCGACCTCTGGCACCCGGAAACGACCATTCCGGAACGGCGGGCACTGGTGGCCCTCATCTCGGAAATCAGGCGACTGATGGGAGACAGCTGACCGCCTGAAACTCCCGAATTAAATGAACCGACAGTTCTCCGCTGTCGGTTTTCAGTGCTGCCCGAAAAAGCGAATTCCCACCCCTGAGGAAGGAGGCAGAGTGGCCATTCTCAAGTTCTCTTCGGGGTGCTATTGTGACCGAAAATGATCGACGGATTCGATATTCGTCGCCATTTCTCTTTCTTTTCTGCTGGTGAGGGGGACCGGACGATGTCGGCACGACTGCCCCTTCTCGTCCTGGCGCTGGCCCAACTGGTCATCGCCCTCGACTACAACATCGTCTACGTGGCTCTCCCCGGCATAGGCGCGGGCCTCGGCTTCTCGGAGCACGGCCTGCAGTGGGTGGTGAGCGCCTACGTCGTCACGACCGGCGGCTTCCTGCTGCTGGGCGGACGGGCCGCGGATCTGCTCGGCCGGCGCCGGACGTTTGTCGCCGCGGCACTGATCTACGCGGGTTCCTCACTGGTGGGTGGGTTCGCCCAGACCCCGGGAGCGCTGGTCGCCGCGCGGGCGGCCCAAGGCATCGGCGGATCCCTGCTGTTCCCGGCCACCCTGTCCCTGATCAACACGATCTACGCCGAAGGACCCGACCGGAACCGGGCCCTGGCGGTCTGGGGTGCCGCGGGGGCCGGAGGCCTCTGCTTCGGGTCCCTGCTCGGCGGGGTGCTGGTGGAGGCGTTCGGCTGGCCGTCGGTGTTCTTCGTCAACGTCCCTGTGGCGGCGGCCATCGCATGGGCGGGACGGGTGCTGTTTCCCGCGGACGCCCCGCGGACCGGTGTGCGCAGTTTCGACATGACCGGCGCGCTGACCGGGACAGCAGGCATAACACTCCTGGTCTTCCTGCTGGTTCACGCCCCCGAGTCCGGCTGGACCAGCCCGACCGCGCTGATGAGCGCCGTGCTCTCGCCGACTCTTCTGGCGCTCTTCGCCCTTGTCGAGACGCGTGCGCGCGATCCGCTGGTGCCGACCCGGCTGTTCGGACACCGCGGGCTCGTCGGCGCCATGGCGGTGACGGCGGTGTACAGCGCCACCTTCAGTACCCTGCCGTACTTCCTGACCCTCTACTTCCAAACCGTGCGCGGCTACAGCGCGTTCGCGACCGGACTCGCCTTCCTCGTCCCGGCCGTGGTGGTCGCTGCCGGAACCCAGCTGGGCGAACGGGCCGTTGCCGTCGTCGGTGTACGCCGCATGCTGGTCGGCGGCATGGCCCTCGGCGCGGCCGGAGCCACCGCCCTCGGCCTGGCGCTCACCGAGCACGGCTCGTACCCCCTGCTGCTGCCGGGCATCGTGCTGCTGGGCCTGGGCCAAGGGGCTGCCTGGACCGGCATGTGGATCACCGCCGCCGCCGGTGTCGCGCCCGACGACCAGGGCGTGGCGTCGGGACTCGCCTCCACCAGCCTGCAAGTCGGTGGCGCGGTGGGTCTCGCGGCGCTGGTGGCGCTGGCCGGTGCGGCCGGCCCGCACCCGGCGGACAACACCGCACTGGCCGGCATCAGGGTCGCCGTGTTCGCCATAGCGGCCGGAATCGCCTGCGGCGTGCCGCTGACCCTCGTCGTGCGCAGAGCGACCCCGGGTCCCTAGACCACTCCCACCGCCCTCGTCCCGTCCGGGCGCTCCCGGAACTCTGCCTACCTGGAGATCAGCCGTGCCCACCACCTCTCCGAGTCCACCCGCCGCCGTCCTGTGCGGACTTGCCGGGTGGGTACCGTCCCGCGTCGTCACCAACGACCAGCTCGCCGAGCGCCTCGACACCGACGACGCCTGGATCCGCACCCGCACCGGCATCCGCCGCCGCCATGTCATCGAGCCCGGTCAGGCGACCTCGGACCTGGCCGTCGAGGCCGGACGCCGTGCCCTGCGCCATGCCGGAGCCGACTCCGTCGACGCGGTGATCGTCACCACGACCACACCGGACCGGCCCTGCCCCGCCACCGCCCCCGCCGTGGCCGCGCGGCTGGGCCTTGCCGGGGCCGCAGCCTTCGACGTCGGAGCGGTGTGCACGGGCTTCGTGTACGGTCTCGCCACGGCCGCCGGCCTGATCACGTCCGGAGTCGCCGAACGGGTCCTGCTCATCGGCGCGGACACCTACTCCACGATCGTGGACCCGCTGGACCGAGCCAACGCCATCATCTTCGGCGACGGCGCGGGAGCCGTGGTCCTGCGAGCCGGACAGGCCGACACCCCCGGCGCGATCGGCCACTTCGACCTCGGCAGCGACGGTGCGCACGAAGACCTGATCACCATCACCGCAGGCGGTTCCCGCCAGCGTTCGGCCGGCGGCGAAGTACAGCACCGCGACCGGCACTTCGCGATGCGCGGCAACGAGGTCTACCGCCACGCGGTGACCCGCATGGCCGAGTCCGCGCGCGCCGTCCTGGGCCGGGCGGGCTGGCAGACCGGCGACGTCGACCACTTCGTGCCCCACCAGGCCAACCTGCGCATCCTGCACTCCGTCGCCGACGACCTGGGCCTGCCCAGGGAACGCTGCGTGACCAACGTCGACGCCGTCGGCAACACCGGTGCCGCCTCCATCCCGCTCGCCCTGGCCGACGCGGTCACCCGGGAGGCGCTGCGCCCCGGCGACCGGCTCCTGCTCACCGCTTTCGGCGGCGGCCTCACCTGGGGTTCCTGCCTGTCGACCTGGCCCGAACTACCGCCCATACCCGCAGACCCGTACGACCGAGGAGACGAAACCGCCTCATGAGCACCACCACTTACACCCAACTCGTCGAAATCCTCGCCAAGTTGCACGACGCTCCCACCGACCGCCTCACCCCCGAGGTCACCTTCGCCGAACTGGACGTCGACTCGCTGACGATGGTCGAGATCAGCATCCGCATCGAGCGCGACCTCGGCGTCACGGTGCACGACAGCGAGCTGCGCCCCACCCTCACCCTCGGCGGCACCGCGGCACTGATCGACGCCAGGAAGGCCCGCTGACCTCCCACCGAAGGAAGACACCCATGAAGATCACCGAACAGTCCGGCTCGGCCCTCGGCGCCACGGTGGAGGACTTCGACCACACCATCGCCTCCGACGCGGACATCGAGACGCTCAAGCAGACCGTCTACACGAAGAAGATTGCCGTCCTGAAGCGGCAGGACCTCTCCCCCCGGCAGTTCCTGGACCTCGGCAAGCGCCTCGGCCGCCCCGAGACCTACTACGAGCCGATGTACCACCACCCCGAGATCAAGGAGATCTTCGTCTCGTCCAACGTCCCGGAGAACGGCAAGCAGATAGGCGTGCCGAAGACGGGCAAGTTCTGGCACGCCGACTACCAGTTCATGCCCGACCCCTTCGGCATCACGCTGATCTACCCGCAGGTCATTCCGCAGCGTGACCGCGGCACGTACTTCATCGACATGGGCCGCGCCTACGAGAGGCTGCCCGAGGACCTGAAGCAGGAGATCGCCGGCACCCACTGCCGCCACTCGGTCCGCAAGTACTTCAAGATCCGCCCGCACGACGTCTACCGCCCGCTCTCCGAGATCATCGAAGAGGTCGAGCGCAAGACCCCGGCCGTCAGGCAGCCCACCACCTTCACTCACCCCCTCACGGGTGAAACGGTCCTGTACATCAGCGAGGGCTTCACCGTCGGCGTCGAGGACGCGAACGGCACGCCGCTCGACGATGAGTTGCTCAAGAACCTCTTCGAGGCGACCGGCCAGCTCGACGACACCTTCGAACACGACAGCATCCACCTGCAGAGCTTCGAGCAGGGCGACCTGTTGATCTGGGACAACCGCAGCCTCGTCCACCGCGCCCGGCACACGACCAACCCGGAGCCGACCGTCTCCTACCGCGTCACCGTCCACGACGAGCGCAAGCTGCACGACGGGATACGGGTGCCATGACCACACCCGCCGTCGACCGCTCGTACGCCACCGACGCCGCCCTGCTCACGCGCGTCCTGGTGCCGTACAAGGAGCACTGCAGGTACCTGAGGTCCGCCGCGGTCACCAGGGGGCCCGAACACACCTCGGCCCGCTGCGAGTTCACGATCCCCGAGTCGTGCTACATCGACGACACCGGGCACCTGAACTCGGTCGAGGTCAACATCGCCTACAACCAGATGATGTACTACCTCGTCGCCAAGTCCGTGAAGGAGGGACTCCTGGCCGGGTTCGAGGACTGGACCCTGGACGACTTCTGGCGACACCAACTCCCGGACATCCTCATCGCCCGCTTCGCGGGCAACTTCCGGCGGCCCGTCAACCCCCGCTCGTTCTCCGGGGAGATGGCGTTCCTGTCCGTCGCCCGGCGCGTGCCCGGCGGCGGCGAGCCGTTCCTGCATGCCCAGACCTCGTACCGCTACTGGGACGCCGACGGCGGCCGGTGCGACGGCGAGGCGACGCTCGCATTCGTCAACGTCCGCTGAGCCATCGAAGGGATCGCCCATGGAGCCCACGGAGCCCATGACGACGCTCGTCCAGACCACCCGCTTCCATGCCGACCGCAGGCCCGACACCCCGGCCGTGCTCTGCGAGGACCGCAGCCTCTCGTACGGGGAACTGCACCGCGAGAGCAACCGCATCGCCCATGCGATCCGGTCCGCCGGACTCACCGAGGGCGACCGGGTGGCGTACCTGGGCAAGGAGTCCGAGCACTACTACGAGATCCTCTTCGGCTGTGCCAAGAGCGGCACCGTCCTGGTTCCCGTCAACTGGCGGCTCACCGCACCCGAGGTGAGCCACATCCTCCAGGACTCCGGCACCCGACTCCTCTTCCTGGAGGAGGAGTTCGCGCCGATCGTGGAGCGCATGGCGACCGCGCCGCCCGAGACGGTCGTACCCCTCGGCCCGGACTTCGCGGCGTGGAAAACCGGGCATCCGGACACCGAGCCGAAGGTGGGCGCGACCGCCGACACCCCCGTCGCCCAGCTCTACACCAGCGGCACCACCGGACTCCCCAAGGGGGTCGTGCTCGCGCACCGCAGCTTCTTCGCCATCCGTGAGGCCCTGGCCCGCACGGGGCTCGACTGGATCGACTGGCGGGAGGGGGACGTCGCCCTCGTCGGCATCCCCGGATTCCACATCGGCGGTCTGTGGTGGGCCACGCAGAACCTCAACGCGGGGACGACGATCGTGGCGATGCGCTCCTTCGCCGCCCGCCGGGCAGTCGACCTGATCAGCGACCTCGGCATCACCACGGCCTGCGTGGTTCCGGCCATGCTCCGCATGATGCTCACCGAACCAGGGGTCACTGCCAAGGACTTCACCACTCTCCGCAAGACCGTCTACGGCGGCTCCCCGATCTCCGAGAGCCTGCTGGAGGAGAGCCTCGCCGTACTGGACTGCGAGTTCGCGCAGATCTACGGGCTCACCGAGACCGGCAACACCGCCGTCTGCCTCCCACCGGCCGACCACGTCCCCGGCGGCCCGCGCATGCAGGCAGCGGGCCACCCCTATCCGGGCGTCCGCGCCAAGGTGATCGACGACGAGGGCCGGGAACTGCCGTCGGGCGAGATCGGCGAGGTCTGCCTGCACACCCCGGCCCGGATGACGGAGTACTGGGGTCTGCCCGACAAGACCGCGGAGACCCTGGTCGACGGATGGATCCACACCGGCGACGCCGGATACATCGACCAGGACGGCTACATCTTCATCCGTGACCGGATCAAGGACGCCGTCCTCGTCGCCGGTGAGAACGTCTACCCGGCCGAGATCGAGAACGTGCTGGAGAGCCACCCGGGTGTGGCCGAGGCGGTGATCGTCGGCGCCCCCGACGAACGCTGGGGCGAACGGGTCCACGCGTTCGTCGTCCCCGTACCCGGGGACCGGCCGACCCCGCGGGACCTGCACCGCTTCCTGGTTCCGCGCCTCGCCGCCTTCAAGCTGCCCTCGGCCTTCGAGTTCATCGACCACGTACCGCGCAACCCCAGCGGCAAGATCCTCCGCCGCGAACTGCGCGACCGCTTCTGGGGCGACTCGGCCCGCAAGGTCAACTGACACAGCCGACAACGCCGTGAAGAACACAGTCGTAGACCGTCGTGGAGAGAACCCCCATGCCTGAATCCCTCACACTGGAGAGCTTCCGCGCCGACCTCGCGGAGTTCCTGTACCTGCGGCCCGACGAAGTCGACCTGGACGAGAGCCCGCTGGACGCAGGACTGGACTCCCTGCGCATCGTCACCCTGCTCGAACGGTGGCAGGCCGCGGGCGCGGACGTCGGCTTCGTGGACCTCGCCGAGCGCAGCTCCTTCGCCCAGTGGTGGCAGCTGCTGACCGAGCGCCGGGGAGGTGCGGCACGTGCCGACACCTGAGCCCGGTCACTCGCTGCTGGCCGCCCAGGAAGGCATCTGGACCGGACAGCAGCTGGACCCGGACAGCCCCGCCTACAACACGGCCGAGTACGTGCGCATCGACGGACCGATGGACACGGCCGTCTTCGACACCGCGCTCCACCACGTGGTCGCCGAAACCGAAGCCCTCAACGTCACGTACGTCGTGGATGGTGAAGGCCGGCCCTGGGAGGCCGAAACCCCGGCGGACGGCTGGCAGTTGCACACCGCCGACCTCACCACCGAACCGGACCCGCACGCGGCCGCGCTCGCCTGGATGGCCGCGGACATGGCCCGCCCCGTGGACCTCACCCGCGGCCCCGTGTTCGGCCACGCCCTGCTGAAGACCGGGAGCGACCGCTACCTCTGGTACCACCGCGTCCATCACATCGCCCTCGACGGGTTCGGCCTGTCCCTGGTGGCACGCCGGGTGGCCCAGGTCTACACGGCCCTCATGGCGGACGAACCCGTACCCGGCAGTGCCTTCGGCACCTTGGCGTCCGTACGCGCCGAGGAGGGCGCCTACCGGGAATCCGCCCGCCACGCCAAGGACCGGGCCTACTGGACCGACCGATACGCCGACCGCCCCCCGGTGGCCACCCCGGCCGGCCGCTCGGTGCTGCCCGCGCGCACCTTCCACCGCCGCGTCACGGACCTCGACGCGGCCCAGGCCGACGCCCTGCGCACGGTCGCCCGTGAGCTGTCGGCCACCTGGTCCGAGGTGCTCCTGGCGGTGACCGTGGCCCATCTGCACCGGGTGACCGGAACACCCGAGATCGTCCTGAGCCTGCCGGCCATGGGCCGTCTCGGCTCCGTCTCACTGCGGGTACCGGCCATGGTGCGCAACATCCTGCCGCTGCGCGTCGCCGTGTCCGCCGAGGACAGCCTCCGCGACCTCGTGGCCCGCGTCTCCCGCGAACTCCGCACCGGTCTCCCGCACCAGCGCTATCGCTACGAACAACTCCGCCGTGACCTGAAGCTGGTGGGCGGACAGCGCCGGCTCTCCGGGCCTGGCGTGAACATCATGCCGTTCGCGTACGACCTGCGTTTCGCCGGGCACCGCAGCACCGTCCACAACGTCTCCGCCGGTCCCGTGGACGACCTGGCGGTCAACGTGTACGACCGCTCCGACGGTACCGGCCTGCGGATCGCGGTGGACGCCAACCCCGACCTGTACACGGAGGCGGAAGTCACCGCCTTTCAGGAGGGGTTGCTCGCCCAGCTCGCAGAGGCGGTGGCCACCCCTGACCGGCCCATGCATCCGGCGTCGGTACGGATCCTGGACGGCGGGCCGCTGCCCGCCCCTGCCCGCCCGGTGCTGAGCCTCATCGCCGGCCACGCAGCCCGCCGGGGCGGAGCGGTCGCGGTGGAGCATGCCGGGAACAGCGTCACGTACGCCCAACTCTTCGGCATCGCACGTGACATGGCTCGCCGCTTGGCCGACCGGGGCATCGGCCCGGGGGATCTGGTCGCCGTGGCGCTGCCCCGGGGCATCGACGCTGTCACCGCCATCCTCGGCGTGCTGCTGTCGGGCGCGGCCTACTGCCCGCTCGACCCGACCGCCCCCGCCGACCGGACGGCGCAGCTGCTGAACGCGGCCGCGCCCGCCCTGGTCGTCACGACCGCCGCCGATGCGAGCACCTTCGCGGCCACACCCGTACTCACAGTCGACCAGCCGGACTCGCCCCTGGGCCCGCCCCCGCCACGGCCCTCAGCCCAGGACCCCGCCTACGTCTTCCACACCTCCGGCTCCACCGGCCGCCCCAAGGGCGTCGAGATCAGCCACAGCGCCCTGGCACACTTCGTGGCAAGTGCCACCCATCGCTACGGACTGCGTCGCGAGGACCGGGTTCTGCAGTTCGCGCCGCTGCTCTTCGACACCAGCGTGGAGGAACTGTTCCTCACCCTGTGCGCGGGTGCCACCCTCGTCATCCGCACCGACGAGATGACGCAGTCGGTCCCGCGGTTCCTGGCCGACTGCGCACGCCTGAACGTCAGCGTCCTGGATCTGCCCACCGCCTACTGGCACGAACTGGCCTACGCACTCTCGACGGGCACGACCGTCCTGCCCGAAGGAGTGCGGACCGTCGTCATCGGCGGTGAGGCGGCGCTGCCCGAACGCGTCGATCGCTGGCGCAAGGCCGTAGGCACCTCGGTCGCGCTGTTCAACTCGTACGGCCCGACCGAGGCGACCGTGGTCGCCACCGTCGCCGACCTGCACGATCCCGCGCTCGCCCCCGGCGACGTACCGATCGGACTGCCGTTGCCCGGCACCCGAGCCGCCGTCGTCGGTGGGGAGCTGTACCTCCTGGGCGACAACCTGGCCCTCGGTTACCGAAGGGCCGGTGCGTCCGAGAACGCCCGGTTCGCCCCCCTCGCCGTACTTCCCGGAGGCCCCCGCTCCTACCGCACGGGCGACCTGGTGCGCATCGGCGAGGACGGCCAACTGCGCTTCCTCGGCCGCGCGGACGACGAGTTCAAGATCAGCGGTCATCGGGTGCATCCCGCCGAGGTCGAGAGTGCCCTGCTGAGCCACCCTCGCATCCGTGCGGCGGCCGTCGTCGGCCAGACCCTTCCGGACGGCACCCGGCGCCTCGCGGCCCATGTGGTCGCGGACCCTCCGGCTCCGTCCGCCTCCGAGGTCCGGGACCACCTGCGGGCGAAGCTGCCCGCGGCGGTGATCCCCTCCGCCGTGGCACTCCACGACCGCCTGCCCCGGACGGGATCCGGCAAGATCGACCGACGTGCGCTGAGCGCGCCCGCCGCGACACCGGCGCCCGCCGCCGGCAGCCCGCTGGAGCGGACGATCGTCGGCATCTGGCAACAGATCCTGGGCGCGGACGACGTCACCGCCGCCGCCGACGTCTTCGACCTCGGCGCCCAGTCCCTCCAGGCCATCCAGGTGGCCAACCGTCTCGGCGCCGAACTGGGCCGCGACATACGGGTCGCCTGGCTCTTCCAGTACCCCACCGCCGCCGAACTCGCCCGCTTCCTCGCCGACCGTACGCCCGCCGCACCTGGCCTCCCGCCGGCCCTTCTCACCGACACCGCCCTCGACCCGGGCATCCGGCCCGGTGCCGGCCGCCGGCCGGACGTGCCCCGCCGCATCCTGCTGACCGGCGCCACCGGCTTCGTGGGCGCGCACCTTCTGGCGGAACTCCTGGCCGCCACGGAGGCCGAGATCATCTGCGCGGTCCGCGCGCACACCGCCGGCGAGGCCATGGACCGCGTCCACCACGCCCTGGAGCAGCACGACCTCCGGCTGCCGGAAGCGGCGAAGTGCCGCATCACCGCTGTGCCCGCCGACCTCGCCCGCGCCGGCCTCGGCCTGACACCGGACGCCCTCGGCGAACTGGCCGAGACCTGCGACGCGATCTTCCACAACGCGGCGACGGTCAGCATCATGCGGGAGTACGGGACCCTGCGCGCCGTCAACACCGAATCCACCCGGCACCTGCTGGGCCTGGCCACCGCACGCGCCATCCCGCTCCATTACGTCTCCACGCTGTCCGTGGCTCCTCCCGCGAGCCACAGCCCGGAAGTACCGGAGGCGTTCCTGCCGCCTCACACCGGTCTGCGATACGGCTACCAGCAGTCGAAGTGGGCCTCCGAACGCCTCCTCGAACAGGCCGCCGAGCGTGGCCTGCCGGTCACCGTGCACCGCCTGGGCCGAGTGACCGGACCGGCCGGCACCGGATATGTCAACGCGCGCGACTTCCTGTGGAGCGTGCTGCGGGCGGGCATCCCGGCTGCAATCGTCCCGGAGTTGTTCGAGGACGAGATCTGGGCGCCGGTGGACTATGCCGCCAAGTCCGTAGTGCATCTCAGCCTCAACGGCTCCGGTCCCGTCTTCAACCATGCGGCCGTACCGAGAGTGCGGCTGAGCGACCTCTACGACTGGGTCGAGGAATACGGCTATCCGGTTCGACGCATGCCTCTGGCCCAGTGGCGGGACGAGTTGTCCCGCGAGGCCGATGTCGCCACGACCACGCTCGCCTTCTTCGACTCGAGCGAGACAAGCGGGGGCGACGCCCTTGACCTGAGGCTCGGACACGTCCGCGCCGACAACGTCCGCAAGGGACTGCGCGGCAGCGGCATCACCTGTCCGTCGATCGGCCGGGACCTGGTGTTCCGGTACCTCGACCGGTGTGTGGCCATGGGGGACCTGCCCGCACCGACCCGAAAAGAACCCCATCCGGCGCCTCCCGGCAAGTAGTTGGACTTTCCCGGGAACTCACGGCCGCCCCGCCACGACTACTGCAACGGAACACCACCGAGCCCTGCAAGCAAGGAGCCAGCATGTCCATCGAACGGCCGGTCGCCACAGCCCTGGCCGCGGCCCTCTGTCTGGTCACGGCGGCATGCGCCGACTCCTCGACGGACGAGAGGGCGAGCGGCAAGAACACCGAGGCCGCCGCCTCGAGGACCGGGTACCCGGTGACCATCGAGAACTGCGGCCGGACCCAGACCTTCGAGAAGGCCCCCAGCCGCGTGGTCGTCATGAACGGCGCCTCGGTCGCCGAGGTTTCGACCCTCCTCGCCCTCGGCCTCGGCGACAAGATCGTCGCCAATGAGCAGGCGTACGGCATGAGCGAGGTGCCGGGCCGGGCCAAGGCCATCAAGGCCCTGCCCACCGGGAACATCAAACTCAACGACGCCTACGACATCCCCCGCGAGGCGATGCTCGGCCTGCGTCCGGACCTGGTGCTGTCCACGACGTCGTACGGCTTCGACGAGAAGAACGGCTTCGCCACCCGCGAGCAGCTCAAGCAGGTGGCAGCCAACACCTACGTCTCCCCGCAGGGCTGCAAGCAGGACACCTCGAAGATGACCGTCGCCGACAGCTACACGCTGCTGCGCGACATGGGGAGGATCTTCAACGTCTCCGACCGGGCGGAGAAGCTGATCGCCGCCTCGGAGAAGCACATCGGCGAGATCTCCGCCAAGGTCCAGGGCAAGAAGGCACCCAAGGTGATGGTGCTCTTCTCCAACATGTCCATGGGCGGCAACGACTTCAGCTCCGTCGTCGCTCGGGGCATCTACAACGACATCCTCACCAACGCGGGCGGTTCCAACGCCTTCGCTTCGGCCTCCAAGACCTCCTTCGCCGACCTGAGCAAGGAGAAGGTGGCCGCCACCGACGTCGACGCGCTCGTCGTCATCGGCTACAACGACCCCGACCCGGCGGCCTACGCCAAGAAACTGCTGAAGGAGTTCCCCCAGTGGCCGGCCGCGAAGAAGAACAAGTACGTGGTGCTGTCCGACTCGATGTACCTCGGCCCCAGCAACGACCTGGCCGTGGAGAAGATCGCCAAGATGCTGCACCCCGACGCCTTCTGAGCCGTCCGACCCGACTGCGGGTCACCCTGGCTCTCACCCTCCTGCCCGTCGCGCTGATCGCCACCATGATCGTGGCGATCAGCATCGGCGCGGTCACCGTCCCCCTCGGCGACGTGTGGGGCATCGTCTGGCACCACGTCACCGGGCAGGGTGCCTCCGGTGACCTCGCCACCGACCAGATCGTCTGGAACTTCCGCACTCCCCGGGTGGTGCTTGCGGCCCTGGTCGGCGCCGGCCTGGCCGTCTCGGGCGCGGTGCTGCAGACCGTGGTGGCCAACCCGCTCGCCGACCCCATCGTCCTCGGCTTCTCCTACGGCGCCACGCTCGGCGCGGTGCTGGTCATCACCCTGGGCGGAGGCGTGGCGCTCGCGGGCCTCGGCGTATCGGCGGCCGCCTTCCTCGGCGCGGTGGCGGCGGGCGCGCTGGTCTTCGCCCTCGGGCAGCGGCGCGGCCGGATGGCCCCGACCCGGCTGGTTCTGGCCGGGGTCGCGGTCGGCTACGTCTTCCTCTCCGCGACCAGCTACGTCCAGTTGCAGGCGACGCCGACCGAGCTGCGGACGGTCATGTTCTGGATGCTGGGCAGCGTGGCCGGCGCCCAGTGGGACCAACTGCCGACGGTGACGGTGGTGGTGCTGGCAGGCACCGCCCTCCTCACACTGTTCGGGCGGCGGCTCAATGTTCTGCTGGCCGGAGACGACTCCGCCGCCGCGCTCGGTGTGGACGTCAACCGCCTGCGCGCGGTCCTTCTCGTGCTCAGCGCGCTGTTGACCGGAACCGTCATCGCCGTCGCCGGCAGCATCGGCTTCGTCGGGCTGATGATCCCGCACCTGGTCCGCCTCACCCTCGGCGCCGACCACCGCAGGCTCCTGCCCCTGACCGCCCTGCTGGGCGCCCTCTACCTGGTCCTCGTCGACCTGCTCTCGCGCACCCTCAACCGCCCCAACGAACTCCCGCTGGGTATCCTCACCGCCCTGCTGGGCGCTCCGTTCTTCCTGTGGCTGCTGCGCCGCAACAAGGGCCTGGACTGAAGCATGAAACTCACCGTCGAGCGGCTCCACATCACCCTGGACCGCAGTCCGATCCTCCGCGATGTGAGCCTGGAAGCCCGAAAGGGCGACATCGTCGGCCTCGTCGGCCCCAACGGCAGCGGCAAGTCCACACTGCTGCGCGCCGTCTACCGCTCGCTGCGTCCGGCGGACGGCGTGGTCAGGGTCGGTGACGACGACGTATGGGCCCTGTCCGCCCGTGGCGCGGCCCGCCGAACCGCCGCTGTCCTCCAGGACGCCACCGGCAACACCACCGGCTTGACGGTCACCGAGATCGTCGCGCTCGGCCGCTCACCCCACCACGGCCTGCTGGGGCGCGACGGCGCGGAGGACCACCGGGCCGTGGCCGACGCCATCGACCGCTGCGGTGTACGGCCGTACGCGGACCGGGACTACGCCTCCCTGTCCGGTGGCGAGCGCCAACGTGTGCTGCTGGCCCGGGCCTTGGCCCAGGACCCCCGGCTGCTCGTGCTCGACGAGCTGACCAACCACCTGGACATCCGCGCCCGGTTCGAGCTGCTGGACCTGATCCGCGCCACCGGTGTCACCACGCTTGCGGTCCTGCACGACCTCGACCTGGCCGCCCGACTGTGCGATCACCTGGTCGTCCTGCACGAGGGCGCCGTGGTGACGGCGGGACCGGTCCTGGACGTGCTGTCCCCGCAGCTCCTGGCCGACGTCTTCGGCGTACGCGCGCACGCCGAACGGCAGGCGGACGGAGTCGTCCGCATCACCTACGCGGCTCAGCCACTCGCCCATGGCCACGGGGAGGAGGGCGGCGGTGACATGACGGGCGACGAGACCGGTGCGCAGGACGACCGGAGGGTGAAGACGGGAGAACTGTGATGCCGGGTCAGGCGCCCTTTTCAGCAGGTGTCTCGTACTGAATGCCGGTACGCGTCGCTTCGCTCGCCTCCGCACCACCGAACCGGGCCACCAGGTGCAGCGCCATGTCGATACCGGCCGACACCCCGGCGCTGCTGACGATGTCACCGTCGTCCACGTACCGGTCCCGCGTACGCACGTCGATCGTGCCGTCGAGCTTCGTGAGCTTGTCGAGGTAGTGGTGGTGCGTGGTGGCCGGCCGGCCGGCCAACAGCCCCGCGGCAGCCAGCACCAGCGAGCCCGTACACACGCTCGCCAGTACGGTGCCACGTTCGTGGAGGCCGCGCAGCCAGTGGAGATGTCCTTCGTCGCGCGCCAGAGTTCGGGTGCCGTTGCCACCGGGATGGACGAGTACGTCGAGCGGCGGCGCCGTGTTCGTGCCGCAGTCGGCGACGAGGCGGAGCCCCTTCGAGCAGACCACCACAGCATCAGCGTCCGGTCCGACGGCCAGAAGCCGCACCGGAGACGACGCGATGTGGGAGGCCCAGAAGCCGAGCACCTCCCACGGGCCCACCACGTCGAGTTCCTCGACGTCCTCGAACAGCAGCACACCGATGGTCAGGGTGTCGGTCACGATCACACCGTAGACGAGGAAGGCGCCTCCGAGCCCCACGTGTCCTGCCAGAAAGTGCGTAGCCCCCCGGGCGTCGATGGGTGTCCCGGGGCAGCACGGCGCGGTCGGATGCACCGCCGCACACTCCTCGGAAGGGTCTGGACCACGAGCGGTGCGGACGGCCTGGCGCCTGTGGCGACTTTGTGGGACCTGCACCTGCGGCCGCCCGAGCCGGCATCTGCCGCGCCGGCTGCGACCTCCGCACCGCCCCCAGTGCCCGCGCGTGAGCTTTCTGCGCATCACCGTGCGACACCGGCCAGGGCCAGCGCCACCAGCCGTAGCCACCACGCGGATCCCCACCGCTTCGGCGGCGCCCGACGGCAGCCGTCTGCAGCTGCGCGCCCGCACCAGCGACGGGATCGACACCTCCACCTGGTCCGGCTGGAAGGCCTTCCGCATCGACGCGACCGCCGTACAGCCCGCAGTCCTGTCCACACAGCTGGTCGATGAGGGCCTGCTACGAGGGCAAGTGCTCGGCGTGGGCGTGGACCGACAAGACCCCGCTCCGCCCGTCAGGGCCGTAGACCGGCCCGTCTGAGTGCGACTCCGGACAACTCGGAGATGACGTCGGGGTCCCCGCGGCGCCAGGCGTCGGCGAGGCCGCCGGGTGGGGTGGGGAGCGCGGCGAGGTCGCGCTGCGGTCCGGTGAGGGCGCGCAGGGCGAGCAGGTCGGCGCCCCCGGGGTTGTCCAGGAGGCGCCGCGTGGTCGTGCTGCGCCGGATCCAGAGCAGACGTGGAGGGAGCCACAGCACCAGTACGAAGGCCACGGGGAGGACGATCAGGGCGAGTGTGGTGAGGTCGGCCACCTGGCCCACGATGTGCTGCAGCGACTGTCCGGCGTCGGAGAGACCGGTGCCGGCGCCGGCGGCGGACTGGAGCGGCTTCTTCAGGGCGCCCCCGATGAGCGGCACGTTCGAAGCCGCGTCGGCCGCGTCAGCGAGGCCGTCGGCGAGGTTGTCGCCCGCGCTCTGCGCCTGCCGGCCAGGCTCCGCCAGCCGCATGATCGCGTCGTGGACGGTCAGGGCGAACTTCACCGTGGCCGCGATCAGGGCCACGGCGATCAGGTCCGCGAGTACCTGACGGCTCCGGCGTGCCGGGGTCTGGGCGTAAAGGCGCATGGGTGTGCTCCGTCCCGCTCACCGTCTGACCCAGCACGTTCGCCCATGGACGCACGCCTCGGCCGTGCGACATGCGGTGCCTTGCTCCGGGAAGCCCGGCAGGTCAGCCGATGGGGTGATGGGAGGCGACGGGAAGAGGAGGGGCTGGACGTCGGTGGCGAGGGTGGCCGCCCGGTCCATGTGGATCCGGGCCCCGGGATTTTGGTGGGCCCGCCCCCGGCGCACCCCCGGCACGGTGTGACGGCCTACGGGCCCCGGTGATCAAGGCCATCCTCGACGTTCCCCGGCGAAAAGCAACGCCCAGGGACCGTCCCTTGGGTCCACTCGGCGTCGTGGCGTCGGTCCATGGCGTGAGCGGCCGCCTGCTCGGGCGGCAGCGGGTTCACGCGCCGCACCGTCACGTCGGTTGCCACGAGGGCAGGATTCCAGCTGACGCCTGCGGGCGCGCTGCGGTGCACGAGCGGTGGCGCGAGCGAATAATCGGAGCATGGGGCGTCGACTCGCCGACGTGAGCACTCCCGCCCGCGTGGCCGCGAAAGGCGAGGGACTGGGGCAGGACGAGCTGGCGCTGGCCGCCCGGAATCACGGTCTGCCGCTGGAAGCCATGCGCTACGACGTGACCCCGCCGGGCCTACACTACGTCCTGACGCACTACGACATCCCCCCTGTGCCGGACGAGGCCGCGTGGCGGCTCACCGTGATCGGACGCGTGCGGCGCGTGCTGTGCCTCTCGACTGCGGAGCTGCGCACGTATCCGGCGGTCACGACACGTGTGACCCTGGAGTGCGCAGGCAACGGCAGGGCCCTGCTGTCGCCGAGGCCGGTGAGCCAGCCGTGGCTGGTCGGAGCCGTAGGCACGGCGGAATGGACCGGGGTGCCCCTGCGCCTGCTCCTGGACGAGGCCGGTGTCGGGTCCGACGCTGTCGACGTGGTGTTCACCGGCGCCGATCACGGTGTGGAGCGCGGTGTGGAGCAGGACTACGAGCGCAGTCTTCCCATCGACGTCGCAACGTGCGACGACCCCGAGGTGCTCGTGGCCTACGCCATGGACGGCGCACCCCTGCCGCCCCAGCACGGCAGGCCACTGCGTCTGGTGGTGCCCGGCTGGTACGGGATGGCCCAGGTGAAGTGGTTGCGGGGCATCACCGTCATCGACGCCCCCTTCACCGGCTTCCAGCAATCCGTGGCCTACCGGATCAGGCAGGAGGCCGGGGAGGCGGGGGAGCCGGTCACTCGTATTGCTCCACGGGCACTCGTGATACCGCCCGGCTTCCCCGACTTCATGTCCCGCACGCGGGTGGTCGCGCCCGGTCCGGTCCTCCTCGAAGGACGGGCGTGGTCGGGATGCGCGCCGGTGACGTCGGTGCAGGTCAGCACCGACGGTGGCGCGACCTGGCAGCCGGCCGGGCTCGAACCGGATGGTGGCCACCGCTGGGCCTGGCGCCGGTGGTCCTTCATGTGGTCCGCAGTCCCCGGTGACCACGTCCTCAGCGTCCGCGCCGCGGACGAGTCGGCGAACGTCCAGCCCTTGGAACAGCCGTGGAACCGAGGCGGCTTTGCCAACAACGTGGTCCAGCGCGTTCCGGTGTTCTGCCCGGACAGTGCCAAGACCGCATGACGACAGGCATACCGGTGAGTCCGGTGCGGGACTCCGGCGCCCGTCCCCGGGGCCGGGGCACGGGACTTTGAGGACTACCCGTGGCAGAAGTTCGACCGTCCGGCCGACGACAGACACCCACTTGCGCCTCAGCCCCGGACAGACCGCCTGACCCGTGTCAGTTTGTGAGTGTTCTGTATCCCGGCAAGGGTCGAGGCGTGGGGCTGTTCTCTGGTGAGCACGGCTCCGAGACCGGAGAGGACGGCCGATGGCAAGTGGCGGAAGGCCGTCGGGTTCGGCCCCGTCCGGTGGGACGCGACGCCCGGGGCCGGACGAGAAGCCGGTGCTGGAGCGGCTGAGGCGCGTGCGCATCGCCGGGACGGCTGCCGTCTCGGCGGCCGCGGCTCGTACTCGGGCGACGACGCGGCGCATCGGGCAGATGCCGCCGCCCCCGGGGCCGTTCCGGCGGGGGTTCTGGCGCAGTCCGATCCGCGGACCTTGGCTGACCTCGGTGTTCGGGCTGGTCCTCCTGATCGGCATCCCACTGCTGTTCATCACCGGACTGCTCTCCTACGCCTCCTACAACCCCGGGCTGAGTCCCATCAACGACGAGACTCCCGACAAGGGTGTCCTGGGCTTCTACCTCTTCAGCTGGCCCACGCACCCGTACTGGCTGTACCGGCTGCTCCAGGGCGTGCATGTGACGCTGGGTGTGGTCCTCGTGCCGGTGCTGCTGGCCAAGTTGTGGTCGGTGATCCCGAAGCTGTTCGAATGGCTGCCGGTGCGCTCCGTCGCCCACGGGCTGGAGCGGCTTTCGCTGCTGATGCTGGTCGGTGGTGCCATCTTCGAATTCGTCACCGGGATCTTCAACATCCAGCTCTACTACGTCTTCCCGGGCTCGTTCTACCGCCTGCACTTCTACGGCGCGTGGGTGTTCATCGCCGCCTTCGTCGTCCACGTGTGCCTCAGACTCGGCCGGATGACACGGGCCCTGCGCTCGCGCAGCCTGGGCGACGAGCTGCGCACCGACCTCGCCCACACAGTGCCCGAACCACCCGATCCCGACGGTCTGGTGGCGGCTGCCCCCGCCCCGCCGACGATGACCCGCCGCGGCGCGGTGGGCATGGTGGGAGCGGGATCGCTGCTCCTCCTCGTCGTGACCGCCGGACAGAGCATCGGTGGCTGGATGCGCGCCACCGCGCTCCTCGCACCGCACAACCGCGACCCCGGCAGTGGCCCGAACGCCTTCCAGATCAACAAGACGGCGGCGAAAGTGGGCGTCACCCCCGCACTCGTCGGCCCCGCCTGGCGACTGGAGGTCCACGGGCGCGGAGCGCCCCAGGTCCTCACCCGCGAGCAGCTCCTGGCGATGCCCCAGCACGCCGCCGCACTCCCGATCGCCTGCGTGGAGGGATGGTCGACCGAGGACCAGCGCTGGAGCGGCCTCCGGTTGGCCGACCTCGCCGCCGCGGCCGGTATGCCCGATGCAGGAAGCGTCCTGGTCCAGTCGATCCAACCCCCCGGCCCCTTCACCAGGGTGGTGCTGCGGGGCAACCAGATCCACGACCCCCGAGCGCTGCTCGCCCTCCGCGTCAACGGCGCGGACCTCTCGCTCGACCACGGCTATCCGGCCCGCGTCATCGTCCCGGCCAACCCCGGCGTGAACAACACCAAGTGGGTCCACCGGCTCACCTTCAGGGCGTGACCATGGCACGATTCGTCCGCTGGTACGGCTCCGGCCCCTTGCACCTGCTCGTCCTGATCGCCTCGTTCGCCCTCACCGGCTACGCCATGGTGCGCCTGTTCGCCGTCCAGCCGTGGGAGGTGGCGATCTGGCTCGTCGGTGCGGCGATCCTTCACGATCTGATCCTGCTGCCCCTGTACTCGCTCGCCGACCTGTCGGCCCTCTCCGTGCTCCGTCACCGCGCCGCCGAAGGACCGACGGTGCCATGGATCAACCACCTGCGCGTCCCCGCCTTCCTCTCGGGTCTGCTCCTGCTGGTCTGGTTCCCCCTCATCCTCCGCCTCGCGGTCCCCTATCCCGGTGACACCGGGCTGTCCGACGACGTCTACGTCGGCCGCTGGCTGGCGATCACCGGCGTGCTCTTCGCTGCCTCCGCGGTGGCCCTCGCGGCGAGACTGCGCCGCGTGCGGCGGGCCGCCCGGAGTGACGAGAGCAGACCCGCCCCAGGTGGTGGCGCCGCACCGTGACGACCGACGAGGACGAGCTGTACGACGCCGACGAGGATCCCTACGCCCTGGCCCTGCGATCCGGCCGTGGACGGGTGTACCTACGGCTGGTCGACGGGCGCCGGATCCGGATGCCGGTCCACCGCTGGCACGAGAGGCCCACCGAGGCCGACAAGACCGTGCTGGAACGCTGCATCGGCCCCGTCCTCGATGTCGGCTGCGGCCCGGGCCGCATGTGCAGGGCACTCCTGAACCGGGGAGTCTTCGCCCTCGGTGTCGACATCGCGCCTCGCGCGGTCGCGCTGACCACGGCCCTGGGCGGCCTCGCACTCTGCCGATCGGTCTTCGACCGGCTGCCGGCCGAGAGGGGCTGGCAGACGGTGCTGCTCATCGACGGCAACATCGGCATCGGAGGCGACCCCCGGGGCCTGCTGCGCCGCTGCGGCCGGCTCATCGCCCCCACCGGGCGCCTCGTCGTCGAGGTCGACCCCCACGACATCGAAGAGCTGTGCACCGCCCGGTTCGAGAACGTTCAGGGCCGGAGCGGTCCGTTCTTTCCCTGGGCGCGGCTGGGGCGACGAGCGCTCCACAGGGTCGCCGCTGATCTTGCCCTCGGCGTCACCGACCAGTGGACGAGCGGGCACCGCTGCTTTGCCACCCTCGCCCAGCAGGGATCATCCTCGGACTGCCCTGACACGCAATCACCGTGATGAGACGGGCGGGATCACCGTCGTCCGAGCCGAACCCTGTCACGCTCCTGATGATCGACGTCACCGCGCTCGGGCAGCCACCAGCCGTGTTGCGGAAACGCACACCGATTCCGGTCACCGACCACGACGTGAAGGTCGACCCGGTCATCACGCCGGATGAAGTCATCGAGTGCACGGCGACACAGCGTCGGGAGCGGGGTGCTCGGTGAGCAGGTCCTCGGCCAGGCCGCGCGGCAGGACCAGTGCGTCGGCGCCGGGGTGCCCGGCTGCGTGGAGTGGACGAACAGCTGCCGGCCGGGCGCGCTGGTGACGGTGAACGCTTCGTAGTAACGAGGGCCCTGGATCGGCGCCCTTCAAGTAGGAGTGTTCTGCGGCTGTTGCGGCCGGCGCTTCGTGATCTTGAACCTCGCGGCTGTTCACGAGAACGGCATCGGTATGGACCGCCCGCCCCGCATGAGGGCAGCAGGCCCTTCCGGGTGGGGAATACGGCCATCAGTCTCCGGACGGATTGAGGACGGTGCGGTCGAACGGCCCGCCATGCGCGGTGGCGTACTCGACGGCGTCGTTGACGGCGTCGAGGGGGAAGGTCCGCATCCGTTCGGGATCGAGGTCGAGCGCACGTGACGCGATGAGGCGGATCATGCCGACGTTCGCCGAACGCGGGTACATCCACTGTCCGCGCACGGTGACCGAGTTGCGCATGATCCACGGGTAGGGCAGGGCGAAATCCGCGCCGCCGAGCATGCCGACACCGCCCATGAGGACGACGCGGCCGTATTCGCGGACGGTCATGGCCGCAGCGCGCGATGCCGTGCTGGGCGCGGCGGGCGGGAGCAGGTCGAGCACCATGTCGATCGGGTCCTCGGCGGCCGCGGACATGGCCGCGCGGTCGGCGGCCTCGTCGCCGGTCAGTCCGACCGGGCGGACACGTGGGCCGAACCGGTCGGCGAGGAGGTCGAGCGCGGCGCGGTTGCGGCCGGGCGCGATCACGCGGCCCGCCCCCATCGCAAGCGCCACGGCGACCGCGGCGCTGCCGAGGTTTCCGGTGGCCCCGCTGACGAGCAGCGTCTCGCCGGCTTGGAGCCGGCCCGCCAGCAGTCCTCCGTAGGGGATGGTGTACACGCCGAGCGAGGACCAGCGAGCCGGGTCGGCCTCGGCTTCCAGGGGCAGGGGGTGGACGTTCTCCGTGGGTACCCGCATGAGCTCGGCGAACGATCCGTCGGGCAGATGCCGGGCGAGCCTGGCGCCACCGTCGCCGCGGGAGCTCCAGCCCTGCAGCGTGATGTCGGGGGCCAGCGCGTCGTCGCGAGAGCGGACCGTGCAGTCGCACCACACCAGGTCGCCGACGCGCAGCCGGGTGGCGTCCGGGCCGATGTGGACGATGCGTCCCACGCCGCCGGGGCCTGGTACCACAGGGGGTTCGAGCGGGTAGTTCCGCCGGCCGCTGAAGACCTCCTCGGCGTAGGGGGGGACAGTGGCCGCGAGGACTTCGACCACCACCTCGCCGCCGCCCGCGCCCGGGTCGGGTATCTCCTGCACGGTGAGCGGGGCACCGAACTGTGTCAGGACTGCTGCTCGCATCTGCTGACCTCCTTGGTCGTCGGTCTTGAGGCTAGGAGTGCAGAGGGCATGCGCCAAGCGACGATCTGGCATCTGTGGTATGCGTAGTGCGCATGGACTTCTCCAGTACGTCTCTACGGGTGCTGCGGCAGGTCGCCGAGTCGGGGAGTTTCTCCGCGGCGGCCTCCCAGCTCGGCTACACCCAGTCGGCGGTCTCGCGCCAAGCGGCGGGCCTGGAACGGAGCGCGGGCGCCGTGCTGTTCGAGCGCCGCTTCGACGGGGTGCAGCTCACGCCCGCCGGCCTGAACCTGTTGCGGCACGCTCGCACGATCCTGGACTCCGTCGCGGCGGCCGAGCGCGAACTCACCGGCTCCGCCGTACCGACGGAACTGGTGCGGTTGGGGATGTTCCCCAGCGCCGGGGCAGTGATCCTGCCCGGCGTGCTCACCCGGCTCGCGACGGCCACCCCGCACATCACGGTCACGACGCGTGAGGGCACCACGCCCGGCCTGCTCCGGGCGCTGCGGGCGGGCTCGATCGACATCGCCGTGCTGACGTCCCGCCCGCCGCACCGTCCGTCGGACGGCGAGTCCCCCCGGTTGCACGTCGAGCCCGTCGAGGACACCGAACTGCTCGTAGGGGCGTCCAGCACCGGCCTGTTCGCCGGCCGGAGCGCGGTGCACGTCGACGAGCTCGTCGATGCTCCCTGGATCGCGGCCCCGTCACCGAGTGCAGAACCTCTGCTCGGGGTCTGGCCGGGCCTGCCCGGGCGGCCGCGCACGGTCCATACGACGAGGGACTGGCTGACGAAGCTGCAGCTGGTTGCCGGCGGTTTCGGCGTGACAACGGTCCCGTCCCGCATGTCGACGGTGCTGCCGCCCGGCGTGAGCCTGCTGCGGGTGGACGGAGTACCCCCCGAGGTCCGGCGGATTCTCATGGCGCGGCTTCCCGGCCGGCCGGCTCCGGGAATCGCGGCCGTCACCCGAGCGATCGCCTCCGCCCCGTGACCGTCGCCGCAGCCCGCAGCCCGCTGATGCTGTGCCATCCTCACGTGTTCTGTGGCCCTGCCAGGGCCTGCCACCGGAAGTACCTCGATGCTCCGACCCCTCTCCGGGCTTCTGCTGATCTTGTTCTGGCGCAGGACCATCTGTGAGAACGGGCCCGGGGCATCACGGTCCTCAACCGGTGTCGGCGGCGATGTGTACGCGGTCGATGTCCGCGTCGTCCTGAAGGGGACTCAAGGGCTTGCCGGGACACAAGTCGTGGCTGCCGGCTGCGGGAGTCGTTGTCGTGGTGGGGGAGACCGGAGGGGATCGAGGCGGTCCTGGCTGCGAACTTCCGGGTGCTGCTGCCGCATCTGGACGAGCGTCAGCGGCGGCCGGCCATAGGGGCGGAAGCGCGGTCGCTGCGGCATGGCGGGATCAGGCTCGTCGCTGCTGCGGCCGAGCCCAAGGAGCTGGGGGTCTGCTCGCAGGGTCTGAGAACTGGGGGAACTGTGGGACGGGTTCCCGGTCGGCTTGATTTCCGAAAGTTGCCGGAGGGCACCGCGGCTGGCATGAGTCGCAGGCGCGTTCCTCTCGAACGGAGGGGAAAGCCGATAGAAAGCCAATACCCATGCGGGCATGCAATGCTTGGATATACCCATTCGCTTTCGATATAACCCTATAAAGGTGATGTGGCGAGCATAGGGGGTGTGTGCGAATATTAAGTATTGTATGGCGAAGCTCTTGTGGGGCCTGACGTCCAAAATTCACACAACTCATTTTGGGCCGGCCCCTGAGGGGAGCGGGCAGTGGCGCAGGAAATTCTGGACCGGACGGCCCATGTGCTGGGGGTCGACATCGGCGGGACCGGTATCAAGGGAGCGCCGGTCGACCTCGACCTCGGCAGCCTCATCGGTGAGCGGGTCCGGATCCCGACCCCGCATCCGGCGACCCCGGGGGCAGTCGCTGACGTGGTCGTGAAGGTCCTCTCCCAGATAGGCGTCCAAGGACCGGTCGGGCTGACGCTCCCGGCCGTCATCCGGGGCGGCAAAGTCCAGACGACGTCCAATATCGACCCGGCCTGGATGGATACGGACGCGGCCCGGCTCTTCGCGGGAGCGACCGGCCGCGACGTGAGGGTGGTGAACGACGCCGACGCGGCCGGGATCGCCGAGATGCGCTTCGGCGCCGGCAAGGGACGCAAGGGCGTCGTCGTGATGGTGACGCTCGGCACCGGTATCGGCAGTGCCGTCTTCTCCGACGGGATCCTGGTGCCCAACAGCGAGCTGGGGCACCTGCCGCTGCACCACGAGGATGCCGAGGACTGGGCCGCGGAGTCGGTGCGCGAGCACGACGACCTGTCCTGGAAGAAATGGGCGCACCGTCTGCAGACGTATCTCGAGCTCGTCCAGCGGCTGCTGTGGCCCGACCTGATCGTCATCGGCGGCGGCGTCAGCAAGAAGGCCGATAAGTTCCTGCCGCACATCGAGCTCAGGACCGAGATCGTACCGGCGCAGCTGTTGAACGATGCGGGCATTGTCGGCGCGGCGCTCTTCGCCCCGGCCGGGAAGGCGCAACCCTAGTCCGCCGCGCTCGACATGAAGGCAGGGGCGGCACCTTCAGGGAGGCTCGCATTGGGCAACAACGACCTGGAAACACTTTCCGTCAACACGATCCGCACCCTGTGCATGGACGCCATCCAGGCGGCCGACTCCGGCCATCCGGGAACGCCGATGGGAATCGCCCCGGTCGCGTACACGCTCTGGCAGCGCTTCCTGCGCTTCGACCCGGCCGACCCGATCTGGCCTAACCGCGACCGCTTCGTGCTGTCGGAGGGACACGCCTCCGCGTTGCTCTGGTCGCTGCTCCACCTCACCGGCGTGCGGGCTGTCGACCCCGACTATGAGATCCTCGGCCGCCCCGCCGTGAGCCTCGACGACCTCAGGACGTTCCGCCAGCTCGGCTCGCGTTGTCCAGGGCACCCGGAGTACCGGTGGACCAGCGGCGTGGAGACCACGACCGGCCCGCTCGGCCAGGGCGTTGCGACCTCGGTCGGCATGGCGATCGCCGGGCAGTGGCTCGCCGCCCGGTACAACCGTGACGACTTCACCCTCTTCGACTTCGACGTGTACGCGATGGCCGGCGACGGCTGCATGATGGAGGGGATCTCCTCGGAGGCTGCCTCGCTCGCGGCCCATCAGCGGCTGTCGAACCTTTGCTGGATCTACGATTCCAACCGGGTGACGATCGAGGGTCACACCGACATCGCGTTCACCGAGGATGTGGCGGCCCGGTTCATCGGCTACGGCTGGAACGTCACCACTGTGGCCGACGCCAACGACCTCGACGCGGCGGCCCGCGCGCTGCACACCTTCAAGTCCGAGAACGAGCGCCCGACGCTCATCGTGGTGCACAGCCACATCGGCTACGGGTCACCGGTCGAGGACACCCCGAAGGCGCACGGCGCGCCGTTCGGCGTGGAGGGTGTCAAGTCGACCAAGCGATTCCTCGGGATGCCGGAGGACAAGGACTTCTTCGTTCCCGGCGGCGTCTACGAGCACTTCGCCGCAGGCGTCGGCGCTCGCGGTCGCGAAGCCCGGACGAGCTGGGAAAGCCGATTCGAGGCCTACCGAACCACCCATCCCGAGCTCGCCGACGAGTTGGGGCGCATCCAGCGGCGTGAACTGCCGGAGGGCTGGGAGTCGGTGCTGCCGACCTTCGTGGCCGACCCCAAGGGCATCTCCGGCCGCGACTCCAGCGGCCAGGTGCTCAACGCCCTTGCCCGAGCGGTGCCGTGGCTGGTCGGCGGGTCCGCGGACCTCTCGCCGTCGACCAAGACCAACCTCACGTTCTCCGGCGCCGGAGACTTCCAGGCCGATGACCGCTCGGGGCGCAACCTCCACTTCGGGATCCGCGAGCACGCCGCCACCGCGATCACGAACGGGATGGCGCTGACCAAGCTGCGTTCGTACTGGTCGGGGTTCCTGATCTTCTCCGACTACGCGCGCGCCGCGATCCGGCTCTCGGCGCTGATGGAGATCCCGGTCGTGCACATCTTCACCCACGACTCGATCGGGGTCGGCGAGGACGGCCCGACCCACCAGCCCGTCGAGCAGCTCGCGTCGCTGCGCGCGATGCCGGGGCTGCTGGTGTTCCGCCCGGCCGACGCGAACGAGGTCGTGGAGGCCTGGCGGGTCGTCGCCGCGCTCAGGCACGAGCCGGCGGTGCTGGTCCTGTCCCGTCAGGCACTGCCGACCCTGGACCGCTCCGAGATGGGGGCCGCATCCGGGGTGGCCAGGGGAGCCTATGTCCTGGTCGACGCGGCGGACGGCAAGCCCGACGTCATCCTGCTCGCCACCGGCTCGGAGGTGCAACTCGCGCTCGCGGCCCGTGACGAGCTCGCCGCCGAGGGCCTCGCGGCTCGCGTGGTCAGCATGCCCTGCTGGGAATTGTTCGACCGCCAGTCCAAGGAATACCGCGACTCGGTCATCCCGCCCGGGATCCGGGCCCGGGTCGCCGTCGAGCAGGCGGCGACCTTCGGCTGGGACCGTTACGTCGGCGACGGGGGCGCGGTCGTCGGCATGCGCACGTTCGGGGCATCGGCGCCGCTCAAGCAGCTTCTGACCAAATTCGGCTTCACCCCCGAGAAGGTCACCCAGGTTGCCCGCGAGTGCGTGGCCGCCGGAAGGGAGCAGGCGTGAACGTAACCCAGGCGCTCCACGAGGCCAACGCCTCGCGCGCTCCGGTGAACGTGACGGTGCTGCTCTCGCGGACCACAACCGGGCCGCAGCCGATGCCTACCTGCGTGGCGCCGAGCGCATGGCGCGGGCCGGCCACGACCCCGCCGTCGGCTCGGTCGCGTCGGTACTCCTTCGACCAGTGGGGCGTCGAACTCGGCAAGGTGCTTGCTGTCGCGATCACCCCGGAGCCCGAGGGCGCGACCGGCCCTGAACTCGGTCACGACCCGTCCACGAACGCGCTGATCCGGCACTACCGCACGCTCAAGGACTAGGAGGCGCCACATGGCGACAGACAAGCCCATGCAGCTCGGGATGATCGGGCTCGGCAGGATGGGGGCGAACCTGGTGCGTCGGCTGATGCGGGACGGCCACCATTGCGTCGTGTCCGACGTCAACGCGGCCGCCGTCGCCGAACTGGCCGGCGAGGGCGCGACGGGCGCGGACTCACCCCGGGACTTCATCGCGAAACTGGACAAGCCACGGGTCGTATGGCTCATGCTCCCGGCTGCGATCGTCGACTCCATCCTCGACCAGCTCGAGCCGTTGCTGGAGCCCGGCGACATCCTGATCGACGGCGGCAATTCCTACTACCGCGACGACATCACGCGCGCCAAGCGTCTTGCCGGCAAGTCGCTGCACTATGTCGACTGCGGGACCAGCGGTGGGATCTGGGGGCTGGAGCGCGGCTACTGCCTGATGATCGGCGGCGAGGATGAGGTCGTGGCCCATCTGGACCCGCTCTTCAAGACGATCGCTCCCGGCGAGGGCAGTGCCGAGCCGACGCCGAGCCGGACCCGGACCGACGGCACCGCCCCGCTCGGGTACCTGCACTGTGGGCCGAACGGCGCCGGGCACTTCGTGAAGATGGTCCACAACGGGGTCGAGTACGGGATGATGGCCGCGATCGCCGAGGGCCTCAGCATCATCAAGCGCGCGGACGCCGGCAAAGGCCGGCAAGAGGTCGACGCGGAGACGACGCCGCTGCGCGATGCGTGGGCCTACCAGTACGACATCGACGTCGGCGAGGTGGCCGAGGTCTGGCGGCGCGGCTCGGTCGTCGGCTCGTGGCTGGTCGACCTGATCGCCGACGCCTTCGCCGGCTCGCCCTCCCTCGACGGTTTCGCCGGGCGGGTCTCCGACTCCGGGGAAGGCCGCTGGACCGTCCTCGCCGCGGTGGACGAAGGCGTCCCGGCACCGGTCATCACCACCTCGCTCTACGAGCGCTTCGAGTCCAGAGAAGCCGGGGAGTTCACCGACAAGATCCTCTCGGCGATGCGCTCGGAGTTCGGCGGGCACGCCGAAAAGAAGAGTTGAGGGCTGTGCATCACGAACTCGAAGTCGTCGCCGACCCCGATGCGGTCGCCGGCACCGCGGCGGCGTTCGTGGCGCGGCCGGCCCGGGCCCGCGCGCAGGCCCACGGCCGAGTCACGTCCGCCGTCAGCGGGGGGCACACGCCATGGGCGATGTTCGCGCGGCTCACGCATGAGCACGTCCCCTGGGAGCACGTGGCGGTGTTCCAGGTCGACGAGCGGGTCGCGCCCGACGGCGACCCGGACCGCAACCTCACCCACCTGCGGGAGAGCCTCGGTGCGGCCCCGGCCGAGGTCATCGCGATGCCCGTGAACGACGCCGGCCTCGACGCGGCGGCCGCCGCCTGCGGGCGGTCGCCGCCCGAGCGTTTCGACCTCGTTCACCCGGGCCTCGGCCCGGACGGGCACACCGCTTCGCTGGTGCCACGGGACCCGGTGCCCGAAGTCCTGGACCGGCTGGTGGCCCCGACGGCGCCCTACATCGGCCACCAGCGCATGACACCCACCTACCCTGCGCTCGCTCGCGCCCAGCAAGTGCTCTGGCTCATCACCGGAGAGGACAAGCGCGAACCGCTCTCAAAGCTCATCATGGGAGACCGGCCGATTCCCGCCGGCCGGGTCGAGGCGGCGGCGTCGCTCGTCCTCGCGGACGCGGCGGCCGGCCAGGGCCCGGCTCGCGCCGACGCCCGGTCGCCAGCATGACCATGACGCCCGACCCTATTGCCGTGCCGGCCCCGTAAGGGGGATCAGATGGCCTTGAACTCATCGAACGTTCCCGCAGACGTGCTGGTCATTTTCGGGATCACCGGCGACCTCGCGCGAAAGATGACGTTTCGCTCGCTCTATCGGCTTGAGCGGCGCAAGCTGCTGACCTGCCCGATCGTCGGAGTGGCGCGCGACGGCTGGTCCGACGACGCGCTGCGTGACCACGCCCGCGCGGCGATCAAGGCAGCGGGCGAGCCGCTCGACGACAGCGTCTTTTCCCGGTTCGCCGCCCGACTCAGCTATGTGCAGGGCGATTACGCCGACCCGGAGACGTTCCATCGCCTCGCTCGGGCGGTCGACGGCAGGCGGCACCCCGTCTTCTACCTGGAGATCCCGCCGTCACTGTTCGCCCGGGCGGTCGGGGGCCTGGCAGGCGCCGGGCTGACCAAGGGCGCCCGAGTTGTCGTGGAGAAACCATTCGGGCATGACCTCGCGTCGGCGCGCGCCCTCAACGCCGAGCTGCGTCAGCTCCTCGACGAGGATCAGCTGCTGAGGATCGACCACTTCCTCGGCAAAGAGCCGGCGATGGACATCCTGTTCCTGCGGTTCGCCAACTCCGTGTTCGAGCCGGTGTGGAGCCGAGACCACATCTCCTGCGTGCAGATCACCATGGCCGAGGACTTCGGGGTCGAGGACCGCGGCCACTTCTACGACCCGGTCGGCGCCCTCCGCGACGTCGTGCAGAACCATCTGCTGCAGCTGCTCGCCCTGGTGGCGTCCGAGCCACCGTCAGCCGCCGATGCGGACGCGCTCCGGGACCGCCGGGTCGATGTGTTCCGGGCGATCCCCGACGCCGACCCGGCTCACTACGTCCGCGGTCAGTACGAGGGGTACCTGCAGGTGCCCGGAGTGCGGCCGCGCTCGCGCACCGAGACCTTCGTCGGGTTGCGGCTGGAGGTCGAGAACTGGCGCTGGTCCGGGGTGCCGTTCTTCATCCGCGCCGGCAAGTCCCTCCCCGAGCGAGTGACCGAGATCCGGATCGTGTTCAAGCGCCCGCCGCGGCTCGCGTTCGCGAAGGGGTTCACGCCCGAGCCCGGCCAGTGGATCCTGCGGATCGATCCGAGCCCCGGCATGAACTTCCGCATCCAGGCCAAGCAGCCGGGCAAGCAGGACACGCAACTGGTGGACCTCGACCTCCTCTTCGCGGCCGAGCTGGGTGAGGCACCCGAACCGTACGAACGCCTGCTCAGTGATGCCATGCAAGGCAACGCGAGCCTGTTCACCCGAGAGGACTCGGTGGAGGAGACGTGGCGAATCGTCCAGCCGTTGCTGGAGTCGCCCGGCGACCCCGAGCACTACCGGCAGGGGACCTGGGGACCGGCGGGAGCGAGCAAGCTCGTCGCCGGATACCCGCGATGGCACGAACCATGGCTGCCGGCGCGGTCCCCCGAGTGAGACAGCCGCGCCCCGGACCTGGCGAACGGCACGGTGATCAGGCCACCTGGGTGAGAAGCGGGTCCGGCAGAACTCTCACCAGCGCTGTCGGAAGAGCCCGCCACAGCTGGACCTTGTCCGGCAAGAAGGGCAATGCGCCCGTACCGCTTCTCCGTCGCCCGGCTCCCCGTGCCCGCGGTCGGCGAGGACATCGTGGGCGGGACCATGAGCACCGGCCGGGTACTCGTCACGCACATCGACGGGCCTCTTGACGAGCCGACCGGGGGACGCGTGGCGCGTGACGCGATCGCACATCACGCTGGTTCGGCCTCGTCCTTCGCCTATAGGGCTACCTGACAGGACCGCGCTCTTGCGGGGCGGTCAGCATGCCCTCGACAATGCGGCGCACCTTGCTCACAGCACTGTCGTCGCCGAGCCGTAGAGCCGTGTTGGCGGCGCACAGCAGGGCGTCGATCCGGAAGACGGCGAGTTCGACGTCCAGGTCCGCAATCTCACCGATGTCAATGGCGTACCGCAGTTCACCGGCGATGACTTCGAGCCACTCGGGTCCTTTGATACCGCCCATGGTTGAACACCTCTGCCCGCATCGGCCTCGCGGTGCTGCGTCGCCTCGCGTCCTTCGACGTCGAGCTCCACTGCACCGACCAGGGCCGCACGATCCGCGATGAGTACGTGATCGTCGACGGCGGAAGCCTGGCCGGTACCGGCGCGCACTCCTACTCCGTCACCAAGTGACCCGTGGCCGCCACCGCACGGGTCGATGGACGGGCCGGTGTGCACGCTCGTTGATTTCATCCGGGCGGTGGCAGCCCGGCCTTCAGTTCAGCTCCGCTGTGGCCTGGCGCAGATGGGGAGGGTGGTGGACAACACGGCCCTCCCCGTACTGCTGCCGTCGCTTTCCGCCGGCCTGGCGCCCCGAGTCAACGATGTGATCGACCGTTCAGTCCGGACCGTGCCACCAGGTCAGCGGCACTGGCCGGACCGGGGTCCGTGCACGGTGTTGCCGCTTTGGTCCAGCCCCGGCTTGTTGCCCTTGCAGGACAGCGGGCCGTCGACCTGGTTGTTCTCGAAGGTGGGAATGGCTTCGTCGGGCAGCAGGCCGCTGCCGCTGTTGTCGGTGATCGTCACCAGCCCGGTCACCGCGTTGTCGGACGCCTCGACGCCGCCGCTGTTGGCGTCAAGAGTGAACGGACCCCGGATGACGTTGCCCTGGCAGGTCGTCGGCTCGCCGCCGATCCGTACGTAGCCGGTGCTGTGCCTGACGGTGAGGGGGCCGGTGAGTGCCGACCCGCAGATGGAGAGGGCGAGCGCTCCGTCGGCGGTGACGGGTCCGGTGATCCGCGCGTCGGAGAGGGAGAGCGAACCGCCGGGCCGCACGGTGATCCTGCCGACCTGGCTGCCGTCGGAGGCGATGCAGATCGCCTGACCGTCGGCGACGGTCAGGGTTCCGTGGTGGGCCGTGGCGATGCAGGGCCGGCTGAAGCCGACCGTGACATCCGTGGGCTCGTCGGTCGAGCTCCCGGTGAAGTCGGCGTCACCGCTGTAGGTGGCGGTGATCGCGTGGGCGCCGGGGCGGAGTCCGCCGGTGGTGAAGCTGGCCCGGCCGCCGTCTAGCGGTACGTCCGCCAGTGGTGTCGTGCCGTCGGAGAAGGTCACCGTGCCGCTCGGGGTGCCGACGGCCGGGTTCACCGGACCGACGGCGGCGGTGAGGGTGACGGGGTGGCCGAACAGCGGGGTGTCGGTGTCCGCGGTGAGCAGGACGGAGGCCGTGTAGCGGAAAGAGACGATCGCCTTGCCGTTGCCGTGCTGGACGCCCTGGCGCAGGGAGACGTCGGTCGCGGCCGGTGTCGCGTAGCTGCTGCCGCCGCCACCTCCGGCGCCGTAGAGGTTGCCCGGATTGCCGCCGCCGGAGCCGCCACCGCCACCGAAGTAGCCACCGCCTCCGCCGCCGTTGCCGCCCCGGGCGCCGTTGCCGCCGGGCCCGCCGCTGCCGGGGTTGGGCAGACCGGTGTTGGGGTCGGTGTCGCCTCCTGCGATGCCGGGGCCGCCGAGGGCAGAGTTGGGGCTGCCGGTCCCGGGTGTGGTCTGGCTGCCCCCGCCGCCCGCGACGCCGGACCCGTCCGGGCCGCCGCCTTGGCCGCCGTCCTGTCCGAGCGGGGCTCCGCCGTCCCCTCCGTGCAGGAGCGGTCCGCCGTTGCCCGCGCCTCCGCCGCCGCCGGCCACCAGGACCCGGTCGGAGGGGCCGAAGTCACCGACTCGCACGTCGGAGGCGCCGCCCCCGGAACCGCCACCGCCATGGGCACCTCCGCCACCGGATCCGTGGCCGAATCCGCCGAGCCGGGCGAACTCGCCGTGCCGGGAGGTGCCGGAGACGCCGGCGGCTCCCACGGTGATCTGGAGCTTCTGGCCCGCGGTGACGGCCAGCCGGGCGTGACTCTCCCCGCCGAGTCCGCCCGGTGCTCCGGTGTTCGGCGGGTTGGGGGCGACGAAGCCGGCCGCGCTGCCGCCCTCGGCGCCGTACAGGTCGACGGTGACGGCGTTCATCCCCTCCGGCACGGTGAAGGCGTCCGTGCCGGTGGAGGTGTAGGTGCAGGTGGGCGGGGAGGTGGTGAACAGGCCGCCGACGCCGCAGGGCGAAGCGGTAGCGGCGGAGTCGGCGGGATCGGCCGGAACGGCGGCTCCGGCCGGCAACGGCGCGAGGACCGCCGTGAGGAGGCCGGCCACGCCGACAGCGGGCAGGAGCTTGGTTCGCAGGAGGCTCAACGGGTTTCCCTGAGGCAGGAGTCGGTTGATCGAGGGCAGAGCCGGCGCCGTGGCGGCGCCGGCTTGCGCGGACGTCTCAGACGCCGTCGTCGGCGCACAGGGCCCAGACGTCGGAGGAGGTGCTCGGCGAGCTGACGCCGCCGGTGTGGGCGAAGGCGGTCCAGTACGCGGCCGTGGTGGTGCCGTCGCTGACCGGCGTGCCGCCGGAGTCGCTGGGATAGCTGCCGTTGAGATGGTCGCCCTGGGAGCCGGGGCCGGTGAAGTCGGTGGTGGTGACGCTGCCTCCGCTGATCGCAGCGCCGCCGCTGACGAGCTTGCCGTCGTTGCCGCCGCAGCCGACGGTCACGGTCTGCCCGGAGGTGGCGGACGTGGGGCCACTGACCTCGCTGTAGCGCACCTTGACGGTCGTACCGCTGATGTTGATGTTGTTGCCGCTGCAGATGGCGTAGGCGTAGGTGGTGTTGTTGCTGTTGCCGCCTCCGCCGTTCCAGCCGACCGTGCTCCATGAGTCGGGGTTGGTCTCGCCGTCGGCCGCAGCCTTCTGGCCGTAGTCGTGCGCGGCGTTGTTGAAGGTGGGGAAGCTCGCGATCGGCTTGAGGCTGCCGGTGCTCGCGGGCGTGGTGCGGGCGCCGCCGCCGAGCAGACGGGTGTTGGCGGGGCAGGTGGCGGTGACCAGGCCGACTGTGCTGCTGCCGGTCGGGCCGGCGAGCTTGTTCATCACCACCTGGATGTGGTTGATGAGGCTGCTGGTGAGGCATATGGCGTAGGGGGTGCTGGAGAAGCCGGCGTCGACCGCTCCTCCGCTGCCGCCGATGCCGAGCCAGTGGGTGACGTCGGTGCCGACCACGCCGGTGGAGCCGGTGTATTCGGTGCTGCCGTCCGGGCTGGGCGACGTGCCGTTGATGTGGTTGCCGTTGGACGCCATCCCGGTGCCGATGGCCTGATTGATGCCGCCTCCTGAGATCAGCCCGCTGGTGCAGGAGGCGTCTGTGGTGATCTCGGAGAAGGTGGTGGTCGGGCCGGCCGTGGCTCCGGGGGTCTTGACCGTGACCCCGACGGTGTTGGCGTACGCGACGCCTGGAACTGCCAGGGCCAGTGCGGCGCCGATGACCAGTGTCTTTCCTGCGACGAGTTGCCGCAGACGTCTTGTCTTCATCGAGTCCTCTCACGTGCGCAGGGCGACCAGCCATGTGGCCGTCGCGTACCGCGCAGGGGGCGATGTGTGATTCGCTTGCCGATCAGGTGACTGTGGCCGTGCATGGCCCGAAGGCTCCCTGTTGGGGAGCTCGCTCACGTGCCGCGGCAGCGGCGTCTCCCGGGTGTTCCGAGGCGCCCGCTTTCCGCTTGGAGCACGCGGACTCTAACAGTGATTCAGGCGCGCATGTACAGCCTCTGTGCCTGCAAATTCCTGGCAGATGCGGCTTCCATTCCCCGATCAGCATCGCATCTCGGAGGACCGCACATATGACCGCTGCCTACGCTGAACCTCGCTCGTACGATGCTCCAGCGGGCGGGGAAGTCATTCATCGGTGTCAGTGGCCGGACCGCGAGCATGTGTGGATGCTGCCGACGTTGTGTCCGCCGCGATGTATGACATCCGGCGTGCAGTCAGGTGAGCCGGCATGGGGGCAAGCGACGGTCACGTCCGCTGGAGTGGTGTATCGACGGCCACTCGCTGATCTCGTTTTGAGGCCATGCGGTGACCAGGCGGAGCAGGGTGGTGTGGTCGGGGAAGACGCCGACGATGTCGGTGCGGTGGCGGATCTCCTTGTTGAGGCGTTCCTGCGGGTTGTTTCGACCTGATCTGATCCTGTTGGCGCATTCGGCTCAGGCTGCGGCGGTTTGGAGTGCGGTGATGCGAGAGGCGCGGGTACCGGAGTGAGGGATGCCGAACAGCAACCGTCAGCACGGACGATATTGATCGCGGCCGCGGTAAGGACGTGTTCCAGGCTTGTCTTGTTCGCACCTCGTTATCGGCATCTGCGTAGGCCGAAGGTCCGTACTGCTGGGGAGGTGGTGCCTTCGGCGCCCGCGCGCACGGCGTACTGCTCCGTCCGCTCGGTGGTCTCCTGTGCGGCGTAGGGGGGACGCCGGGAGCCCGCAGGCCGGGGCCATCTACCCCTTCCTGCTCGGCTCCGGCCTGCCGCGGCGGGGCGTGCCGGTCGGACGGGACGTGCTGGCCGGCGAGCTGGTGTGCGTCGACCCCAACGGTTGGACGGGCCGTCGGACGACCGACCCGGGCGTATGGGTCGTGTCACCCCGACCCGCCGGCCGCCAACGGTGGAGGCCGGGTTGTGGAGTTTGCCTTCCGCCGTCGCCGTCGCTATGGACCATCCTGATCGACGCCGAAATGCACCAGGTCGTCGACGTGCTGCCGGACTGAACCTCCGAAACACTGGCCGCATGGCTGCGCCGGCATGCCGGTGCCCAGGTCGTGTGCCAAGACCCGACCAGCACCTACACCGGCGCCATCAAGGAAGCGGCCCCCAACGCCACTGAGGTGGCCGACCGTTGGCGCCTGCTCCGCAACGTCTCCCACGCCGTCGGACAGGTCTGCAATCAGCACTGCACCTGCCTGCGAAAATATGCCGAACACCAACAGCGCACCCAGACACGGCAGTCCACCCTCGATCTCCTGCCTGCCACACTGATCAGCAGCGGTCATCCAGGAGGCGGATCTCCCCTTTCCCCGGGTCAGCCACAGGCGGTGCGGCGTGCGTGTCCTCCAGGTCGTCGTCAGCGGGGCGCGGGTGGGGGTTGAAGTCGGTGTCCCGGCGATGGGTCATTCGCTGGCCTCCAGGGCGGCCTGCGCGGTCTTGGGCAGCCGCTCGGCGGTGTGGCGGAGCTGGGAGCTCTCCACCATGAGGGGGGAATCGGCGTCGTGGCCGGCCGGGATGAACTCGGCCCCTCCTGCAGCAGTCGGGCGACCAGACGGCAGTTCAGTGCTTGTTCAGGGTGCGGCGATACCTGGAAAGCTCATAGGAGAGCCGTAGAAGCCCGTCGTCGGGAGAGGGTCAGCCTGCGCCGCTCTCGGTTGATCTCTGTGATGACGACCATGATCTTGTCGCCGACTTGGACCACCTCCTCTGGAGCCTCGACAGCCGTCCACGTGAGCTCTTGCAGATGGACCAGGCCCTCAATGTCCTTGGAGACCCGGACGAAGGCGCCGAACGGGACCAGCATGGTGACCTGTCCCTGTAACGTCTGCCCGACCGTGGTGCCGTCGGCGAAGGTCTGGAACGGGTCAGGCTGCGTTGCTCGCAGGGACAGCCGGGCCTCTCCGTTCCATGTGTCGAACTGGAGGAACTGGCACGAAACGCGCTGTCCCACCTGAACGACGTCCGAAGCTGCTTCAAAAGGTCGCCAGGACAGCTCGGGGATGCCAATGAATCCGACGCCGGCAAAGACTGGGTGGTCAGGACCGTCGTCCAACGCCACAAACACACCGAACGGTTCGATCGAGGCGACCGTGCCCGAAAGTGTCCCGCCGAAGCGAAGGGATTTCAGAAACGCCCAGAGTTCTGGGTTCTCCGTGGCGGCCATGGACAGCCCGGCTCGCCCTTGAGTCAGGTCGATGGAGGTTACCTCGGCAGTGATCCGCTGGCCGGCCTCCACCGCTGCAGCCGGATTCTGCTTCCAGGACAGGTCCAACGGCCCAACAAACCCCAGCGGGCGTGCGGCGAAGCCGTCCAGGAACACCGACGCTCCTCGAAACACCTCTGCTACGGTCCCGCTGCAGAGGTCACCGACCTTGAGCGCAGCCAGGAACCTCTGGGAAGCCTCATCGTCCGACGTTCCGCCCATGCCGTCCAGCCTCTCATGGGGACCCATCCGCCGGCTCGGGGCGGACTCGTGCTCGCTGCCCGAAATGACGACAGTCGGGTAGCTGAGGCTGGTTTTGGCGCCTAGCGGGAAGACGTGCGCGAGGTGGAGAGGATCCGCGCAGGTGGCAAGGGCCTCCTCCAGGATGTGGTCCTGACATAGCCGGTCGAGGCCCACGGGCAGCGGCTCGACCAGACCAGCTTGTCCAGCCAGAACGTGCCGACCGCTGTCGTGGTCGTGGCTGTGTTCCGGCTGATCAGCAGGTGAGGGTTGGTGCTGTTCGGCCAATGGCTGCGCCGGTGGCCGAGGTAGCGGTGATCGCGTCGGCGGTGTATTCGGCCAACGAACGGTTGAGGCTTTCAGGGTCCGCGTTTCTTGTCCTGGTCGGCGGCGGAATCAGGAGCGGCCGGTCGCCGTGCGTACGGCCATCTCGGCACAGCTCGTCATCTGCCACGTGCGCCCGCTCCGGTCGACGAACGTGCGCAGTCCGAGGTCGGCGCATCGCTCCATTGCCCGCTGTGTCGCCTGCCGGCGGGTGTCGATGCCGAGCAGTGGCGTTGCCGCTACCTAGGCGATCACCTGCCAGTACCCGCCCTCGACGCCGCGCGGAAGGCCGCGGTGCGTGGCGGTTACGAGGTCGGCCGTTTCCTGCGCGAGCCGATCGACGCCGCGCGTGTTCGGCGTGGTCTCGGCGCCGCGGCGCAGAACGTTGTCGGGCAGTGCGCCGAGCTCGGCCAGTCCGGCACGGGCCCCGGTGTTGTACGCCTCGGTGACGGCGTCGAACACGTCGAGCTGCCGCCGAGCCGGGGGCGTCGACGACTCCCTGCGCGCCGCGGCGCAGGGCCTGTATGTCGTGCAGCTTGTTGGTTGCCCACCCGGGGCCTTGACCTCTCGGCGAACAGCCGTCCCACGATGCCGAGCATCGCCACCGCGGCCACCCCTCCGACCGCCGAAACCGCCCCGCTCCCACCAGAGCAGTACTACAAGGACGTCAGCACAGGCGCGGTCGTCAGACTTCACGCCATGGAGTGGGGATCACCAACAGCATCAGTTCCGTGAACGCTCCTGTATGTTCTTCCGGACTCGCGGTGGCGGGTCTCCGACGGAGGCGACGGGAGTGACCGTGATCGATGAACGGCTTGATGCCGAGTGGCTTCGTGGTTGGCGTGAGCAGGCGGATGCGGCGCTCGCGGATCTGCTTCAGTCGTTCCAGGCGCGACACGGCTTCGAGCCTGGCAGCAACGTGGTCGTGCTCGCTGCGGAAGAGAGCCACCAGGCGACAGACGCGCTCGTTGAACTGACGCCGATTCCCTCGGACCTGACCACGATGTACTGGGTGATCGACGAGGTCTCCCTGCCCGATGTGGACAACGGCTATTTTGTGCACCCGGCGTCAACGGTCGCCGGCCACTTCCGCGAGTACGGTGCCGTCCGGATCGACGGGGAAGAGCCTGCTCTCGTCTTCGGCAGCGACGGCGGCGGCCATCTGTTCGCGCTGGCGGGCTCCGGACGGGTTTGGAGGTCGACCACCGCTTCGTGGTTCGATCAGTTCGACCTTGCCGCAGCCAGTCTTCAGGAGTTCTTCGAAGGGCTCTCTCAACGCCTCAGCAATCAGCTCTGACTGCTGAGCGAAGAGCAGGCCGATTAACGGCCGGGTGAGGAAACGGATCCGCAGGAGCGGGAACGCCGTGATCGCGCAATCGCCTTGCTCGGCGACCTACCGCCACAGTTCCGCACCGTCGCGCCCACTGGGGTCCATCGTCAGCAAGTCCTCGTGAAGGCCCGTGAGGAGGCGAGCAGTGGGAGACCCGTCTTCACCGGACTCCATGACGACCCAGCCGACATCCACACCAGACACGTTCACGTCCCCGCCGGAATCCAGCTCGTCAACCGCAGCGAAGACGGCTTCGTAGGCAACCGCCCGAGCCAGGAGCACCAAGTCGTCCCTGTCCGCTCCTGCGTCCAGCAGGCGCCGGGCCGCCGCCACCTGCTCCAACGCTCCCGGGCTGGCCCAGCCGTCGATCGCCCCACGCCAAAGCGAACGGAGCAGCACGAAGCGGGCCAGCTCCGGCCGGTTCTCATCGATCTCTGACTTCACCCAATCCGGTGCGTCAGCCGCACCGAGCGCCTCGAACTGCGCCCGAAGCGACTCCGCCGCAGATCGCTTTGACGGAGCAAGTCCAGACAACCACGACCGCCATGTCGCCTCGGCATCATCCATCGCACCAGGATGCCCTACCGGTCACCCAACAACAGCAAGATCAATAGTTCACGCAGGTGCGGTCAGAGCCAGGTTCAAAGAGCGCCATCAGATCAGTATGCCCGGAGGAACGAAGTCAAGCGGCTGAAGGGCACCTTGAAGGTCACCACTCGACCTCCTCACGGCTCGGCGCGAAGAACAGATGCAGCTCATGGGCGGTGATCAACCGCTTGAACCGCGGACACGCGGTCCTCTCGCCCGAGGTCACAGCTCACCCCACCCCAGACGAAACCCAACATCGCCACCAACGACACTGAGCTGAACCGGTGACGGGACAAGGCACTCAACAGCCCAAGATCATCTCGTGACGGGTTCCTGGCATGACTGGGTCATGCCCCGACTTCGGCATCACCGAGGACAGCCGACGGCCAGCACGACTTCACCACCACCGGCGTCCTGATCGGCACCCCGGCCTGCATGGCGCCCGAAGCGCTGGCCGGCACCTTCGACCACCGCTCCGACCTGTACTCGCTCGGATGCACGCTCTACGAGATGGTCACCGGCCGCCGACCCTTCACCGGAACGTCCTGGCACCTGGTCAACCAGCACATCAAGAAGCAGCCTGCGCCACTGCGCGCCCTGCGCCCGGACACACCCGTGGAACTGGAGCGGTTCCTCAGCCAGCTACTGGCCCAAGGACCCCGCTCGGCGGCCCGCCTCCGCTGGAAAGGTCTGGGACGTCCTGGTCTGCGGGCGCGCCATTCGAGCTCACCGGCGCCCACCACATTCATGTCGAGATGCGCATCCCGAACATGTGTGACGCCCCGCACGGCTCGGCTGCGGCGGTGCGGGGGCTCGCGCACGGTCAGTGTGCGCGGACGGAGGTTCCGTAGCTGTCGGTCTGGCGGAGCACTGTGGGGTCCTGTGTTTGTGCCGGCCATGCCTGGATGAGGTACCACTCGGTGATCTCGTCCGGGGCGAGGTCGATGGCGGTGTCCCGGCCGCGGGCGTGGATGCGCAGCCGGTAGTCGCCGGGGCCGTCGAAGGAGAGCACCGGCAGTTCCTCGTCCAGGTCGTCCATCAGGCCGCGGACCATCAGTTCTCCCGACACTGAGTGCAGGGAGACTTCGACGATCTCGTCCCACTCCGCGTCGCCGGGCTGGGGGGCGTGGGTGTGCAGGGTGACGGTGACGTCGACGTCCCCGGTGTGGATGCCGGTGTGGACCGTGGCGATACCGTCCTGCACCTCGATCAGTCCGTTGTGCTCGCGGGGCAGATCGCGGCCGGCGGGACCGTCCTCGTCGTTGATCTGAAAGTGGTGGTACTGCACGGGAACGAGCCCGCGCCCTTGCTCGGCCTGATCGCTCATGAAGTGTTCCCGGTTGATCGAAGACTGGTCAGGGCTTGATCCATACGAGGTACCTATCCCTCTCCAGGACCCGGTTATAGAGGCAGAAGCGGCCAAGCGCCCTACTACCCGCCGCGTTAAGGGGCCGAATTACGAACCTAGGGACAGAAAAGGTGAATCTGCCGGGTGAGAGAGGCCGATCGGCAGCTTGGCGAGCAGGACCTGAGCAGGCAGCGGCTCCCCGTCGTGCCCCTTCACTTCGCCGAATCTCGTCCCGCTCATCCGGCCCTCGCGGGCATGTTTGATCTCATCCTGCGTACGCCCGACGAAGTTCCACCACGTACCACGGACTCGGCGGTTCTTCCGGGGTCAAGGGCATCGAAGACCCTCGGACGTCAGCAAAAGGTCAGCATCGGACGCCGAGGAGTCAGCACCACATGGCGGCACGCGCGCTCGCACGCGGTATGGGCACCTTCGTCAAGGACTGCGAACACCCGGAGTCCCGTTGGTCGAAGTGCCCGCACGAGTACAAGATCTGGTGCCGCAACGTGAGGGAAAGCAGACCGAAAAGTCCGGCTTCGGAACCCAGGGCAAGGCGATCGCACGTTTGATGGAGGTCTACAACCAAAAGAAGGCGACGCCACGGTCTCAGTCGAAGGCGGAGCGCATCCAGAAGTACGGGAGGATGCGCTTCGAGGAGTACACCGAGGAGCGGATGGCCGGCCGACGCCACCTGGCCGCCTCCTCCCTACGGCACCTCGACTCCGCGACATTGCGCACATGCCGCTCCAGCATGGGCAGGGCCGGTCCGGGGCCGCTCAGAGCTGTTCGCCAGGCTCCCGTGCGTGGCTGCTGCAGCTGTCGAGAGCCTGCAGCAAACAGCGCGTGCTTGTCCCCGAACGCTCCATACAAGTTTCCCGTGCCCAGGTCCGTCACAGCGCTCAGGTCGTCGATGGAGGTGCCGTTGTAGCCCACGGACCGGAACTGATCGCGGGCAGCACGCACTACCTCTTCTTCGTCAAGCTGCCGAGGCCGAGCCATGGGGCAGCTGTACGCCGCGCACAACAGCCGAGATCGCCGTCAGTGGCCTGCGCGAGTTCGACGCAGTCAGCGCCTTCCCGAACACGGGGTGCGGTCGGCTCCCGCCTGACGTTGCCGCCCGCCGCCACGCCGCTCTTCGAGCGCTGAATCCTGCCGAACCAGCCACGAGACTGCCGACTCTTCGATCAAATCACCGAGATGCGCATGCGGGACGCCTCGGAAGGCAGGACGGGTCAAAGGCCGGACGCGACCACTTCTTGGTCACACTCGAAGAACCTGTGCGGCCGTTGTCACGTCACGGACCTGGTCGAGCAGCATTGCCGACCGCGTCGTAAGTCTTGTTGCCTACCATGGCAGAGGGCCCGCCTCGTCGAAGTAGCCGCCGGTCGGGCCGTCCGTCCCCAGCTGAGCCATCCGAACGATGATCTCGGCGCCCTGCTCGACGGTCTGCGTGCCCTCGTGTCTGTTCAGGTCCGTTGCGGTGTAGCCGGGCTCCACGGCGTTGATCCGCATCCGTGGGAACGCCTTGGCGAACTGCACGGTGAGCATGTTGACTGCGGTCTTGGAGGTCGGGTACGCGACCCCCGGGTACCCCTTGCCTGCCTGGGCCAGTGAGGCCAGGCTGCTGCTGACATTGACCACGACCGGGTCGGCGGAGCGTTCCAGCAGTGGCAGGAAGGCGTGGGTCACCCGGACCAGGCCGAAGACGTTGGTCTCGAACACCTCCCGCATCACATCGGCGGTCAGCTCTGCGGCGCCGATGATGTCACCTCCTGGTGAATGCACCTCGATTCCGGCGTTGTTGACCAAGACGTCCAGCTCGCCGTCGGCCTCAATGGTGGCCACCGCGGCGGCGACCGACGCATCGTCGGTGACATCGAGTTGCACGAACCGGGCGCCGAGATCGGCTGCGGCCGCCGCGCCCCGCTCGGTGTTGCGCGCTCCCAGGTAGACGGTGTGGCCCGCGGCGGTCAGGCGGCGGGCGGTCTCGTGGCCGAGTCCTTTGTTGGCCCCGGTGATTAAGGTTGTCGTCATGGGGCACAGCTTCCCTCCGGGGTGATCCGATCGGCCAGTGGTTTGTGACGCGGTCCGACCATGGACGACTGAAAGCGGCCCCTGTGCGCTGATCCTGACCGGCTGGGTACGGCGCGGTCACCCGCAGGAGGAGCCGACAAGACTGGCCCTGGAACTCATGTCGGGCCTGACGCTGGAAAATGCCAAAGGCATCACAGCGACGCCTGACGGCGGTCGTCACAACGGCCAGGTCGGTCAGAAGGAGCCCGTTCAGCACGCGGTTCCGTCGTGAGTCTCCACCTCTGCAACGGCCAACTCGTTGTACGAGATCAAGGGCCAGGGATCCCAACCGATGAATTGCCGCACGTGTTCGACCGCTTTTGGCGTTCGCCGACATCTCGGAGCATGCCAGGAAGCGGTTTGGGCCTGGCTATTGTGGCAAAAGCAGTCCAGGGAGCTGGTGGCACCGTGACACTGCAGGCCGCTGCCACTCAGGGAACTGAGGCTGTCATGCGGATTCCCGGTGCTCGAACACCGCCCCCGCAAACACAGCCCGGCAATGCAAGCTTTGAGGCGTTGTAAGTGCGATTGCCGGCGGGGCGCACACGCCCGACAGCGGGTGTCATTCAATTCGAGTGGTGGGCCTGATAGTCCGTGGCCTCGCCGAGGCCATATCCAGCAAGAATGCAGGGTGATCAGGGGCCAAGCCGCCCAGCGGCGCACCGGTTCGGTCAAGGCAGCCATGGCTGGATGGTCACCCTGAGGGGTGTCCCGCAACTGATCTTTGAGTCGTTTCGGGGTGGGCTGGGTGATGTGGCTCGATCTTCTGTCCGCTCAGGGTGACGTTGTGCGGGCGGGTGAACCGTTCCGGGTCTGGTGGAGACTCTAGATCTTGACTGTGACCTGTGGTTTCTTGTTGGTCAGGTAGTGGTTGGCTTCGTATTCTGCGGGTGGGACGTGGCCTATCTCACTGTGGAGGCGGTGGTGGTTGGTACCATTCGCCCCATTCGGCGGTGGCCAGTTCGACGTCGGGCAGGGTTCGCCAGGGTCGGCGGGGCTTGATCAGTTCGGTCTTGAACAGGCCGATCGTGGATTCCATCAACGCGTTGTCGTAGGCGTCGCCGACGGATCCGATGGAGGCCGCGATGCCCTCCTGGTGAAGGTGCTCGGCGAGGGAGAACGAGGTGTATTGAGAGCCGGCGTCGCTGTGGTGAACCAGCTCGCCGGGCTGGTGGCGGTTGCCTTCACGGTCGCGCTGCCAAAGGCCCATCTCGACTGTGGCCAGGACGAGTTCGGTGTGCTTGGTGGTGGCAGCGGCCCAGCCGACGATGCGGCGGGAGAAGATCACCGCGTTAGCTCGCCCATTCATGAGGGGAAAATGCTGATGGGTAATCAGAATTGGAGTTGGCACCGCCGGCCTGCAGTGATGTTCCATGTCCGGGGCCCCATCGGGGCATCTGTGGCGTTCACCTCCGAGGTGAAGCTCCCGGTGCGCCAATCCTCTCTCGACCTGCTGGCGACGTCACCGCGCGTGGCTGGCCAGCCGTCCAATCGGGGACTCGGCGCGGATCTCGGCGGCCTCGAAGGACACGCGCTTGCCCTGGCCGGCGAGCAGGACGGTTTTCCCGGCGAGGGCGGCAACGGTGGTGGGCCAGCCGGACCAGCCCTCCACCTCGAAGTTCTTCACGCCGATACAGACCAGGACGAACTCGACCGCGTTGTGTCCGCGCGCCTGCCATAGATCCGCAGCACTGACCGGTACGGCGAAGGCGAAGAACCTCAAGGTCACTGACGCCTCGCGTTCGTCGACGAGAACGGACGTCAGCTCGTAGTCGCTCAGTGGTGGCGGTGGCGAGCCCAGGACTTCGCGGAGCGTCTCGGGATTGGTCACCTCGGCAGACCAGTCACGATCACTCATAGAACACCTTCGCTGTTGTGGGAGGCAGCACCTGATGCAGGTGCTGGTCGACTCGGCCCGCGAACCATCGCCGAGCCGCGTAGAGATCCGCGTCGCCGGAGCGATAGGCGTTGAGATGGCCGGCCTTGAGCGCGGCATGCGCGGTGAAGTCCAGCGAGAACCCCGGTCCACTCACCGCGACCGTGATCCGGCGTTCTTGGCTCTGGACGAAGGGGCTGAACTCGATGTCGGCCACGGTGCGGTTGGGAACACCCCGCATTCGAAGGTCCTCGCCCACGGCCAGGAACTCGATCTGGGCCTCGAACCGGTCGCAGCCGGCTTCGGTCCAAGCTGGAGGAGCGAGGTCCGGAAAACGGGGCAGCTCCACCCGCAACTTCACACCGGGACCGTAAGGACTCAGGTGCGCCGATCGGAGAACCAGGCGCTCCAGGGGCGGCAACTCGGTGTAGAGAGCGGTCAACTGCTCGGAGTGAACCAAGAGCTCCGGCCATGTGCCGGCTGACATGGGCGCTCCCTTCACTTTGAGTGCCTGGCGCCCGGCGAGGCCAACGGGTCCTCGTGCCAGGGACGACCGGAGATCAACAAGAGCATTCGAGCTGGAATGATAGTGCTCGTCCACGATCCGGTTGCATCGACTCAGCACGAGGCACGTTCCAGATGAAGCGCAATGGGACCTATCCACCCGTCCGGACATCGGGTGGCGGCTCGGGAATGGTCTTGCAGGCCGGCGGGGTTCTCCTGGTGGAGACTGTCCGCCGGATCGACCTGGGCGCTGGGCTGTCGGCGGCGCTCACGCCGTGGCGCAAGCCGCGTGCGGTGCACGACCCAGGCAAGATTCTGAGGAACGCAGCCACGAACCGCAGGGTGATCAAGTCGTACCCGTCGGCATGCAAGGGCTCCCAGTCGTCGCCTTCGACGTCGAGGCGAAGCCATCGAGCGGCCCCGTCGTGTCGGGTGCGGGCTTCGGCGAGAGCGGACTCGGACCAGCCGACGGCGTCCACGGCGTAGCCGAGGCCGGCCAGGTGGGCGGCGAGCTCACCGACCCCGCGCCCGAGGTCGAGGGCCCTCCCCGTGCCCGGTGCAGGCACATGAGTGGCCAGCAGTGTGCGCTCAATGGCGCTGAGTTGGCGATAGCGGCGGCCGCCGGCGTAGTCGCGGTCCCATTCGTCCTGCGAGGTGAACATGTGTGGGAGTGCGTCCTTTCCCGGAAGTGGCGGTCTCAAGGAAGCAGCGGACCGGCCGACGACACGTGCGGGCCCGGCCGGCTCCGCGGGCAGCGATTTCAGGTCCAGCCCAACGAGGTGTAGAGGGTGCTACGTGACATGCCCTCCAGGGCGGCGCGGGAGTAGTCCACGATCGGCTCGGGCAGTATGCCCGGCGCCGGCAGCAGGAAGGGACCTCGGCCGGATCACCGGCCCCACCAGGAGGCCGTTGGGGCGGTGAAGAGTCGGGGGATCTCCAATCAGTGGCTCCCCAGCCTGGGTGAGGGCGGCTGTGTCCGCCCTCACCCAGGCCTCGAAACATCACTGGGGCTCTGGAGCCATGTACTTCAGGTTCGGTTTCCGAGCCGGAGCCTCAACTGCCGGCCAGGGCGCGGTCGAGGAGGGGCAGCAGGCGGTCCCAGTGACGCTGCAGCGCGGCGGGGTTGAAGGCGTCGGTGTCGGACATGGTGAAGCCGTGGACGGTGCCGGGGTAGATCTCGGAGGTGTAGCCGACCCCCGCGGCATCCAGGGCCTGGTTGAGCTCGCCGAGAGCCTCGGGCGTCATGTCGCCTTCGGCGTGGCCGAGGTAGACCTCGCCGGTGAGGCGGTGCAGACTGTCGGGCCCGTCGGCGCCCACCGGGCCGTGGAATGCGGCGACGGCGGCCACCTGGTCGGGATGGGCCGCGGCGGTGCGCATCGCCAGAAGGCCGCCTATGCAGTAGCCGGTCACCGCGACCGGTCCGGCGCCGACCTCGGGTTGGGTGGTGAGGAACCTGAGGTAGGCGTCAGAATCACTCCGGACACGTTCGGCGGTGTGCGCCTCGATCAAGGGCATCAGCTGGGCGAAGACCGCGCGCCGGTCCCCTTCTCCGATGTGCTCGGGAAGCTCGATCACCGGTGCCGGGCCGTGCCGGTAGAAGAGGTTGGGGACGAGCACGTAGTACCCGTGCCCGGCCAGTTCGCGGGCCATCTCCCGCAGCACGGGCCGGATACCGAAGCCGTCCGAGTACATCAGCACTCCTGGGTGCCGCCCGCCACGGTCGGGGAAGGCGGCGAAAGCGTCGGCCCGGCCGTCCGTGGTGGGAATGTGAAGCGTCTTGGTGGGCATGGGTTCTCCTGTCGTGGTTGACGTGTCGAGCTGTGATCAACCTGACAGGAGGCGGAGCCCGCGCAGCAGCGCCAGATCCTCGATCCAACAGTGGGCCAGCACTGGCCCGCACGGCGCTCAGAGGAGCGCCGGGTCACCAATCCGTGTGTGGCGCAATGCCGTCCCGGTAGTCATCGCCGAATAACGTAGCCCACTGGACAGGGGCGATGCCAGCGCTCCCCCCCCAGTTCACAGTGCCGTTCGCGAGAATGAATCTTGGTCAGCACCTCGGATCCTGAACCCGGGGCGACGCACGGCCCGTGGCAGCGATACCGACCTGTCTGCACGGCCGACACCATGAGCCGGGCGTTCACCCCAATGGAACCCCGCCGGCGGCGCTATGCTGCTGCGTCGTGCAGGAGACGCGCCTCAACACTGCTCGGATCCGTGCGGCTCGCCGGGTGATCGACCCGATTTTTCTCGACACCCCGCTGTACAGCTGCGAGGCGCTGGAGCCCGACCTCGGGTGCACGGTGAGCATCAAGCTCGAAACGGCGAACCCGGTCCGCAGCTTCAAGGCCCGCGGTACCGAGGTAGTCGGGAGCCTGCTCGCCGACCATGGCCCGCGAGCCGTGGTGTGCGCGAGCGCGGGCAACCTCGGCCAAGCCCTCGCCTGGTCCGGTCGCGACCGGGGGCTCGACGTCACCGTCGTGGCATCCCGCTTCGCGACTGCGGCCAAACTCGATCGCATCCGCGCATTGGACGCCAGGTTGGAACTGGTGGACGGCGACCACGAGATGGCCCGCGAGCGGGCAGCGGCCATCGCGCGCTACAACGGCATCCGGCTGCTCGAAGACAGCCTGGACATCGAGACCTGCGAGGGCGCGGCGACCATCGGCCTGGAACTGGTGGACACCGCGCCGTCGTTCGACGCCGTCCTGATCGCTCTCGGCGGCGGGGCGCTGGCCACCGGCGTGGGTCATGTGGTGAAGGCCATGGCACCCGAAGTCGAGGTGATCTGCGTCCAGCCGCTGGGCGCACCGGCGATGACACACTCGTGGCGCCAACGGCGCGTCGTCACCACCGACTCGACCGACACCATCGCTGACGGCGTCGCCGGCCGGCGGCCCGTCCCGGCCGTCCTGGACGACCTCCTCCTGGTCGCTGACGACGCCGTCCTGGTCCAGGAGGCGTCGATCATCGCCGGTATGCGGATGCTCCACGACCACGCCGGCCTCGTCGTCGAACCGTCGGCCGCGCTCGGCATCGCAGCGATCCTCGAAGACCGTGACCGCTTCGCCGGCCGGCACGTAGTCACCATCCTGTGCGGCAGCAACGTCGACGTAGAGGCCTATCACCGCTGGGTCGGTGCGGCTCCCATTCACAGGTCTTGATGCGATGGCACACGTCGTAGAAACCGTCCACGGGCCTCCAGTTGGTCCAAGGCGAGTGCGTAAGTCCAGGTCAGGGCCTTGTGATGTGAGTGCGTCCACGGGGTTGGTGACACGTCTGTGATCGCTCGTGATGCGTGAGGACCCCCGTCGGCTTGTTCCGGTGGGACGCCGTCGTGTAGTTGGTCAAGACGGATTGGGGTTTGTACTGAGGCGCCGTTGTACTCCGGCTCGCCGCTCTCGAGTACGGGGAGGCGCGAGGTGGTGAGGGAGCATCCGTCGTGCATCGGGTGGACGCCCCGATCGGCCAGCCGGCGCTGTGCCGCATCCGGACGAAGTGGCATGCGGCCGCGGGCCGCAGGCTGGGAGGCGGATGTGGCTTGCGGGCGGGTTCTCGCCCGCCGGGCCGCGCTTTAGACTGCGACCGCTCCGAAATCTGGCGATCTTTTGGAGGGTGTGCAGGATGAACCGAGCTCTCATGACCGCATTGGCGGCAGCAGCGTTGGTCGTGTCCGGGGGCAGCACCAGCGCCTCCGCTTCCGATGCCCCGCCGCGAACCACGCACGGTCCTTGCCAGTACACCCAGACTCCGGAGGAGCCGGCGGCGCGGCCGGTTCCCCTGCCGCCCGACCCGCGACGCACCCCCAGTCACGGCACGGTCGATATGGCTGTCCCGACCAGCCAGGGCCCGCTCCCGCTGCGTCTGGACCGGGCGAAGGCGCCGTGCACGGTCCAGAGCTTCGTGCACTTGGCACGGCACCGGTTCTACGACCGTACGGTGTGCCATCGGCTGACGGCTTATCCGACGCTGAAGGTCCTGCAGTGTGGCGACCCGACCAGCACTGGCGAAGGAGGCCCGGGGTACAAGTACAAGGACGAGCTGCCGGTGGACCTGCCGCCGGCACCGAGCGATCCGACCGGCGTCCGCCGCCTTTACGGGCGCGGCTTGCTGGCGATGGCCAACGCCGGGCCGAACACGAACGGTTCGCAATTCTTCGTCGTCTACGGCGACTCCGCGCTGCGACCGAACTACACGGTGTTCGGCACGGTCGGTGATGCCGGCCTGAAGACGCTCGACAAGATCGCGGCTGGCGGTATCGAGCCAACTGCGCAGGACCCGGCGCCTGTCGACGGCACGCCCGTGCTGCGGACAGAGCTGCTCAGCGTCCGGCCGTCCTGCCGGCCTTGATGAACTGCGGTGCGGTCACCGTGGGTCCAGCTGCGTGCCTGGTCTCACGGTGATGTGTAGTAGCCGTTTCCGACGTCCGTCCAGATGACGTCGCCGATGCAGTCGTAGACGGTAACCAGGTCAGCTGGGAGGAGGTTCACATGTAGGCCAGGCCGCCGCCGTTCGAGCCGATGGCCACTTGCCCTCCTAGGACCTTTGTGAAGGGACTTCTGGGAGCGGAATATGGTGCGGGCCCTACGCCGCCAAGGACTGGTTCACGTGGCTGGCACGGTGGCGCCCGCTGCAGCCCCAGCGTCGAGGGTGTCATTCCAAGCGGGCGGCCGTCGGCTTTGTGGCCTGGGAGCTGCACCGCACGGACGCCTCGCTATTTGACGTGCGCCTGTTTCGTGAGCGTGGTCTGGCCGGCGGCTTCGTCACGCTGCTGGTGGTCTTCGGTGTGCAGGCGGGCATCGCCGTGGTGCGCTTCCTGTTCTTCCAGGCTGTGCTCGGCTGGTCGGGCCTGCTGTCCACGGTGGCGATCATGCCCATGGCCGTCATGATGATGACCCCAAGCGGTGCGGCCACCTCGACGGCAAGTCGGTCGTGCCGGTCGCGGAGATGACCCGGCGCATCCGGGCCGCCGTCGACGCCCGCCGTGACGCGGACTTCCTGCTCATGGCCCGCACCGACGCCCGCGCGGTAGAGGGCCTGGAGGCGGCGATCGACCGTGCGAAGGCGTACGTCGGCGCCGGCGCCGACGCGATCTTCCCCGAAGCCCTGGCCGGCGAGCGGGAGTTCGAAGTGTTCCGCTAGGCGGTGCCCGTCCCGCTCCTCGCCAACATGACCGAGTTCGGCAAGGGCCGGCTGCTGGACAGCTGTCCCCTACCGCGATCGGCTCCATTGTCGTGTACCTGTCCGTGACCCGCAGGGACGTCACCGAGCCGGAACAGGCCGGCCGACCGATGGCCTGATCTGCAATCTTCACGTGTTCAGGATGCGTTCAGGATCTCTGTGCCACGGTCGAAGATCACGGCCGCCGCCGGCGGCCGGTACATCTCACAGTGCGCTCGTCCCGACTCCGGGGGCGAGCGCCCTGTCGTTCGACCGGACAGGAGAAGCCGCATTGAAGAAATCTGAGGTCGTCACCGACCTCGACGTGTTGAGCACGTCGACGACCAGGTCGGTGATGAAGAAACTGCCCGAGGTCACGCTGGCTTTCTGGATCATGAAGATTGCCGCGACGACCTTGGGTGAGACGGCGGGCGACCTCTTCGCGCAGACCCTGAAGCTGGGGTACTTCCTCACCACGATCGTGCTGTTCCTGGTCTTCGTGGTCACTCTGGTGGTCCAGCTGCGGTCCAGCCGCTACAACCCGTTCTTCTACTGGACCGTGATCCTGTCGACCAGCATGGCCGGCACCACGATGTCCGACTTCATGAACCGCGACGCCAGCGCCAAGTACCTCTCGAACGGCGCGACCAAGCTGGGCTGGGGCCCGCAGGGCCTCGGCCTCGGCTACCCGGAGGGCGCGGCGATCCTGATCTCCCTCCTCCTGGCGATCTTTCTCGCCTGGAGGCTGAGCGGGATGACCTTCCAGATCACCGAGATCGTCACCTTCAAGGGCGAGGCCCTGTTCTGGTCGGCGATCCTGGTCTCCAACACGCTCGGCACCTCGATGGGCGACTTCCTCTCCGACAGCTCGGGGCTCGGCTACCTGGGCGGCGCAGCGCTGGTCACCGGTGTGCTGCTGGTCCTGGTCGTGCTCATGAAGGTGTCGGCCGTGCCGAACGTCCTGCTCTTCTGGATCGCCTTCGTCCTCACCCGCCCGCTGGGCGCCACCGCGGGCGACTTCCTCACCAAGCCGGTCGCCAAGGGCGGCCTGGATCTCGGGACCGTGGGTTCGTCCGCCGTCCTGCTCGTCGTTCTGTTCGGCCTGATGGCGTACGCCCACGTCCAGGAGCGCCGCACAGCTGCCACACCGGCGGACGAGGAGCGGGAGCCGGTCACCCCGCGGGGAGACTGACCGTGAATCTGGCCCCGGGTGTGTACCCGGGGTCGTAGGAGACCTCACCACCGACGGCGCGGGCCAGGCGTCGCGCCAGGGGCAGCCCGAGGCCCGCGCCGTCGTGCCCGTCGCCGGTGTCGGCACGCCGGCCGGGCTGGAACAGCTCGTCCACGAACGCCTCGGGCACACCGGGGCCGTCGTCCACGACATCGATCAGCACGGCGCCCGGCAGGCGCCGCGCGGACACGACTACGCCGGATCGGGCATAGCGGCCAGCGTTGGCGATCAGAGGGCTGAGGATCCGTTCGAGGAGAGCCGGCGCGACTCCAGCCTTAATTACCTGCGCGTCTGTCTCCACCGTGGCCTTCACCCGATCCGGTAGGTCGACGTTCTGGAGCAGGCGGTCCACAACTGGCGCGATGTCCGTCGTCGCGGGAGCTGGTGCACGGTTCAGTGCATTCTCGCGGGCGTCGTCGAGGAGCGTGTCGCAGATCGTGCGCATGGACTGCGCGGCCTCTGCGATCACCTCGTGGGTGGTGCGGGTCTGGGTGTCCGTGCGTGGGCGGGTCCGCCACCAGTCGAGCTCCATGACGATCCGGGTGAGCGGCGTGCGCAGTTCGTGGGACAGCTCTGCCGTCAGTCGCCGCTCGTGGCGCAGTACGGTGCGTATGCGATCAAGGAGCTCGTCCAGCGAGCCCCCCAGTCGGGCGAGTTCGACCGGGTGATCTTCCGTGCCGAAGCGGTCGTCCGAGCCCACCGCGCTCCACTGGGTGGCCTGGTCGGTCATCGACCGCACCGGTTGCAGTGCCCGGCCGACGGACAGGCGCGTTAGGACGTACGTGCATCCGAGCATCACAGCGTCCAGGGCCAGCGACCCCAGCAGCAGGGTCTCAGCCGAACTGCGGTACGGAGCCAGGTCCAGGGCGGTGACGATCGTGGCTGCGCCGTTGCGGCCGGGGATCGGCTCGGAGCACAGCCGGACGGGCCGGTGACCGCCGACCGTCGCGCACACATGTGTTCGCCGCGCGGCCAGCCGGTCGGCGGCCTGGGTCAGCGAGCTCCCGGTGGTGGCGGTCGGCGGCTTCTCCAGCAGGCGGGTGCCTGCGTAGATCCACACGTTCGCGTCGAGCAGGCGGTCGTTGACGGTTTCCAGGACGCGTACCCGCGGACTGCTGGTGTCGACGGTGGTAGTCACCGCTGCTGCTCTGGTGTACAGCTCGTTGTCTGCCTGGTGTTGCAGGTGGTCGTCCATCACCGCGTTGAATGCCACGGTCAGGACTGTCATCAGCAGGGCGGCGATGGCTACCGCCACGAGGGAGAGCCTGCCTCGCAGAGTGCGCGGGACCAGGCGGCGAAGGCTGCGGAAGGCGGCGTTCATGACAGGCGGTGTCCCACCCCTCGCGATGTATCGATCGTCAATTGACTGCTCGCCTTGCGGAGCTTGCGCCGCAACCGGGTCAGGTACTGGTCCACTGTGTTGTCGCTGACCTGCGCGCCATCGGGCCATCCGGCCCGCACCAGGTCACGGCGGCGCACGAGGGCGCCGTCCGCGGCGACGAGTGTGGCCAGCAGTCGGAACTCTGTCGGGGAGAGGTCGACGCGCGTACCGTGCACGGTCGCGCTGTGATCCACCGCGTCAAGGACCAGATCACCGGTTGCGGTGCAGGGGCGCGGGGCGGTCCGTTTGAGCCCGGCGCGCAGCCGGGCGGCGAGTTCGGCGAGATGAAAGGGCTTGGGCAGGTAGTCGTCGCCCCCGGCGGAGAAGCCGGACAGGCGGTCGGTGAGCTGGTGTCGGGCAGTCAGGAAGATCACGGGAGCGAGGAAGCCGTTGGCGCGCATGGCCTGGCAGACGTCCCGCCCGTCCGAGTCGGGCAGGCCGACATCCAGGACGGCCGCCGCGATGTCGGCGGTCGCCAACCGCAGGGCGGTGGCACCGTCGGGGGCGAGGACCGGCTCGAACTCCTCCTCCTGCAGGCCCCGCCGCAGCACGTCCCGCAGGGCGTGATCGTCCTCAACAACCAGGATCTTGGGGCGCATGATCCTCCGTCGGCTCTACGGCCAAGGTCGTTCGTGCGGTGACCCCGGCCATACGACGATCTGGCAGGGGTGATGCTGTCGAGCCGGCCGTGGGGTTCGGCACATCCACACGACCGGTATGGCCCGGCTCGGGACAACCGCCGCGTGTCCGCCGGCGTCGATGCGAGGGCGGGTGCGACGAGGAGGTCATGTGGGGGAGCCCTTTCCCAGCGGTCCAGCTGGCGTGATCGCATAGGTGAAAGCAGATGACTACAGAAAAGTAGACTGTCTACCCAACTGTAGACGAGCATCTGGCGTGGAGCGTTCCCGAGCCGCAGGTGCCGCGTGCAGGCCAGCCGTGTCACGCAATCGGCCGACCTCGAAACCCTGTTCCGCGCAGGTGTCGAGGATGCGCGGGAGGGCGCCCAGAGCCGAGCGCCAGGCGTTGGGGGCCGAGGTGCAGTCGGAGTCGTGGAGCAGGATGGTGCCGCCGCCGTCCAGGTCACGTGCGACGGTGTGGTGGGCAGATTCCGGAGTAGCTCGGGCTCTCCAGTCCTCTCCCCAGCAGGTCCACCGAACCGGAGTGAGGCCGAGGCGCCCGGTCGCCAGGTGGGCGGCCGTGGACATGACCCGTAAGGCGGTCGGAAAAGTGTGGGCCGCCGCCCTGTTATCGCGGCGATGGTGTCTCGGGTGCGGGCGAGATCCTCGCAGGTGGCGTGTGGGCCGCGCAGGATCAGCGGGCGATGCAGCCAGCCGTGGAGGGCGATCTCGTGGCTCTCTGCGGCGATCTCGCGGACCAAGCCAGGTGCGGCGTGTGCCTGACTGCCGAACAGGAAGAAGGTGGCATGCCCCCGACGCTCGGCCAGCAATCGCAGGAAGAGTGGGGTGGAGCGGATGTTCGGTCCGTCTTCGACGGTCAGGGCGACATGGTCGGGACGGCCCCGGCCAGAGAGGTGGGGCAGGACGCGGTTGCGCATCGGTCCCAACGTGGAGATGGCAGGCGCGGCATGGGCGGCTGCGAGCTCTGGTGGGGCTGCCGAAGCCGCCCGGCGGATGGGAGTCACGAGTGGTGGCCTCCCGGTAGCCTGCCGTGACCGGGGGCAAGGTCGTCCAGGTCGAGGCCGTGATGAATGGCGTGTGTCAGGTCTGGGCCGTCGTAGGCTGTCGCGATTCCTGCACCCACCGCGCACCCCCATACGGCGCATGCGACCAGAGCCGTGGTGGCGAGCCGCCGCGATGTGGGGTGCCGGTGCGGCGCGGTGGGGGAGGGAGCCGGCTTCGGGAGTCCCGATCGGTGTACGCGCGCTCTCTCGGCTGCCGGGCTTTCGGGCGAGCGTGAGGAAAGGCGGACGGTGAGCGGCCCGAGGGACGAAGAGAGCGCCGGCGGATCCGGCAGGCGGGCGCGCGGCGAGCTGGAAAGCGATGTGTCGGCCGCGCGCTGGGCGGCTGACGGTGCGATGACCGCCCGCCAGGTCCTCGATCGCTGACTGCACTGACTCAGTTGACTGGCTCGACTCAGGGAAGGCTCATCAGGGGTGGCAGCCGCATGCTCGACGGCGAAGGCGGCAATCGGCCCTTCGTGGCCCCCGTCACGACCACGTAAGCCCGAGGAGCCGGTTTGCTCGCGCACCTTCGTGAACCATCGGGCTGCGTGCCGCGTCCTCCTGATGCGCGGCCCGTGCCAGGCGGGCGCTGTGCGAGGGAGAGCAGGGGACGGATGACGGGTGAAACGATCGGTATCGGGCTGGCCGTATTGGTGGGCCTGGTGGGTCTGGGGGCCAGTGCGTGGGAGGCACGGCTGCAGATGCGGCTGAGCCGCTACGGGCTGCACGCCGAGGGGGTGGTGGTGGCCCAGGAGCATGAGCCCGGGGACGATTCTTCGACGCCCGTCATCGAGTTCATCGACCGGCAGGGCCGGCCCGTCAGGTTCCGGCCACCCACTACGGCGACGGGGCTGGACCTCGGAACCCATGTACCGGTCGCTTACCTGCCCGAAAAGCCGAAAAGCGCACGGGTGTTCACCTGGAAGTACCGCCTACATCAGATCGTCGGCCTGTTCTTCGGAGCCATGATCTTCCTCGGCGTCGCGGCAGGGTGCCTGCTCACGCGCTGAGCTTGTTCTCCCTCCTCGTTCTCACCAACGGATCCACCGTTAGGGCTGCCTTAGCCCTCGGTGCGGGTGGTTGGGCCGAAGCGGGTCAGGACTGTCATGGTCGGCCGGATGTTGCGCAGTCCCGGCAGCCGGCGCAGCACGGGCCACACGGTGCCGTAGTACAGGCCGCGCCCTCGTGGCAGCGGTAGCTCATGAACCTCGCAGATGGCCGGGTGAGCCGTGCGTACCTTTGGCAGATCCCCGGCATCGAGCGCCCAGGGCATAGGCGGGGTCACGTAACCCTGCGCCGTCTTCATCTCACCGCGCATCGTGCGCTCGCTGAACCACCGAGGCACGGCGTCGAAGATCAGGGTTCCGCCAGGGAATCCTTCGGCGCATCCCGCAATCAGCTCGCGCACTTCGGCGGGGTGCAGGTACATCAGCAGGCCCTGGGCGGTGACGAGCACGCCTTTGGTTGCATCTATCTCTTCCCGCCAGGACAGGTCGAGCGCCGACTGCGCGAGCGTCCGGCGGCGCTCCTGGTCCGGCAGCAGTGCGCGGCGTACCTTCGCCGTCTCAGGCAGTTCGACACACAGCCAGCGCACCCGGCCGTTGTCGACGCGCCAGAACTGGGTCTCCAGTCCTTCGGCAAGAGCGACGACGGTACCGTCGGGGTGTTCCCGGAGAAAGCCCCTGACGGCGTCGTCGAACGTGCGCACCCTCAGGGCCTGCCCCTGTGCGAGGAACGGGGAAGGGGTACCGAAGGTCTCCTCGAAGGGATAGTCGATCCGTTCGACCAGCTCGACCGCCTTCGGGTCATCGAGTACCGGGTGCGGCTGCCGCGCCTCAAAAGCCCGCTGGTAGAGGTTCCACAGCAGCGTCTCGGGCACGCCCTCCAGCCGGACGTGCCGTCTATTGACGTCCATCACGCTATTCCTCGCTGATCGCCGACCGTCACAGACAGCGTATGCAGGGTCGCTGAGGCTGCACGCCTTGCGATACGCCTTCGACCGCCAGTTCCCTGGCTTCGAATCCGCAGGGCACCGCACACTGCTCACGAGGACGGCGGGCGCGTCGTGCGGCCGGAGAGTACGGCCGTGCAGGGCCGACGACGCCGAATACGGCTCGCCTGACTGATAATGGATGGTGTGCGCTGGCTGTGGTGGCCTGCGCCTCGGGACGGATGCTGCTCGACTGCGGGCGGCCTTGGTGAGGAGACCGGCGCCATGACGGACAACGACGGTGAACGTCGGGCTGCCGGTGAACTTGAGGCCAGCGTCCTCGCTGCCTTGTGGGCGGCCGGCAAGCCCCTGACAGTGGCGCAGGTCAGGGCCGCCATATCGCAGCCCTTGGCCCGCACGACTGTGGCGACCCTGCTGACCCGCCTCCATGAGAAGGGAGTCATCGGTCGCCGATCGGGCACGCGAAGCTTCGTCTATTTTCCTGTGGACGACTCCCACGGCATGACCGCTCGCCGGATGCACCGCGAACTCGACCAGGACGCCGATCGAAGCATGGTGCTGGCGCGATTCGTCCAGGGGCTCAGCCCCGAGGACGAGGCGGAACTGAAGCGTCTGCTGGAGGAGGGCGAACAATGATCACGCTGCTCCTGGTCCCGCTGGTGCTGCCGTTCGCTCTGCCGCCACTGGCCCGGCGGATCGTGCATCAGGTCCGCCCGAAGGTCGCGCTGTGGACCGTCACCTCTGCGGCAGTCGCGCTGGCCGTGGGTGTCGTGGCCTGCCTAGGGGCGCTGCTGCTTCCCCTCGCGCTCACCGTCCCGGCACTTGGCCGGCTGGCCGATCTGATCCAGCCTCTCGATTCAGGACCTCAGTCTCTGGTCCTGGTCACATCCGCCCTGGCCACCGGCGCTCTTGCAGCCACCTGTTTCACCGCTGGGCGTCGCGCTCTACGGGAGGTACGGCGGTTCCGGGCAGCTCATGTCGATGTTGCGGATCTCCCGCATGTCGGAGAGCTGTGCGTCATCGATGACGCTCGCGCAGAAGCCTACGCGTTGGCCGGCACCCGCCGCAGGTCGAACAGGATCGTCGTGACCACCGGCATGCTTCGCGCTCTTGGACCAGGAGATCTCGAAGCCCTGCTCGCCCACGAGCGGGCCCACCTCGCCGGGCGCCACCACGTCTTTCTCGCCGTGGCCCAGTGCGCCGGCTGGTGCCACCCGGCCCTTGCCCGGGTCGTGGCTCATGTGTCGTTCGCCGTCGAGCGTGTCGCAGACGAAGCGGCTGCCGGTGCCTGCGGGGACCGGAGGACGACGGCACAAGCCGTTGGTCGGGCCGCGCTTGCCAGCACGCGTAGCAGGAAGCAGATCCTGCCTCCCTTCACGGCCGGCGCCACCGGCGGGCTCGTCCCTGCCCGGGTCAAGGCGCTCCTGACCGAGTCTCCCCGCCGTAGCCTCGCACCCGCCCTGCTGGCCATGGCCCTGCTTTGCGGGACTGCTGGTGCTTCATCGCTGGCCGGTGCGGTGTCTCTGCACCGCGACGTGGAAGTCGCGCAAGGTGAGAACCCCAGCGACTGACCGTTCCTCAGCAACGCGGCACGACCGACTCCGAGCGACCCTTGTGGCGTGTTGTGCCGGCGGGCGTCGCTCGTGCGATCCAGGCCTGTTGGGAGAACCCGGAGAGGTGCAGTCGCGGCACGGACACGGTTTGACGGCCACCCTCGGGGCTCAGTCACCTTCCGACCCGGGAGCGTCATACTGCACGAGGCGGTAGCCCTTGTGATCGGGAGCAGAGGTGTTCGGCTGAGGGGAAGAGGTCCTGAGCCGTCGTGCCCTCCGTGCTGCATTCACCAGAGCGACCATCATGGGCGAGGACCCCCACAACTTGCGGTACTGCCGCGTCGAGAATCCGGCCAGAACGGCAGCCGCTGACCAGGTTTCACCCCGGCTGATGGCGATCAGCGCGACCCGGAGCTTCGCTGGTGTCACCTTGCCGCGAGTTTGCAGCCCGTGTGCGGCTGCCAGATCACTCGCCGACTTCGCGGCTGCGGCGAAGGCGGAGTCCTTCTTCAGCCAGCTCTGCAGAACTCGGTCCGGCACTCCCGCCCACATGGCCGCAGCGCTCATCCCGAGTCCAAGTGCCATGCCCTGCAGCACGTCAGCCATACGCGATATCGACTCGTCTCGCAGGCTCGGCAACCCGCCCAAAGGCTCGGAGAGTGTGCGCTCGACGTCTCTCTGCGCGTCAAGCCACGTGACAACGCGGGCCGCACGCTCGTCGGTCTCCGGCTCGGTGATCAGTTCCTCCGGTTCGTACACCAACTCTCCCTGCTCACTCATCCTTGGCCGGGAAGAACGCCGGAGAGACAAGTCGGTACGCGGGACGGAGCCAAGACCCACTCGGGACGAGCGAGAGTGGCGTCAGCGGGAAGCTCAGCCGGCATGGGTGGGCGTGGCAGCCTTCTGGGGCCGGGGCGCCTTCCGGGTTCGTTCCGGGGCGAGGAAGAGCCCCATGACCGGGATGACATACAAAGCCCAGACGATCACTTGGAGGACGGTCGGATCGGGCTGGAAGTTGAAGATGCCCTTCAGAAGGGTGCCGTACCAGGAGTCCGGCGGAATGGTGGTGCTGATGTCGAAGGCGAGGCGGCGCAGACCGGGCAGGAGATCGGCTTCCTGCAGGTCGTGGATGCCATAGGCGAGGACACCGGCGGCCACGGCGACGAGCATGGCACCGGTCCAGCGGAAGAACTTCGCGAGGTTGATACGCAGGGCGCCCTTGTAGAAGAGCCAGCCCAGCACCGCGGAGGTGGCAAGTCCCAGGACTGCGCCGACGAGGGGACGGATTCCGTCGTTGGTGGCCTGCACGGCGGTCCAGATGAACAGGGACGTCTCCAGGCCTTCGCGGCCGACGGCGAAGAAGGAGGTCACGACCAGTGCTCCCGTGCCGACGGCCAGAGCGGCATCGAGCTTGGTCTGAAGTTCGCTCTTGAGGTGGCGGGCGGTGCGTCTCATCCAGAAGACCATCCACGTGACCAGGGCGACGGACAGGATGGACAGGGTGCCGCCGAGGGCTTCCTTGGCCTGGAAGGTAAGGGTGGAGGAACCGAACTGCAGGAGGGCGCCGAAGGCCAGGGACAGGCCTACGGCGAGGCCGACGCCGGCCCACAGGGGCGGGAGTTGACGGCGGTTGCCCGTTTTGACGAGGTAGGCGACGAGGATACAGACGACGAGACTGGCTTCGAGGCCTTCGCGCAGTCCGATGAGGAAATTGCCGAACATGAACGGGCTGGTCCTTCCGGGCTACTTGACGACGGCGGCGGCGAGCTTGGACAGCGGTTCGGCGAGTGCGTTCACGCCGTCCGAGAGGTCCTTGCGCTGCCCTTGGCCGACCTTGTCGTAGGAGGTGAAGCCGTCGTCGTCGGTACCGGTGCGGTACTTGCCGAGGAGCGAGTTCAGCGAGACGAACTGGGCGTCCAATTCCTTGACCAGGTTCGTGTCGTTCTTCGCCGCGATGGGCTTGAGCAGTTCATAGGACTTCTGGGCGCCGTCCAGGTTGCCCTTGAAGTCGACCAGGTCGGTGTGCGAGTAGCGTTCCTCTTCCCCGGTGACCTTGTTGCGAGCGACTTCGTCGAGCAGGCTCTTAGCGCCGTTCGCCATGGACGTGGGCGTGATCTCCGCCTGACCGACCTTCTTCACCCAGGTCTTCAGATCGGCCATGAGCTGATCGGCGAGCTGCTGCTCCCCGTCACCGATCTTGCCGTCCTGCCACAGTGCCTTCTCCAGGCGGTGCCAACCGGTCCAGTCTTTGGCTGGATCCTGTCCGGCTTCCAGGCCGTCCTCGCGGACATCGACCTTGGGGTCGATGTCTCCGAACGACTCGGCGACGGGCTCGGTGCGCTCCCAGCCGATCCTTGAGGGCGCGTACAGTTTCTTGGCCTTTGCCACGTCTCCGGCCTTGACCGCGTCGGCGAACGCCTTGGCCTTGGGGAGTGTCTCCTGAGCCTGTGCGAGAACGTAGCTGCGGTAGGCAGCAACAGCGGCGTCCGCCTCGGGGCTGCGCCGGGCAGCCGTGTTGTCGCCGGTGACCGTCACCTTCTGGCGGATGCCGTCGCCCTTCATCCCCGGCTTGCATGCGATCTCGTAGTCGCCTGCCTTGATTTCGGCAGTGATCGAAGTCGTGGTGCCCGGGCCTATGTTCTCGCGCTCCGCGGCTATCCGGTCGTCGGGGAACAGTACGTACACCTCGGTGACCTCGGCGCCCTTGTTCTCCACGTCCAGGGTGAGCTGACCTGCAGGGAACCGGGTCTTGGAGACCTTGCAGGATGAGTCCGAGGCCGTCACCCGGACCGCGTCGTCGCCGCCGTGGTTCTTCTGCGTGCATCCTGTCAGGGAGACGGCAGTTGCCACGACGGCTCCGACGAGGAGGTGGTGGGGTCTCACGGACATGGGTGGGCCTCGTTTCATGCAAAGGGGGAAGGGCAGGCGGTAGCGCCGACCGAGCGGAGTCTACTGAACTGTAGACAGTAAGGAAAGGTTTACCTAAGCCTCGTGAATTGAGGCGACCGGGTCTCGTGTCGCGCCGCGCGGCCGCCGCACCGTGCTGCGCTGTGTCGGCTCGGCCGACTGCCTGCTCGCGTTCGAGGCGCGGAGCTCCGTTGCCCCAAGGGGTGTCGTCGCCGCGGCACCTGTCGTCACCACGGAACTTGCCCCTGAAATTACCTTCACGTGAGCGATTGACTACAGTCCAGTAGTCATCATGGATCCGTCCAACTTAGGTGTGCCTACGCTAATCGTCGCGGGAGCGGTCGAAGGTGGGCGGGGAGGGTCACATGTGGGATGACGCGTTTCCGAGCTTCCTGATCGGGCTGCGGGAAGGACTCGAAGCGGGACTCATCGTCTCCATCCTCGTCGCGACCCTCGTGCGGGCCGACGCCCGGTCCCGGCTGCCGCAGGTGTGGACCGGGGTCCTCGCGGCGATCGCGCTCGCCCTGAGCTTCGGCGCCGTACTCACCTTCACCGCCGCGTCCCTGTCCGCGACCGCCCAGGAGAGCTTCGGCGGCACCCTCAGCGTGATCGCCGTCGCGTTCGTCACCGCCATGGTGTTCTGGATGCGCCGCTCGGCGCGCAGCCTCTCCGGCGAGATCAAGGAGAAGGTCGCCGGCGCGCTCACCATGGGCGCGGGCGTGCTGATCGTCACGTCGTTTCTCGCGGTCGGTCGCGAGGGCCTGGAGACCGCCCTGTTCTTGTGGACCACCGCCCAGGCGGCCGGCGAGTCCGCTGGCCCCCTCACGGGCGCGGCGATCGGCGTGATTCTTGCGGCCGGGCTGTGCTGGGGCCTGTACCGGCGCGTCCTGAAGATCAACCTGACCAAGTTCTTCACGGCCACCGGCGCCGTCCTGATCGTCATCGCGGCCGGTGTCCTGGGCTACGGCCTGCGCGACCTTCAGGAGGGCGGCGTACTGCCGGGGAAGACGGCGTACGTCATCGACCTGAGCAGCAGCATCGACGCCGGCTCCTGGTACAGCACCCTGATCCAGGGCGTCTTCAATCTGACACCGATCATGACCTGGCTGCAGGTCATCGGCTACGTCGGCTACCTCACCGTGGTCATGGCACTGTTCACCCGCGGGGTCGGCGCCGCGACACCCAAGGCCGCCTCCGAGAAGCAGGTCTCCGAGCAGGACGCCCCGCCGCCCGCCCCTCGCCGACCAGGCTGGGTGGTTCCCGTTGCCGTTGTCGTCGTTCCGGCGGTCATCGCAGCCCTGGCCGTCACCTTCGGCCGCCCCAAGCCGGAAGCCGCCCAGACCATCGCCGTATCCCCAACGGAGTGCGGCAAGGGATTCACCCCGCCCAAGCCTGGTCGGCAGAGCTTCCAGATGCACAACACCGGAGACAAGACCTCCGAGGTATACCTCGTCGACCCGGCCACGAGTGCCGTCTACGGCGAGATCGAGGGGCTGGCACCTGGTACCACCCGTGCGCTGATCGCCACGGTCGCCGGGGGCACGTATGCGTGGCGGTGCGTGCCCACCGGCGGTACGGCAGTCACTTCCAGGGCTGTCCGCGTCACGGGCCGAGGCACGGTCAAGGCGGTCGTACCCGTCTCGGAACAGGACCTCGCAGGTCCCCTCGACCAGTACAAGTCGTACGTTCAGCAGGGGCTCACCACTCTCGTCGACCAGACCCGCAGCCTCGCTGCCGACATCAAGGGCGACCATCTCGGCAAGGCCCGCACCGACTGGCTCACCGCCCACCGGACCTACGCCTCTCTCGGCGCCGCCTACGGCACCTTCGAGGACTTCGACCAGAAGATCAACGGCCGATCTGACGGCTTGCCCAACGGCGTGCACGACAAGGACTTCGCCGGATTCCACCGCATCGAGTATGGCCTGTGGCACGGTGAGTCGGCGGCCTCACTCACGGCCTCGGCCGAGCAACTGGCCGCCGACGCCGCAGGACTGCAGGCGGTGTTTCCGCATCAAGACTTCGACCCCGGCGACCTGCCGCTGCGCACGCACGAGATTCTGGAGAACACGCTCCAGTTCGAGCTGACCGGCGACACGGACGAGGGGAGCGGCACGAACCTCGCCACCGCGGACGCGAACCTCGCCGGAACCCGCCAACTGGTCACTGTCCTCAAGCCACTGCTCACCAGCCGCGCACCCAAGCTGCTCCCGACGGTTGACGTCGACATCGCCCGACTGCAGAAACTCATTGACGCAGCTCACCGCGGCACCGATTGGACTTCCGCCGAGCAGCTCGCCGCCGCCTACAAGCAGCGTCTCGACGGGGCCACCGGGCAACTGTTGGAAGACCTTGCCCCGATCCCGGACCTCCTCGAGATTCGGAAGTCCGCCTGATGGCCACCGTACAGCCGCACCCTGAAGGGAACCCTGCGATGTCCACTGCCGACCCGTCGGCCTGCCCCGTCGGTCCTGCCCGCCGTTCCTTCGTGCGGACCGCGCTGGGCGCCGGTGCCGCCGGAACGGTCCTGGCCGGCGGTGGCTTCGCCCTCGGCGAGACGGGGGGCACCGTGCAGGCCCAACCGGCGGAGACAGACAGCACCGCGAAGTTCTCCTTCCACGGTGCCCATCAGGCCGGCATCGTCAGCCCGGCACCGGCCGCCGCCACCTTTGTCTCGTTGGACGTCATCGCCGACGACCGCCCGGGACTGGCCGAGCTGCTGCGCGTCATCACCGAACGGGCCCGTTTTCTGACCTCTGGCGGCAGCCCCATCGACCTGGGCGTCGGTGCGCCGCCCTCCGACAACGGCATCCTCGGCCCCGAGGTCCCCGCGGACGGCCTCACTGTCACCGTCGGCGTCGGCGCCTCGCTCTTCGACGATCGCTACGGTCTCGCCACGGCCAGGCCCGCCCGGCTCACCCCGATGCGGACCTTCCCGAACGACAACCTGAACGCGGCCGAGTGCCACGGAGACCTGTCCCTGCAGATCTGCGCCCAGAGTCAGGACACTGTGCTGCACGCGCTGCGCGACATCGCCCGGCACACCCGGGGTGCCATGCAGATCAAGTGGCGCATCGACGGCTTCCAGAACACCCCGCGACCCACCGGTGCCCAGCGCAACCTGCTCGGCTTCAAGGACGGCATCGCCAACCCCGACGTCAACTCTGCTCGCGAGACGGACAAGCTGATCTGGGTCGGCGGCGGACAGGGCGAGCCCGCCTGGGCCAAGGGCGGCAGTTACCAGGTGATCCGGATCATCCGCATGCTGGTCGAGTTCTGGGACCGGGTCTCTCTCGCCGAGCAGGAGAAGATGTTCGGCCGCCGCAAGGACACCGGCGCCCCGCTCGATGGAGCCGAGGAGACCGACTCCCCGAACTACGCCAAGGACCCGCAGGGCAACGCGATCCCTCTGGACTCGCACATCCGACTCGCCAACCCGCGTACCGCCAGGACCGACAGCTCCCGCATCCTGCGCCGCGGCTACAACTACGACCGGGGCGTGGACAACGTCGGTAACCTCGACATGGGCCTGGTCTTCTGCAGCTACCAGCAGGACGTCAAGCGCCAGTTCGAGGCTGTGCAGACCCGGCTGATCGACGAGCCCCTGGTCGACTACATCTCTCCCACCGGCGGCGGCTACTTCTTCGCCCTGCCTGGCGTACGCGACAGTAAAGACTGGCTCGGTCGCGCACTCATCGCGACCTGAGGTAGCGCCCTGGCCCGACGACCAGCGCGGGTACCCGCGCGTCAATGCCTCCTGCGTCCGGGGACGCAGGGGCAGTGGTCGACTGTCTTGTGGTGATCGACGGCTCGGCCGGTTCATGCCTGGAACTCGGTGAGGTCGATGGCGTGAATGCGCAGCGGGTAGCCGTACATCGGGTGTGCTGTCTCCCGCTCGGGCACCATGCCGAGCTTGCGGATGACGTTCTCGGAGGCGTTGTCCCCCACCCGGTTGATGCTGAGGACGCGGTCCAGGCCGCGGTCCTGGAGAGCGAACTCCAGGATGGCGCGGGCGGCTTCGGAGGCGTATCCCTGGCCCCAGAACTGTGAGCCGATCCGCCAGCTGATTGCCACGGCGGGCATCACCTCCGGCAGGAACTCGGGCACGGACAGTCCTGTGAAGCCGATCAGTTCGCCGGAGGCCAGCAGCTCGACGGCGAAGAGTCCGAAGCCCTCTTCGTCCCACTCCTCCTCCCACCGTTCGACGTCCTCGGCCGTGTGGTCCAGGTCGCGCGTCGATCCAGCGCATGACCCGGGGGTCCGCGTTGATGTCCGCCATGGGCGTGAGGTCGTCGTCGTGCCAGCTACGGAGGAGGAGGCGGGGTGTGCGGATCTCGGTCATGCGCCCATCCTGCCGAAGGCGACGGACTCATCGTAATCCGGCGCTCGGCCGCGCTGCTGCTGCGGAACCACAAGGCCTGAAGCCGCCAGTACCGCGCACCGTGACGGGTGAAGCATCGGGCCGCCGGCCGGGCAGACGAAGTGCCACTCGGCAGCGCGGTCGAGCAGTGAGACCGATGTTCCACGTCGTCGGGTGGGAGCGTTTTGGCTCGCTTATCGTCTACAGTTCGGTAGACAGTCTACTTCGATGTAGTCATCGCTTCTGATTGTTCGCCTACTCATCGTTCCCAGGAAGGGGCCAGGGGTCGCATGGCCACACCGCTCCAGCTCGCGTCGCAGCTCGCCGTGAACGTGCTTGACGCCCAGTCCCTGCTGACCGCCTTCGGCGTGCTGGGCGTCGGCGTCGTGCTGTTCGCCGAGACCGGACTGCTGATCGGGTTCTTCCTGCCCGGTGACTCGCTGCTGTTCACGGCGGGCCTCCTGTGCACCGGGGCTGCGGACCGGGCCGTGAAGCTGTCACTGGGGCCGCTGCTGGTCGTGGCGGCCGTCGGTGCGCTCGCCGGTGCCCAGTGCGGATACCTGATCGGCCGGAAGGCGGGCGGAGCACTGGTGGCCCGCAGCCGGTCGCAGCGTTTGCACGAGGGGATGGAGCGGGCCGAGGAACTGCTGGAGAGGTACGGGCACGCGAAGGCGGTCGTGCTGGCCCGGTTCATCCCGGTGGTGCGCACTGTCCTCAACCCGATGGCGGGCGCCCTGGAGGTACCGGCGCGGACGTTCACCCTGTGGCAGACGATTGGCGGCCTGATCTGGACCGTCGGTCTCATCCTGGCCGGCTACGCGCTGGGCTCCTCGGTCCCGAACGTCGACCGCTACCTGCTGCCGCTGGTGGCGGTGATCGTCGTCGTGTCGCTGCTCCCGCTGCTCTTCGAGGCACTGCGCAGCCGCCGGGCCGCCAGGCCGAACGGAGGGCCTCAGTGATCCTGGCCATGGACGGTTCGACGATCGACGGCACCGCGTACGAGGACGTGGTGCACCTGGCTCAGCGCGCCCCCGACTGGCTGGACGACACGGTCTCGGTCTGGACCACGCTCGGGCTCGGCCTGTTTGCCGTCCTCATGATCGTCGGCTGGTGGCATGCACGCCGTGCCGGGGCCGCCGCGGCGGTGACTGCTCTGCTCGTGCCGGTGGTCGTGGTCCTTGCCTACGGCGTCGACATGATCGTGAAGCTCCTGGTGCGCGAGGACCGACCGTGCCAGAGTCTGCACGTGAGGACGCTGGAGGCATGTCCGGCGCCGGGTGACTGGGCCTTCCCCAGCAACCACGCGGCGATCGCCGCGGGAGCCGCTGTGGCGCTGGTGTTCGTCTCACGCCGACTCGGGGCGGTTGCTGTTCTGGGGGCGCTGGCCATGGCGGTCTCCCGGGTGTGGGTCGGCGCTCACTACCCCCACGACGTCCTGGCCGGAGTGGTCGTCGGCGGACTCGTGACGCTGGTGGCGATGCTCGTGCTGCGCAAGCGGGTGCAGACGCTGGCCCGGTGGCTCAGCACCAAGCCGCTGGGCGCCCGGTTGCTCGCGGCATGAGCCGGCGGGACGGCCTCCGCCCGACCGTGACGGCCGGCCTCGGCGCGTGCATCCTCTTCGGTGCGCTGGCCGCGCTGATTGTCGCCCATGCCGGGGCGCCGCTTGGTCTGGACAGCCGCTTGCTCTCCTGGTCGGTGGTGCACCGCCCGGAGACCGCAGTGATCCTGGCACGTGGGGTGACCGCCACGGGGACCGGTGTCATCCCCTACGCCTTGGCCGTGCTGGCCGGCCTGGTCGCGGGACGGACAGTGAGGCACCGGCTGAGCGCCGTTGCCCTGTGCGTCGCGTGTCTGGCCGCGGGCCAGGCCCTGCGGTACGGCGTGATGGAACTCGTTCACCGCACCCGACCGCCGACGTCCGACTGGGCCACGCACGCCACAGGCTGGGCATTCCCCTCGGGCCACAGCACCACGGCGGCCATCACCGCCGGTCTGCTGATCGTGGCGGTCACCTTGCGTGCCCCTCGCGGAGCGACGCCGCTGCGGGTGGTCATCGGCTGTTGGGGCGTGTCGGTCGGGCTGACCCGCGTCTACCTGGGTGTGCACTGGTTCACCGATGTCGTCGGCGGCTGGCTGTTCGCCATCGGCTGGCTCGGGATGTGTCTGTGGGTGATTGCCAGGTGGCTGCCTGAGCCGCCGACGGCGCCACCGCCTGCCGGCTGAACAGCGCCGATTCCATGGAGGCCGGGCATTCCGCCTTGGCCCGGGAACGCCCCCTTACCTCCCGGACGATGTGGCCGCGGACCAGGCTTGTTGCGACGGCAAGATCCATGCTGGCCTTTGCAGATGTGGCGTCCGGCACGCCATTCCGGAGCAGAGAGGCAGCCATCGAGCGGCGGGCACCACTACAACTGGCACCTGCCGCTCGAGCCTCGCCGGCACATTGCCTACCGCTCGGCGTCTTGACGGGACACGGCCAGGTAGGCCACGAAGCACACGATGGCAACCGTCCAGGCGAGGGTGACCGGACCGAGCCCCAGTCCGAGTCCGCCCCGGGCGTGGCCGAGCGCCATCCAGTCGGCGAGGGAGGCACCGAGGGGACGGGTGATCACGTAGGCCGTCCAGAAAGCGGTGACGGCGTTCAGGCCGGTGAAGCGGTGGGCGACGGCGGGTACGCAGATCGCGGCGGCGAAGAGCACGACGGAGCCCAGGTATCCGAAGCCGCCGGTGGCGGTCAGGTCGCCGGCCGCGGTGCCGAGTGCGAAGGTGGCGAGAACGGCCGCCCAGTAGAACGCCTCGCGGCGGCGGGTGCGGATGCTGTGGATCGACAGTGTGCGCTCACTTGCGTACCAAAGGGCGAATACGGCGGCCAGTGCGGTGAGGAAGAGCGGTGTCGAGACCGTGTAGGAGATGCCGAGGCCGACGTGCAGGACGTCGGCCGCCATCGTGCCGAACACGCTCACCATGACGATGGCGGTCCAGTAGATCCAGGGGACGTACCGGCGGACGGCGAACTGAACGGCCAGGGAAGCCACGAGGGCCAGACCACCGAGCGCGACCGCCGGAACCGGGCCGAGGAGACGTGCGAGCAGGTCCGACGCCGTTTCGCCCATCCCCGTGGTGAGGACTTTGATTATCCAGAAGTAGACGGTCACTTCCGGCACCTTGTTCGCCATGGCGCGGAGGGGAACGAGGGGGCGGTCGTCGAGAACGTGCTGTGTGGTCATGGAGAGCACGATGGCACGGCGAACTCCTGGTTCCACAGATGCTTTTGCCATTGTTTTGAGGCCTCTAAGGCATGAGTTTCAAAACCGTGCGGACAGCCTGAATGCAACCTGAATGCCTTGACGAAACCCCTGGTCAGGTTGATTGAGTCAGTGATAAGCGTGGACTTTCACATGCCGTGCCATCCCCGCAATGCCGGTCCGTCTTCGCCTAGTACCGCGGTACCACCGGAACGCCCGAGTTCAGCCCTCGGTACCACCGTTCCGGGAGGATCCCGACCTTAGGTTGAGGGTGAGGCGTCAGATCCGACGGACGCCGAGCCCGAGAGAAAGAGCGCCAATGATCGACGCACGGCAGCTGACCAAGAGGTACGGCGAGAAGACGGCCGTCGACGGCCTGGATTTTGTCGTGAAGCCCGGGACGGTCACCGGCTTTCTGGGCCCGAACGGAGCAGGCAAGTCCACAACGATGCGCATGGTCGTCGGCCTGGACGCCCCCACGAGCGGATCCGTCACGGTGAACGGCCACCACTACGGCCGGCATCGGGCACCGCTCCAGGAGGTCGGCGCCCTGCTGGAGGCCAAGTCGATTCACCCGGGCCGATCGGCCTTCAACCACCTCAGGGCGTTGGCGCTGACACACGGCATCCCCCGCCGCCGAGTCGACGAGGTCATCGAAATCGCCGGCCTGGGCAGCGTGGCCGCGAAGCGAGCAGGTTCCTTCTCCCTCGGGATGGGCCAGCGGCTCGGCATCGCTGCGGCTCTGCTGGGCGACCCGCAGACGGTGATGCTGGACGAGCCCGTCAACGGACTCGACCCCAAAGGCGTGCTCTGGATCCGCAACCTGCTGACGTCGCTTGCCGAGGCGGGACGCACGGTGTTCGTGTCGTCGCACCTGATGAGCGAAGTATCGCTGGTGGCGGACCACCTCATCATCGTCGGGCGCGGCCGTCTGCTGGCCGACACCACCGTGCGGGACCTGGTTCGCGAGGCGGGCGGCGACACCGTGCACGTGGCCGCGCAGGACCCGGCGCGGTTGAGAGACGTCCTTGCAGGCCCGGGCGTCGACATCACCGGACGCATCGGTTCCGAGGAGTTGCAGGTCACCGGGCTGACCGCGCGCGAGATAGGCCTGAGGGCCGCCGAGCACGGGCTTGCACTGTTCGAACTGAGCACGCGTCAGGTGTCGTTGGAGGAGGCCTTCATGAACCTGACCAAGGATGCCGTGGAGTACCACGGATCCACCACCAGCACCCAGACCCGCGAGCCTCTCGGGAGGCCGGCATGAGTACCCTCACGGTGCCCACCGAAGCAGCTCCCACCGCGCCCGCACGCCCCGCCTACCGGGTGACCGGTCGGCGCGTGCTTGCCTCGGAATGGGCCAAACTCTGGTCGCTGCGGTCGACCTGGATCACGCTCGGGCTGGGACTGCTGTTCCTCATCGCGTTCGGGCTGATCGCCGCGAGCCGCTACAAGTCCGGGGTCGGCTCCGGTCACATGGACCGGGACTTCGCCCGTTCGACCGCGGTGAGTCTCTCGCTCTTCGGCACGAACTTCGCCCAGTTGGCCCTGGGTGTCCTCGGTGTGCTGGTCACCGCGGGGGAGTACTCGACCGGCATGATCCGATCCACCCTGGCGGCGGTACCCCGTCGTCTCCCGGTGCTCTGGTCGAAGGCAGCCGTGTTCGGCCTGGTGGCGCTGGTCATCGGCACACTCGGCGTGTTCGTCGCCTTCCTCTTCGGCAGCCGGATCGTCGACGGCACACCGGCGGCCATGGACCTCTCGCACGCCGGGGTTCTCCGGAGCCTGCTGGGAGCCGGGCTGTACCTGGGCCTGGTCGGCGTGATCGGCACGGCCCTGGGCTCGCTGCTCCGCTCGGTGGCGGGCGGAATCTCGGTCCTGGTCGCCACGCTGATGCTGATCCCCGGACTGGCCACCCTGCTCCCCAGCTCCTGGAAGGACAACATCAGCCCCTATCTGCCGAGCAATGCGGGGGAGTCGATGTTCGCCCTGACCCATGACGCCACCAGCCTGTCACCCGGGGCCGGGCTGCTGGTCTTCCTCGGCTGGACCGCGCTGGCACTGTCCGGGGCGGCGTACCGGCTGCTGCGCAGCGACGTCTGACACCCTGCATGATGATCAGGTGACCCCCGTGACGTCCGAGGCCACAGCGCCCATCGAAGAAATCGGCGGAATGGGGCCGCTGGTCGCCCGTATGTCCCGGGTCGGCCAGCGGCTGCGCCTGGCCGACCGGGCACATCCGTGGGTGCTGGACACCGCGGTGGTGATCCTGGTCTTCCTGATGTTCTGCTTGCCCGACCTGTTCGACGCACATGGCGGTGACGGCGACGGCCCGCGGCGCTTCCGGCTCGCGTTCACGCAGCTACCGGTCGTGGGGATGCTCGCGCTGCAAGCCGGGCTCGTCCTGCCCTTGCTGTGGCGCCGCCGCAAACCCGCGGCCGCGTTCGGCGCCGTAACGGTAGTCTTTGTCGTCCAGTGGTCGCTGGGTGCTGCGCTGCGCGCGGACATCGCGTTGTTCATCGCCTTGTACAGCCTCGCCCTGCACGGGCGGCTGCGGCAGCTGCCCTGGGCCTGCGGGGTCATGGCGGGTGTTATGTCGCTGGTCGCGGTGCGGGTGTCGGTGGCGGTCTCGGTCTGGGATACGTTGTTCTTCCTCCTGAGTACGGCGACCGCGGCCCTGGCACTCGGCCTCGTGGTGCGCATTCGCCGGGCCCAGCTGGCGGGACTGCGGGACCGGGCCACTCGGCTGGAAATCGAACGCGACCAGCGCAGCCGGCTCGCCGCAGCGGCCGAAAGGGCCCGCGTGGCCCGCGAAATGCACGACATCGTCGGCCACAACCTGTCCGTCATCATCACCCTTGCGGACGCCGGGGCTTACGCCAGCGCCGCTGCTCCGGAACGGGGCAGGGAAGCCCTTCTCATCATCGGTGACACGGGTCGTCAGGCCCTTGGAGAGCTGAGGCGCGTGCTCGGCGTCCTGCGCAAGGCATCGGACGGCTCACCGGACAGGCCGGAACTCAGCCCACAGCCCGGCCTCACGGACATCGAGGCACTCTGCGAAGGGGTACGTGCCGCGGGCCTGGCGGTCGTCTACAGGACCGCTGGTGAGGTGGACGCACTCGACAGCGGGGTACAGCTGACGGTCTACCGCATCGTTCAGGAGGCCCTCACGAACACGCTCAAGCACGCCGGAGTCGACACCCGGGTGAACCTGTCGATCGTCCTGAAGGACACTGAGCTGACCGTCACGGTCCAGGACGGCGGCCCGGCCGATGCCACGTCCGCCCGTCCTGGTCCGGCGAACGAGGAAGGGCAGGGTCTGGTGGGTATGCGCGAACGGACAGCTCTCTACGGCGGGACTCTCAGCGCGGGTCCCCTCGGCGGCGGTTGGAGCGTGCAGGCAACCCTCAACCTCGTATCCCCAGGCGGTGCTCAGTGACCACCGTGCTCATCGTGGACGACCAACCGCTGCAACGCTACGGATTCCGTATGCTCCTCGACTCGATTCCCGAGACGGAGGTCGTAGGCGAGGCCACGCACGGTGGGGAAGCGGTGCGTATGGCAGCCGAACTCCGCCCCGACGTCATCCTGATGGACGTCCGCATGCCCGGCGTGGACGGCATCGAGGCAACCCGCCGCATCACTGCCGCGGGCGACCGTTCCCGTGTCCTCGTGCTCACCACGTTCGACCTCGACGAATACGTCCACGCCGCCCTGCGCGCCGGAGCCAGCGGCTTCCTGCTCAAGGACGCCCGCCCCGAGGAGCTTCTCGCCGGGATCCGGGCCGTCGCCGTCGGCGACGCCGTGATCGCTCCCGCGCTCACCCGCCGCCTCCTGCACGAGTTCGCCCAGCTCGTGCCCCGCGCAGGTGGCCTCGCTGACGATCCGAGGCTGAGCAGCCTCACCGACCGTGAACGCGAGATTCTCGTCGCCATCGGCAAGGGCTGGACCAACCGTGAGATCGCCTCACGCTTCGTCCTGTCCGAGTCCACCGTGAAAACCCACGTCGGCCGGGTCCTGGCCAAGATCGGAGCCCGCGACCGCGTCCAGGCCGTGATCTTCGCCTACGACCACGGGCTGGCCCGGCCCCATGACGGAAATACCGACGAAGAGGTCGCGATCTGACGCTGGACGCGTCGGCGACACACGTCACCGGTCACCAGATGTCCCGGCGGCCTCCCAGCCCGGGACCGAGCATGGCGGCGCGGCCCTGGTTCTACGTCTTGGTCAGGATGCGGGCGGTCGGACCGCTGTCCGTGATGCGGCCGGCGTCGAGGAGGTGGACGGTGTCGGTGTAGCGCGCGACGAGATGGTGTTCATGAGAGACCACGACAAGGGTGGTGTGGTGCTGCTCGCGCAGTGACGTGAGCAGGTCCATGACGCCCGTCGCGGTGTCGGCGTCCAGGGCGGAGGTGACTTCGTCACAGAGCAGGATGTCGGGGCCGGCGGCAAGGGCGCGGGCGATGGAGACACGCTGACGCTGTCCGCCGGACAGTTCGCCTGGGTAGCGGTGGGCGTAGTCGGCCGGGAGTCCCACCTGGGCGAGAAGTTCGGTGATGCGGTCCGCAAGCGCGCTCTTGGGCGTGTCTGCATGGAGTCGTAGAGGCCGGGCCAGCTGATGCCTGACGGTGTGCCGTGGGTTGAGAGCGGCGAGGGGGTTCTGGGGGACGAGTTGGATACGTCGCTGCTGCTCGCGGGTGCGCCGGCGTACGCGTGTTGCCAGGGGAATGCCGTCGAGCGTCAGGTGCCCGGTGCCTGCGGGATGGAGGCCGGCCAGGACACGGAGCAGGGTGGTTTTGCCGGATCCGGACGGGCCGATGATGGCGGCAGCCGATCCTGCGGCTGCGCTGAACCCGACATCGGTCAGGGCCGGAGAGCGGTGCCGGCCGACACCGTAGAAGGCGTCGACCGCGTGTGCGGCGATGACCTTGCTGGTGGCCTGGTCCCGCGTACCCGGCGAGGTGCCCTTCGCGATTGCCGGGGCGGAGCGTGGCGTTGGGACGGTCTTGGTGGTGAGGCGGATGGTGTGATCCGCGCAGAGGTCGACCAGTTGGGTGTCGTGGGTGGCGATGACGACCGCCAGGTTCCGGCTGGTGGCGAGGTCGCGCAGGAGGTGAGCGATCTCGTCGCGCAGCGCCGGGTCGAGGCCGGCAGTGGGCTCGTCCAGCAAGAGGAGCTTGGGGGTGCGGGCAAGAGCGCGGGCGAGGGCGACCCGCCGTTGCTGGCCGCCGGACAGAGCTGTGGGCCGGCGATCGGCGATACCGGTGCCGACGGGCAGACGGCACTCGGCAAGAAGGTCCATGACTGCGTCGTTCGCCGGATCGGTTGCGAGTTCAGCGACCAGACGGCGCACGGTCATCCGTGGGTTGAGGGCGGAGCCGGGGTCCTGACCGACGTAGGCGACGGCTGTGCGGCGCAGTTGGCGCAGCTCAGCGCTTGCCAGGAGATGCGGGGTGTGGCCGAGGACGTCGAGCGTGCCTGCGGTGATGGTGGCGCCTCGGGGAAGGTGGCCGATCAGGGCGCGCAGCAGGGTCGTCTTTCCGGATCCGGAGGCGCCCGTCAGGGCCGTGACCTGCCCGGGCCGGATCACTGCGGTGGTGTCGGGCAGCAGCACCGTGCCGTTGTGGAGTTGTATCCGAAGGCCCGTGACGGTGGCGAACGGCGGCAGCTGGGTCGTGGCCGTGGGGGTGTTATGGTGGGGAGGGGCGAGGTCGCTCATGAGCGGGTCACCGCCTTCGCTGTGGTGTCGGGGGCCAGGGTGACGGTGACGAGGTTGACGGTGATGGCCAGCGTGGCGATGGCGATGCTCGGGGCGACGACGGCCCAGGGGTTGAGGAGGATGCCGGAGGCGTTCTCACGGACCATCAGCGACCAGTCGGAAGCCGGCGGCTGCGGTCCGATCTGGAGAAATCCCGCCATGGAGATGACGTAGACGGCGTCGACGAACCGGAGCCCGAAGAGGGTCAGGACGGTGGCTCGGAGGTTGGGCAGGATCTCGCGCAGCGCGATGTACGCGGTGGACTCCCCCCGGGCCAGGGCCGCTTCGACATAGCCGGCCGTGGTCAACGGGGAAGCCGCGGCGGCGACGACCCGGACTGCGTAGGGCACACCGAGAGTGATGGCGGCGGCGATCACGGCCCAGCGTCCGCCACCGGGCCAGGCGAGCGCGATCAGCATGATGCCCAGCAGAGGCGGCAGGAGGATCGCAATGTCCGCGCTGCGCTCGACCGCGCGGCCGAGGGCGGGGCGCAGCACGGAGATGCAGCCGATCACGGTGGCGGCGACCGTGACCACGGCCGCGACCAGCAGGGCGCCTGCGACCAACAGCGTGCCGCCGCCGAGGAGGCGGCTCAGGACGTCGCGGCCGAGCTGGTCGCCACCCAGGGGGGCGTCGCCGCCAGATGCCGCGAAGGGCGCCGTGACGGGGGTGTCGATGGTGTGCGGAGCGATGAGGGGCCCGACGAGGGTCACCAGCAGAGGCAGGCTTGCGAGCACGAGGAGCCCGGTGGGCTTCGCCCGGCGGGTGGGCCGGTGGTCGGCCAGGGGCAGGGCGGCGGTCATGCGCGGGCTCCCAGGGTGGCGTAGCGGATGAGGTCGGCGGCCAGCAGCACGAGGCTGATGACGGCACCGGCGCACATCACGACTCCGGCGATCAGCGGGGTGTCGCGCGCGGCGACCGCGCCGGCGAGCACGGTTCCGAGCCCGGGGTAGTTGAACAGGGTCTCGACCACGATGGCTCCACCGAAGAGCATGCCGGTGGAGGTGGCGATTCCGGTGGCGATGGCGGGGACGGCGCCGGGCAGTTGATGGTGCAGCAGGATCCGGTGCAGGGGCAGGCCGTCGAGGTGGGCGGCCTCGACATGTGGGGCGGACGCCTGGTCCGCCATCGCGCCGCGCACTACGCGAGTGTTCCACCCGGTCTGTGGGATGACGAGGGCGAGGACCGGCATGATCAGCATGGTCCACGTGGTGGGTCTGCCGTCGCCTCCGGTCACGGTGACAGCAGGCAGCCAGCCCGTCCACAGTGACAGCACCAGGAGCAGCGCGGTCGAGACAACGAACTCGGGTACCGCGAACGCGGCCGTCGAGGTGTGTCCGATGATGCGGTCGGTCAGGCGGCCGGGGCAGCCGGCGGCCCAGCAGCCCAGCAGCAGGGACAGTGCCACAGTGATGGCGAACGCGCTCACGGCCAGGACAAGGGTGTTGGGCAGTGGGTCGGCGAGCAGGTCGGTGACCTTCTGGCCCCGGGCGGAGGTGCCCAGGTCTCCCGTGGGAAGCGCGGTCATCCAGTCGAAGAACCGCTCCCGGACGGGCCGGTCCAGCCCGAGCAGGTGCCGGCGGGTGGCGACGTCCGCCGCGCTCTCCCCGCGCTCGGCCGATGCGCTGGCTGCGTCCCCGGGCAAGACCTCAACTGCGGCGAACACCAAGGCGAGCAGCGCGACGAGCATCAACGCGCGGCGCCCGGCCGTGCCCGCGATACGCACGGCTATGTACATGGCCCGGCGTGGGCCGGTGGCCGCCCCCCTGCTGGGTGCGCCCACCGGGCCGGTCTCGGCCGTACGGCTCAACGCAGCCACACGCCTTCGAGCTGGACACGGCCGTAGCCGGCGAGCTTGGGCAGGTTCTGTACCTTCGCGGCAGCCAGGTCGATGCCGTCGGCCATGCCCCACAGCAGGTAGCCCGAACGGTCGTACTCGATCTGCTGGAGATCCTTCAGAGCCGTTGCGCGCTGCTTGGGGTCGGCGGTGCCGATCACCTTGCGGTAGGCGGTGTCGAAGCCCGTGTCGTGCCATCCGGACTCGTTCTGTCCGGCGTCGCCGACCATGGTCTTGGAAGCGAAGAAGATCACCGAGTCGTTGGTGCCCCAGTAGGTGGTGTAGAAGTCCCCGGCCTTCCAGGTCTTCTCCCAGAACGCGCCGGACTCCTGCTTGACAACCTTGATCTTGATACCGGCTTCGCGGGCATGGTTGGCGAAGAGGGTCGCGGAATCGGCGAGTCCGGCGATGTCCTCGGTGGTGACCAGCTCGTATGTCTTCGAGAGGTCGAAGTCCGCCTCTGTCAGCAGCTTCTTGGCCTTGGCCAGGTCCCTCTTTCGCTGCGGGATGCTCTTGGCGTAGGCAGGGTCGCCGGTGCCGAGGATGTCGTTGGCGACCGTGCCATATCCGGACAGGACCTGCTTGACCATCGCCTCGCGGTCCACGACCAGGCGCATCGCCTCGCGCACCCGCGCATCCGCGAAGGGGCTGCCTTTGGCGGTGCGCATGACGACGGGCATTGCCATGTCGTTGGGGCGCCGCAGCACTTGGACGTCCTTGCGGGACTCGGCGGTGCGGGCGGCGACCGCGCCGGCGTTGGAGGCCAGGTCGATCTGTCCGGACAGCAGGGCGTTCGCCATGGCCTGCGGGGTCTCGAACATGGTGACCTCGATGGCGTCGAGGTGCACGGCGGGGCCGTACCACTTGTCGCTCTTCACCAGGCGGGCGTTGCCGCCGCGGTACCAGTCCAGCTTGAACGGGCCGGTGCCTGGCGCCTTGGCGAGCTCGGAGTCCTTGGTGCCCTTCTTCATCACGAACGTGGTGAAGCGGGTCAGGACCGGGAACTCGGCGTTGGCGTAGTCGGACACGAGGACGACCGTGTCCCTGCCCTCGGCGCGGATGTTGTCTGCCTTGATGCCCGGCAACCGGGCCGCGCCCGACGGGGTGTTGCGCAGCCGCTTGAGCGACCACACGACGTCCTCAGCGGTCACCGGCGTTCCGTCGTGGAACTCCGCACCCTTGGCGATCTTGAACTTCCACGTCTTCAGATCTGCCGACGACTCCCACGAAGTGGCAAGTCGTGGCGCCGTGTTGGACTTCGCTCCGGGGACGGTGAGGGTGTCGAAGGCGAGGGCGATGATGAGGTAGTCGCTCTCGTTGGCCTGGGTGCCGTGCGGGTCACGAGTGATGGCGCTCGCGCGGCCCAGGGCTCCCACGCGCAGGGTGCCGCCGTTCTTGGGCTTGCCGTCCCCTGCCGACGGAGTGGACGCGGTGCCGTCTTCGTTCGAGGAGCAGGCAGCGAGCAGGGCGCTGACGCCTATTGCTCCGCCGGCCCACAGCACTTGGCGCCTGTTCATGTTCACGTACGTCCTCGATCCACTGAAGCCAACGGGGATGACTTAGGTTTGCCTACCCTAATGACAACCATCTCCGCAAGGTGGCGTTCGTGATGGGACGCATGTCTGAATCCGTTTCAGTGACGTGACGCATTAGTAAGGTATGCCTAACCTTAGTTTAGTGCTAGCGTTCGATGGGCCGCCGGGCTCCACCCCCGGCGCCTCTGCCCACAACTCCTTTGATTTACGGTCTAGTTGACCGTTCGCCGGTGGTTTCCCGGTGAACGGCGCCAGAGACCGGGATCCCCCTTCCGTCAGCCGACTGAAACGGATTTCCTTGCCATGAGCACGGCAGCCGCGCCCGTCCGCCAGCTCGATGCCCGCACCCTGGGCGAACTCCGCCAGGCAGCGGAGAAACTGCTCGCCGAGTTCAACACCTCCGCCACCAGCCCTGAGCTGCTCGCACGCGTCCGTGAGATCTCAGGCGGCTTCAGCGACGAGCTGCGCCACCACTGTCGCCCCGTGGACACCGCCGACGGACTGTTCGTGTTGCGGGGGCTCGAAGTGGACGACACCGAGATCGGTCGGACGCCGTCCAGCTGGGCGAGTGCCGGCGACAGCGGCGCGGTCTACGACCTGGTCCTGCTCCTTCTGGCCACCGTGATGGGTAATCCGATCGCCTGGGAGGGGCAGCAGGACGGCCGCTTCGTCCACAACATCGTCCCTTCGCCGGGCCATGAGACCGAGCAGACCGGTGCGTCGTCCGCCGTGCTGCTCAGTCCCCACACCGAGGACGCCTTCCACCCCGGCCGCGCGCACCTGCTGATGCTCGGCTGCATGCGCAACCGCGACCACATCGCCACCACAGCGGCGAGTATCCGTAGGGCCCGCCTGTCGGACGCCGACATCGACCAGCTCACCCGGTCGGTCCTGCCGATCCTTCCCGACGACGCCTACGCGGCAGCCCAGAACTTCACCGAGCAGGCCCCGCCACCTGTTCCGGCCCTGTTCGCCACCGAGGAGGGCATGTCGCTGCGCTTCGACCCCGCCTACACCCCGCTCGATGACGCGGATGCAGCGTACTGCGGGGCCTACGCGCGGCTCTCGGACGAACTGGCCCGCGTCTCGGTCGCGGTGAGTCTGAGCCCGGGGGAGGTGCTCGTCGTCGACAACGACATCGTCGTCCACGGCCGGGTGCCCTTCAAGGCCCGCTACGACGGCGCCGACCGCTGGCTCAAGCGCGCGTCAGTACGCGTTCCCGGCCGCCGGACTCGTCCTGATGCGGAAGCCACCGAGCACGGCTACGGCCAGGCCGCGCTCGAAGCGCACACGAACTGACACGCCCCCCCGACGATTGGAGGCATCCCTTGACCGAGATACCCCCGGACCGCCGTCTGCGGATCCTGTCCACCAGCGACCTGGCAGGCATCGACATATCCCTGACCGATGTGCTCGGTACCGTCGAAGGCGCCTACCGCACTTTGGCGGATGGCTTGTCAGACAATCCGCGCAAGCTCACCGTCAAGCCTAGCGATGGCCACTCCGTCTCCTACGCGATGCTGGGCCGAGACGGCACCCGCGAGGTCGTCGCCATCAAGACCTCCTACAAGCATGGCCTGGACAAGGGCCGCGAGGACCAGCACTACTACACGACGCTGACCCTCTACGACGACGTCACCGGCCTACCCGTCGCAATGATGGACTGCTCGCGCATCGGCTCTCTCCGTACCCCGGCTGTGACCGCTCTGCTGGCCCGGGAACTTGCTGTCCCTGGCACGCGGACGGCACTCGTCATCGGCACCGGGACACAGGGCCGCCTTGCCCTGCCCTTCCTCGTGACCGCGCTGCCCGGACTCGAACGGCTGATGGTCTCCGGCACACACCCCGACGGCCTTCCCGCCGTGCAGAAGGAGCTGCGCACCCACTTCCCCGACCGGGACCTCGAGATCGTGTCCGACCTGCAGGCCGCGGCCGGCGAGGCCGACGTGATCGTCGCCACCGCGGGTGGGCACACGCCGGCCGCGGTAGAGGCCGACTGGCTCAAGGAAGGCGCGCTGTCCGTCCTGGTCGGGCACGGCCTTGCACCCTCCACCCTGCACAGCGCGGACCGGGTTGTGGCCACCAGCGAGGCCCAAATGAACGTCACCGGTACCGACATGGCCGACGCCGACGGCAAACTGCCGTCCGTCGATGCCGAGTTCCCCACAGTACTGGTCGGCACCGGCACAGGACGCACCTCGCCCACCGAGCGGATCTTCGCCTACAACAGCGGCCTGGTCGTCACCGACATCGCCCTCGGTCACCGCTTCGCCCAGCTCGCCCTGGACGCCGGCCGTGGCACTGAGGTGGCTCTGTGGCAGTGAAGACCGTCAACTGGCCGTCCCTTCAGGTCCTGCCGGATGCCGCCACGGACGCGGTGGTGGCCAGCGGGCTGCTGCCTGAACTCGCGCACGGGTTCGGCGGCCCGTTCCACTTCCTGCTGCCCGACGCCTTTACCGCCAACCTCCGTGCCCTGCAGGACACCTTGGCCGCCGCCGGTGTCGACGGCTTCGTCTACTACGCGAAGAAGGCGAACAAGGCGGCTGCGTTTGTGGAAGCCGCCGCCGAGAACGGGGCGGGAATCGATGTCGCATCCGTGGCCGAGCTGCGCGAGGCGCTCGGCCACGGTGTGCGCGGTGAGCACCTCGTCGTAACCGGACCCGCCAAGGACGCCGCTCTGTTGCGCCTGGCCGTCGCGCACAGCGCCCTGATCGCTGTTGACGCCCTGGACGAGCTCGACGCGGTGATCACCATCGCGCTGTCCGGACAGGTACGCCCGGCCCGGGTGCTGCTGCGTGCCCTGCCCTCGATTCAGCCGCACAGCCGTTTCGGCATGACCGACGAGGAGCTTGCCACCGCCCTGGACCGGTGTGTCCAGGTGGGCGAAGCCCTACGGGTGGAGGGGTTCAGCTTCCACCTGTCCGGCTATGCCCTGCAGCCGCGCGCCGACCTTGCCGCCCGCCTTGTCGAACTGTGTCTGGAGGCCCGGGTCAACGGCTTGGAAGCCAGCCGGATTTCGATCGGTGGCGGCCTGCCCATCAGCTATACAGACGCCGACAGCTGGCACGCCTTTCTCGAAACCCAGCGCCCGGTGCACTACCACGCGGGCAAGACCTTCAGAACCGGTGACTTCTACCCTTATCACTCACCGGCATCCGGACAAACGGCTCTGGCCGCGCTGCTCCAGACCCAGCCCGAGGACAGCCAGGGCACCCTCGCGCAGGTCCTCAAGGACGCCGGGGTAGAACTCCTCCTGGAGCCGGGCCGTGCCCTGCTGGACCAGGCAGGGGCCACCGTCTTCACCGTCCAGGGAGTCAAGGACCGCGACGACTACCAGCTGCTGACCGTCAACGGCACCAGCCTGAGCCTGTCCGAACAGTGGTTCAACAGCGAATACCTCCCCGACCCGCTGCTGATCTCCCAGGACCCTGCCGCGCCCACCGGCGTATTTCCCGCGAGCGTGGGCGCGGCCACCTGCCTGGAATCCGACATGCTCACCTGGCGCAAGATCGCCTTCCCTCGCCGGCCCTGCGCCGGGGACCTCCTGCTCTATCCCAACGCAGCCGGATACCAGATGGACTCCAACGAGTCCCCGTTTCACGACCTGTCGCTGCCGCCCAAGGTCGTCATAGACCACACCGACCGGCCTCGGCCGCGCTGGCGACTGGACCGCCACTTCACCTGACCTGCGCCGGCCCCGCCCGTACTCGCGCCGTCCCCCTCACAGGAGCTTTCTGATGCCCGGAGCCCTTCAGCGCCCCGCCGTGGTCTCCCGCATGTCCGACCTGATCGGCTACACCCCTTTGCTGGAGCTGGCCACCACCGAGACCGGCAGCCGCCTCCTGCTGAAGCTGGAGATGTTCAACCCCACCGGCACCGCGAAGATCCGCATGGCCCGCGCCATGATCGACGCCGCCGAAGCCGCTGGAGAGCTGCGCACCGGAGGGCGGATCATCGAGTCCACGTCCGGCAACACCGGACTGGGCCTGTCGGTGATCGCCGCCGAGCGCGGCTACACCTTCACCGCCGTCGTCGACCACCACGCGGCAGCCGACAAGCTGCGCGCTATGAAAGCCCTCGGTGCCGAACTCGTCTACGTCGTCGACGACGGCACGGAGGAGCTCGCCACCGCTGCCCGCGAGGAGCTGGCCGAGGACATGGCTCGCGGCCAGGACAACACCATCTTCACCGAACAGCACAACAACCCGGCGAACGGTGTCGGATACTTTCCCGTCGCGCATGAACTCGCCGAGGCCCTCGATGGCGGCATCGACATGCTCATCGGCGCGGTCGGCACCGGCGGTGGCCTGTGTGGCACGGGCCGTGAACTGGCCAAGTTGATCTCCGGGTTCACCGTCATCGGTGTCGAGCCGAAGGGATCCATCGCGTTCGGGGGACCGGCCCACGACTACTACCAGTCCGGTACCGGCACACCTGAGGGCGCCGAGATCGGCGCCCTGGTCGACTTCGGCCTCATCGACGAGGGCGTCAAAGTCGGTGACGTCGAAGCCTTTGCCACCTGCCGGGCCGTGGCCCGCACCGGTCTGCTCATCGGAGGTTCGGCCGGCGGCGTCGTCTACGAGGCCCTGACCCGCCTGCCCGCCCTGCCGCCGGGCACCACTATGGTCGCCCTAGTCAACGACGGGGGTGAGAAGTATATGGACACAGTCTTCAACGACGACTGGATGACCGAACGCGATCTCCTGAGCCCCGAGGTCGAACACCAAGTCGCAGAACTGCTCACCAAGCTCCGCAGGAACCGGTAACCCCCATGCTGACCACTCTCCTCCGTGACAGCCGCGCACTCGGCGCCCTCGCCGTCCCGCTCATCCTCACCCAACTCGCGCAGGTCGCCCTGACGACCACCGACACCGTGATGATGGGTCTCTTGGGCACGGCCGAACTCGCAGCCGGCGGCCTGGCTATCGTCATCTTCAACCAGGTACGCACCATGGGCGTCGGCCTGGTGACCTCCGTCGGCAACCAGATAGCCGCCGCGGCAGCGCGGGCCGAACAAGCGGCAGTCGACGCGAATGACAAGACCGCGGAGGAGACGGCACACGACGAGGTCCGGGCCATTGTCCGCGCGAGTCTGGCAGTCGCAACCCTGGCCGGTCTTGCCGGCGCGTTCGTGATGATCCTCATCGGACAGGCACTGACCTGGCTCGGCCAGGACGCCGCCGTAGTCGACCTCAGCCAGAAGATGTTGTACGCGCTCGCCCCCGGCCTCCTGCCGTGCCTGTGGTTCCAGGCCATACGCCAGTTCACCGTCGGCATGCGGCGACCCCAGGCACTCTTGCAGATCACCCTCGCCTCCATAGCCGTGAACGCAGGACTGAACTGGGTGCTCATACACGGCACTTTCGGACTGCCCCGGCTAGGCCTTACCGGCGTCGGTATAGCCACCTCCACCGTCTACCTGCTGTCCTTCCTCGCCCTCTACCTCGCCGCGAGGAAGGACCGTGAGCTGGCTCCCCTCCTCGCCCTCGATGTCACCCGCACAGATGTCGCCACCGTCAAGCGCCTCCTCGGTCTCGGTGTCCCGATCGCCGCCACCTACGGCTCCGAAGCCGGATTCTTCTCCGTCACAGCCCTGATGGCGGGCTCCTTCGGACCCGATGCACTCGCCGCGCACACTGCCGTCAACCAGCTCGTCTACATCGTGTTCCAGGTGGCCGTCGGCCTCTCCCACGCAGCATCCATCAACGTCAGCCGTGAGCTCGCCCTCGGCAACCACGACGGCGCTCGCCGCATCAAGAACACTGCCCTGGCCTGCGCCGCCGCCGTCATGACACTCGTCGGCTTCATCTATCTCACCGTTCCCCGCCTCGTCCTTGCCCCGTTCCTGGAAACCGGATCCGAGGACGCGCTCAGCACTGCCACCCACCTTCTCGTCGTGACTGCATTCCTGCAGTTCTTCGACTGCACCCAGAACATAGGGGTCGGTCTGCTCCGCGGCCTCGACGACACCAAGAGCGGCTTCCGCATCACCCTGATCGGCTACTGGGCTGTCGGACTGCCGGCCGCCTGGCTCCTCGCCTACGCTGTGAACCTCGGTATCGTCGGCGTCTGGCTCGGGCTCCTCACCGGCCTCGCAGCCACCGCCACCCTCCTGCTGCGTCGCTACAACAGCGCACTCACTGCCGCCCGTCCCGTCCCGGCAAGCTCACCTGCCTGACCAAGAGCCCGAGCGCGATGCTGTGGCCCAGGGGGGTGACCACATGGGGTACGTCAGGTGAGCCCATCCCACGTCGGGTCGCCGCGCCGACAGCGTTACGGTCACGGTCGCTGTGGCCGGCAGGCGCTCGCCACACGCCGATCCTCGGCGCGGCGAGCGGATGGCGCGGCGCTCGGCCCGCCGGTCATCAGCCGAGCTCGAGTCGGTAGCCGTGTCCGCGCAGCGTCGTGATGTCCGGCAGCCGCGAGGACGGCGCTGCCGCGTCGCCGAGCCGGCGTCGCAGCCCTGTCATGGTGACGTCGAGAGTCTTGGTCGAACCGAACCAGTTCTCGTCCCAGACCTCGGCCATCAACGTCTCGCGGGACACGGCTTTTCCCGCGTGCCGGGCCAGAAGCGCCAGCAGCTCGAACTCCTTCGGGCGCAGCTCGACGTCTCGTCCGTGTACTGAGCAACGGCGCGCCGTGATATCGACGACCAGGTCGCCGAGCCGGATGGGCTCCTGCGCGGGTGAGGCGATGGGACGGCGCCGTAGGTGCGCCCGCAACCGTGCCAGCAGCACGGACAGGCTGAAGGGCTTGACCAGATAGTCGTCGGCACCGGCGTCGAGTCCCGCAATGACGTCGATGTCCTCCGTGCGCGCGGTGAGGATGAGGATCAGCAGGTCGGGGAAGCGGGCACGCAGCACGCGGGCGACGTCGAGACCATCCATGTCCGGCAGGCCGAGGTCCAGGAGGAGCACGTCGAACGCCGACTGCGTGGCCTCGGCAAGAGCTCCCGAGCCTGTCCGGCTCCAGGACGGTGCATAGCCGTTGCTCAGCAGTCCGGTGTTGAGGTGCCTGCCGATTGTCTCGTCGTCCTCTACGACAAGGATCTGCACAGGACGGGACTGGCCTGAGTTCGCTGCCATGGGCGTGCGCATGGTCGGCAGCGTAGAGCGCGGTGGCACCGTCAAAGGTCCCGGAGTTCCTCCACGGCGGGTCGAGCCGCCCGGCGCACTCCGTTCAGGGCCGCTCCTAGCACCGCCGCCGCGGCAGCGAGAGCGGTCAGCGAGAGATACCCACCGGGTACGGCGAGTGCTGCGGGCGGTGGGTCGAACACGCCCGTCAGTACCTTGACCAGCATCTCCGACAGTGCCCAGCCGATGAGCGCGCCGCCGGCCAGGCCGGTGACGGCCAGCAGGAGTGCCTCGGTGAGCACCATGCCGCGCAGTTGCGCCGGGCGGGCGCCGAGCACGGTGGCGATGGCGAAGGTACGACGGCGCTCCGCGAGGCCCAGCGCGAGGATGAGCCCGCCCGCACCGGCTGCGAGCAGTACCGCGAAGACGAGTTCGATCCGGGTGAGGCCTGCAAGGTCCACCGAGGTGAGACTGGTACCGACGCTTCCCCGCGTCTGGGTGATGTCGGTGACGGCCGCTCGGGTACCAAGGTGCTGCCGCAGCCGCGCGGCAACCTCCTTCTGGTGGGTGCCCCCGGTGTCCACGAGGAATGCCCCCACGGCGTTGCTTCCGGTCGCCCTTGCCACATACGAGGAGTTGGCGATGAAGAAGCTGTCCTTCGGTGCCGTCGGGAACTCCTTGGCGATCCCGGCATAGTGGAAGGGCACCGTGCGTAGTGCCTTGGAGCGGCTGTCCTGGATGCGGAGGTTGACGGTGTCGCCGGGTGCCAGCTGGAAGTCGTGCACGGTCTCCTCGCTGACCAGCAGCGCGTCGGGCTGACGGGTGAGGCGCTCCATGAGCGTGCGGGCGCTGCCACCGGCGAAGTACGCGTCCTGGAGCGAGGTTGCCGAGGCGATCGTGTCGGGCCTGACTCCATAGAGGTCCTGGAGGTCGGAGCCGACGTAGGCGAACCGGTGCTGGACCGGCTCGACATGGCGCACGCCGGGGACCTTCAGCGAGGATGCCGCCGAGGGTGGCGTCTGCGCTCCGGGCGGCTCTGTGACGGTGACGTCGGCACCATTGGTCAGTCGTGCGTCGACCTCCGCCTGCTGGCGGTAGGTCGCGTTGAAGGTCGCCGTGGACACCGCGAACGAGACCGCGAGCGCCAGCAGCACGATCGAACGAGACAATGGACGCCGCCGCCGGGAGAGCATGGCCGCTGCTGTCCCTGCGAGCTCCGAGGCGAGTGGCCTCGACAGCCGGGTCAGCGCGCCACGACCGTGGGTCAGGGCGATGAGGGTGAGGCGCCACAGCAGGAGCGCGGAGCCGACCCACAGCAGTGCAGGGCCGAGGAATGCCCAATAGGAGACGGAGATGCTCGGCACGCCCTCCGGGGCCAGCACGAGAGCGTACTGGTTCCCTGACGAGGCCCGGAAGACGAACCAGGAGCCGATCAGTAGCACAAGGTCGAGCCCGTAACGCATCCACCACAGGGCGCCCGTGCCACGTTGGCTTCGGAGGGAGTCCGCGACGGTCACGGTGCGCAGATCGCGCAGTGCGGGGACGAGCACGGCGCCGGCAGCGATCGCAGTGCCCAGCACGAAGGCGGCGGCGTACCAGGCGATCCACGAGCTCGCTCGCGTCCCGAAGGAGGCAGATCCAAAGGCCATGAACTCGGTCAGTGCGGCTACGCCGAGCCCGGCCATGCCGCCGGTGACGCCGACGAGACCGGCTTCCAGACCGGACAGGGCCGTGATGCGCCGTGGCCGCATTCCGCGCAGCCGCAGGAGGCCTTGTTCTTGCCGGCGCCGTTCACCGCCGGCGGCGGCGACGGATGCGGTCAGCGCAGCGGCGAGCACGGCGCCGGGAACGCCGAGGAACAGGAAGAGGATCTGAGCGTAGAGCGCGTCCTGGCGGGCGGAGTCGAGGGCTGCGCCCAGGTTGTTCCCCACCAGTGCTCCGCCGGAAGCGTGGGCCTCAAGGTTGCGGGCGGCTCCGGACACCGCGTTGAAGGCCGTGGCAGGGTCGGCAGGCAGCTGAGCGTTGCGGGAGGTATGGATCTGGGTGGTGGTGGCTGCGTTCGCGTGGGCGGTCAGGGAGGCGAAGGTGGCGGACGGCAGCAGAACGACGTTGTCGGGGGGCGCGGTGGGCTGGGACTGCGTGGGGGCTCCGACGTTCTGGAACAGCGAGTCGGCTTGGGGGAGATCAACGACGCCCGCCACTCGGACTTGTCGGGTCCCTGATCCGGGCAGGCGGATGCCGATGGTGTCGCCGGGAGCGATGTGCAGGTTGGAGGCTGTCTGCTGGGCCACCAGGACCCCTCGGGTCGCACCTGCCAGAGACCGGACCTCGCCCGGGAAGAGCCGCACGTAGCCGTCGGGGATGCCCAGCACCATGCCGGGGCCGGTCGTCTGTGTACTGCCCTTGGTTCGAGCTGTGAACCCGCTGCTGTGGGCGTAGCCGACCGGTACGGCGATGCGGGTGCCGGGCGCATGCCGCACCAGGGACAGGATCTGTGTGGGATCGGTGCCGGGCTGTACCTCGACCTGCCAGTCGACGGCGACTGCGCGCAGCGCCCTCTGGGTCATCGTCGCCTTCGACGCGGTGAGGAAGGACCCGAGTGCCGCGATGAGAGCGACGGCCAGCGCAATCCCCGCCGCGGCGGCCAGGAGCCGACCGGTGCGATGGCGGGCCAGGCCGCGGGCCCATGCGGTGTTCATGAGGGAGCCTCCGTGTCGGATGCGGCGTCCGCCGCGGCAAGCAGTCGTCCGTCGCGCATGGTCAGCTGGGTGGTCAGTCGTGCGGCGACGGCCGGATCGTGGGTGGTGACGACGAGGGCTGCGCCTGTCGTGTCGGCAGCGGTCAGCAGGGCGGACAGGACATGAGCGCCCGTGGTGTGGTCGAGCCGTCCGGTCGGCTCGTCGGCGAGGATGAGGCGGGGTGCCTGGGCAAGGACGCGGGCGGCCGCAACGCGCTGGGCCTGACCGCCGGAGATTTCCTCCGGCAGCCGGTGGGCGAGATCGGCAGCGTCCACCAAGGCCAGCGCCGTGACAGCCTCCTGGCGCGCCTGTGCGTCCGCCATCCCGGCGAGCACCAAGGGCAGGGCGGTGTTTTCCGCAACGTCGAGTGCTGGGATCAGGCTGTCTCCCTGGAGGACGAGCCCGATGTGTCGGGCAGCGTCTTCGAGCCCGGGCCAGGTGACGCTTCCGCTGGTGGGCTGCTCCAGGCCGGCCAACAGGTGCAGCAGGGAGGACTTGCCCGAACCCGAGGGACCGACGATCGCGAGCCGGTCTCCCGGCTGCACGGACAGGGTCGCCCCGTGCACGGCGACCACGGCGTTAGTACCTCGGCCGAAAGTGAGGGCGGCGTCCCGGCAGCGAACCAGCGTCTTGTCGGCGTTACCGGACCTTGGGGCGGCAGGGCCAATCAGGCCTTTGCGAGGGTCCAGGGGGTCACGTGGTGGCATCTCTGGCCCTCCCGTCGTCCAGGGCAATCACCCGGTCGGCGACGCGCACGGTTTCTTGGCTGTGGGTCACGATCAGCACGGCGCAACCGAGGCCGGCGCGAGCGCGCAGCATGCGCAGGATCCGTCGTTCGGTGTCGCCGTCGAGTTCACCGGTGGGCTCGTCCGCGAGGAGGACATCGGGAGAATTGGCTAGTGCGACTGCCAGTCCCGCCCGTGCCAGCTCGCCACCGGACAGATGCTGGGGGAGCGCCTGCGCTCGGTCTGTCATGCCGACCTGTTCGAGGAGGTCCCGGGCCGGCACATCGGGTCGGCCGCGAACGGAGCTCTGTGCGAGGCGGACGTTGTCGAGCACGCTCAAGTGAGGCACAAGATTGCGACTCTGCAGGAGGATGCCGATGTGGCGTGCGCGTAGTTGAGAGCGTTCCGTCTCGGGGCGGTGACTGATGCGTACGCCTGCAACGCGCACTTCGCCGCCCGACGGCTCGTCAATTCCGGCCAGACACGACAGCAGCGTGGACTTGCCTGCTCCGGACGGCCCGACCACTGCAACCGTCTCGCCGCGTCGGACTGCGATTGACACCCCACGCAGAGCGAGGGTTTCCTCGTCCCCGGCGCGGAAGAACCGGTACAGCTCGCGTGCGGCGAGGGCCATACCCGGTGGATGCTGTGACGGGGCCGCAGGAGGGAGCGGGGACGGGGATCCGGAGACGGACACGGCGATCTCACTCACTGCCATGTGAAGGAGTCGCTGATGATGCGCCAGGGGTCCACGTTGTCTGCGTTGACGGGCCCTGACAGCGTGAGATCCACCTCGCGTCCCTGGCGGTAGAACGCGTACCGCTCGAACGCGTCGCGCACGACCTTGCCCGTAACGGGATCGGTGGGGGAGTCGCCCTGATATTTCAGCAGGACGACCGGCCCGGCATGCCGCCTCGCCTGGGTCACCTTGGCCCCACTGAACTTGCTGACCTGCCCGCTCAGTTGCGGAACGACCGTCTTGGTGACCGAAGCGACGGTGGGAGCGGAGGATGCCGACCCAGCCTCCACACGAACGTGGTTCAGCTTGTCCGTGAAGACAGTCGCGGTATCCGATTGAGTACGTGCCCATCCCTCGGGCACCTTGATCTTGAATCCGGCACCAGTCGGCCGGTAGGCGACGTAAGCCTGGTTGTCGGGGATGTCACCAGGAGGATTCGACTCAGTAGGCGCAGCAGAGTTGCCGGGCGCACTGGTCGAGGCCGATCCGGAGCCAGATCCAGTGGAGGATCCGGAGCAGCCGGCTGTTACCGCCGCGAGGAGGACGAGCCCGACCGCCCCGTAAGTACGTGCGTTTGTCATGACCACGGCCTTCCTGGGGGAAGCGTCTGCGTGCCGTCTCCCGGAGCAGGGGACGGTCATGACAGCGACGCTAGGCAGCGCGCGGTTAGCGGTTCGCATGGCCGGGGTTAGACGACGGCAAAACCGCGTGGCGGGCCCCGCGGCAGCGTGCCCGAGCCCCGCATGATGAGGTCATGAGACAGCGTGTCGTGCGGGTGGCGGTCACGGCGGTGCTGGTTGCGCTGTTCCTCCTCGCGATTCCTCTGGCCTTTGCGATCAGGTCGTCCTCGTACGCCGACCAGCGGGACAGCCTGGAACGGTCGGCGCTGGCGGCGGCCGTGCGCGTCAATCCTGACTACGCGGCCGGTGACCCCGTCGAGCTGCCCAAGCCGGCAGCAGGCGAGCAACTTGGCCTGTACGACCCTGACCTCAGGTTGCGTGCCGGCAGTGGTCCAAGGTCGGGTGACGGTGCGGTGCGCCGGTCACTCGACGGCGTCATCGCGCATGTCGAGACGGGTGGCGAACTCGTCGTCGCCGTACCCGTTCCTCATGACGAGCAGGTCATCGGCGTGGTTCGAGCCTCCTCGGCTGTGTCGTCCGTGCGTGCCCACTTCCTCCTGGGCTGGGCGGTACTTCTCGGCGCGGCTGTGCTCGCCCTCGCGGTGGGGGTCTTTGTCGCCCGGCGCCAGACGCGAGCCCTCGCACAGCCACTGGAGGAGTTGTCTCGACACTGTCAGGCGGTCACCGCAGGCGACCTGGCTGCCCGCGCCGCGCCCAGCACCATCGCGGAGATCGACCAGGTCGCCCGCACCCACAACGACATGCTGCACAGCCTGTCCGAGCTCCTGAGGCATGAAAGAGACTTCGCCGCGAATGCTTCCCACCAGCTACGCACACCGTTGACTGGACTCCAGCTCACCCTGGAGGCAGGCCTCTCACAGGCTGACGACCGTCAGCTGCGGCCCGTCCTCGAAGAGGCCCTCGCAGGCACTAGACGTCTGCACCTCACGGTGGAGGAGGTGTTGCGACTGGCCGGCTCGCCACATCCGATGCATCCGAGGACACTGGACCGACCGCTGGCAGAGGTACTGGCGGAGACAGAAGTGCTGTGGCACGGGCTGTTCGCCGAGAACGGCAGGCGCTTGCAGTACGCCGTCCAGGACGTTCCGGCTGATGTGCGTGTTCCGGGGACGGCCCTCTCGGAGATTCTCGGCGTCCTACTGGACAACGCACGGGTGCACGGGCGCGGCAGTGTCCGAGTCTCCGTACGGGACCTTGAGGGAGCCGTGGCCATCGATGTGGTCGACGAAGGTGCCCTGGGCATCGAACCGGCGCGGTTGTTCGCCCGCGGTCATACGGGCGACGCCATCAGCGGCACTGGCATCGGCCTCGCCCTCGCCCGTGATCTGGCTGACTCCCTGGGCGGACGGCTGTTCCTGGCCAGTTCCGACCCCACGACGTTCACCCTGCTCGTCCCCGCCGGCAAGCAGAGGCAGGGCGACCAAGGACGGGACGGTGATGACGGGGCGCAGAATGGAGGGGAGCGTCCAGACCTGTGACGGGTCGGATCACTGGCCGGTCGAGCGTGCAGCTCCATGTCATGGCGCATGCCGTCATGGACCGCAGATTTGCAGCAGGTCGTCGGGTGGCCCGGGCGGGGAACGAGTGCCCTGAGTCAGGACGGGGGCTGGAGGATGGTGTCGATGACGTAGATGGTGGCGTTCGCGGCCTTTATGTTGCCGCAGACGATGTTCGCCTTGCCGTTGACCTTGAAGTCTGTGCCCGAGCCCGACGTGGTCAGTTTGCTGCCTTCCACCGTCGTGAAGGAGCCGTTGGAGAGTTCCTCCGGGGTGATCTGCTTGTCCACGACGTGGTAGGTCAGCGTCTTCTTCAACTGTCCCTGATTGCTGAGCAGCGAGGCAATCTGGCTCGCGGTCACCTTCTGAAATGCCTGTTGGTTGGGAGCGAAGACGGTGATGTTGGGTTTTCCGTCGAGGGTGTCGTTCAGCTTTGCCCTGACCATGGCTGAGACCAGCTGGCTGAGCTGCGGGTATGCAGCCGCAGCCTCTACGACCTTGTCCTTGGCCGTCTGGGCTTTCTGGGCGAGCCCCGAACAGCCGGGACCGAAAGTCCCCGAGGGGCTGGGAGATGCATCCTGGGCGTGGCTCGGGGAGGCCAGACCTCCGAGCGCGAGCGGGATGACGACCACAGCTGCCGCGGTGGCCTTTGCCGTACGCATGCGGGTGAACCTCATCGCAACTTTCCTCCCGTGGAGGCCTGAACACTGCAGAGGTTGGGACTGCGGACGTCTTCGATTCCGCTGGCGGGGTGGGGCGGTTGCTGCGCCACGGCCTTGGGGCATCGTCACCCGGCCACTCAGAGAGCGTATCCAGCAGGTGCTGGTGACCGCATCTCGAAGTCGGCCGTGGGCAAGCTCCAGCCTGCTGAGCCTCCCCGTCATGCTGCTGCGACGCGACGCCATGTCGCCACGTGCGACGAGGCCCGGCAGTGTGGCCACGCAGCCGTCGGCATGGCTGCGCGCCGTCCCGTCACAGAGCGTGGCGAGGACGTCGTGGACGGTACGGGTGCCGCCACTCGTACGCGGCGAACGGCTCGGGAGCCGTAGACGTCGGTGATGGTGCGCCCATGCCCGCAGAACCCGGGCCTTGTCACCGCCGCCGACGTCCCGCCTCAGGCCGGTGTCGAGGTGCACAACCCCGACCCGGTCCCTCGCCATGCTCTGCGGCAGGGGCAAGCCGGAGATGGAGCTGACCGTCGAGCGCGCTCACGGCTACGTCTCCGCTGTGCAGAACACGCAGGTGGGCCAGGAGATCGGCCGTGTTGCGGTCGACCCCAGATACAGCCCGGTGCTGAAGGTCACGTACAAGGCTGAGGTCACGTGTGTCGAGCACACCGGCCTCGGGGAACCGGGGAGCGGGCATGTACGGCGGTGGTACCCCATGGGGCAATATCCACGCTGATCGCCGAATGCGGGAAGCGCAGGACGGGGCGCATGCGTGCGTCGCGCGGCGGCTGCTTGGAAGGTGCGGGCGCAGTAGCCCGGGGCGCGGGTGTACGAGCTTGTTGACGAAACCCACCGCGCACACGGAGGAGGCGCCCCAATGTCGCTGTCGTGGTTGTTGCGGCGAGGCCCTGAAGGAGATTCGGACTCGTCAACGGGTGAGGTGTGGACGCTCGCGGCGGGCGAGTCCGCGTAGCCGCCGGTGAGGAGTGTCACGAGCAGGATCATCGCGGTGACCAGGCCGTTTGCCGTGGTCGGCAGCAGGCTCGGGGCGGCGGACAGCGGCAGGCGGAGGAGTGGCCCGGGGGAGGCGCACCCACTGACCCGGCGAGCCCGAAGCACGGCGGTGCAAGAGAACACCACGCCGGGGCCGGATCGGCGCCGTAGCCAGCCGGTCGCACGGTCGGAACATGCTGGGGCAGCGGTCGGCATGGCGTGATGATGCTCATGCGGCACGAGTGGGGCCGGTGACGGTGGCAGTCAGGATGCGTTCAGGTAGCCGATGGCACAGTCGGGCGGCATGACCTATGAAACGTCTGACAATCCGGTGGTTTCAGCGGCAGGCGCCCAGCAGGGAGACCAGCAGCGAGCCGGCGAGCAGCTGGCCGGGGCCGGCTCTCATCGCCTGTCCCCCGAGAGCCTTCGGACGCCTGCCAGGCAGATGCTGAACAAGGTTCCCGAGGTCACGATCTGGTTCTGGATCATCAAGATCTTGTGCACCACGGTCGGCGAAAGCTTCGCCGACTGGATCAACATGAACCTCGGCGTTGGCCTGATCAACACCGCATTGATCTTCACCGCCGTTCTCGCAGGCGTCTTGAGCTGGCAACTCGGCACCAAACGCTACATCCCATTCGTGTACTGGCTCACCGTGGTGGTGGTGAGCGTGACCGGCACTCTCTACACCGACATCCTCACCGACAGCCAGGGCGTTCCCCTCGCACTGAGCAGTAGTGTGTTCGCCGCCGTCCTCGCCGTTGTGTTCGGCATCTGGTACGCGCGCGAGCGGACCCTGTCGGTCCACAGCATCACCACCTGTCCCCGTGAGCTCTTCTACTGGCTCGCGGTCCTGGTCACCTTCGCTCTCGGCACCGCCACCGGTGACTGGACCCTCGACCTGACCGGTTGGACGCCGGGTGTCTCCGTGCTCCTGCCTCTCGGGTTGATCGTCGCGATCGTCCTTGCTTGGCGCCTCGGCGCCGAAGCAGTGCTCTCCTTCTGGCTGGCCTACATCCTCACCCGCCCGCTCGGGGCCAACCTCGGCGACTGGTTCGGCTCGCCCAGCGGCGACGGCGGCTTGGGCCTCGGCACCGCGGTGACCAGCGTGATCTTCCTGGCTGCAATCCTTGCTACGGTCGTGTACCTCACGCTCAGCCGGAGCGATGTGATCGAAACCCACGGCCTGACCGATGCCCCACGAGCGCTGAACCCGGCGCGTGAGCGAATCATGCTCGGTTACTACGCCGTTGTGGCGGTCGCCACTGCGGCCCTTCTCATCTGGGCGCACCACCAGCCCCACGCTGCCGCGGCCGGCGAGGACGACGCCCTCGCGCCCGTAACCGCCCATCTCACCCCGGAGCAGGCGACGTCACCGTTCCCTCCCAGTGAGATCGCGAAGTTCCGCACGATCACAGCCGACACCCTGGCAAGGCTCAATTCGGGCAATCAGCGAGCCGCGACCGCCCGAGTGACCGGCCTCGAGACCGCTTGGGACGATGACCAGTCCACACTCGAGCCCAAGAGCGAGAAGGCGTGGCACTTCCTCGACAGCGAGATCGACCAGGTCCTGACGGCACTGCGCGCCCCGAATCCCGACAAGGCCACCGAGGCCAAAGCACTCAACACCCTCCTCACCTCACTCGGCTGACCGATCGAGATGACGGACTGCCCCGACACCTCCCCCGTGTCGGGGCAGTCGACATCCCGGACCTCGCTCGGTTCGCGGATCGCCAACTGCTGCGGTCGTCAGATTGGCCCAGTGGATGAGGGCGATTCTGCAGTAGCTGTGGCCGGCAACCCAGAACATCGGGGTCTGTCTGCTCCGTGGCTCGACGACACCAAGAGCGGTTTTCTGGGCCTCGGCACTGCGGTGACCAGCATGATGGCTACTCGTGGAGCTACCGGGCTGCCAACGGCACCGGCTACACCGACTCCGGCAGTGCCCGCGCTGTCATGGGCCCGCGCACCGCTGACCGCATCGACAGGTTGAGGCCGTGCGTCCAGGGCCGCCAATCCCAGTGACGCCGGGATTCCACAGTGCGAGCATTGATCACCCCCACGGCTCACCGCTGCCGTCTCGGCGACCGGCTTGGCACCGAGCAGCCGTTACGTCACACAAGACGTCAACCGACCCTGCGTCGACCTGGAAGTGGCCTACTTCCGGTGTCGAAAGTCCAGCGTGCCGACGAGGCCTTCGCCTAACTGGTCACCCGTACGTCCTGGCTTGCCCTGACGTCGGAGCCGGAACGTCAGTGTTGTGCAAGCCGCCGCTGCGAACGTCGAGACGAGCCCGCCGAGCAGCAAGGGCGAGCGTGCGCCGTAGTGGTCGGAGACCAGGCCGACCAGTGGTGCGCCGATGGGGGTGCCGCCGAGGAGTACGAGGAAGTAGGCGGACAGGACGCGGCCACGCAGATGCGGTTGCGCGTGGAGCTGGATGAGAGAGTTGGCGGTCATCGTGATGGTCACGGAGGCGTAGCCGGTCGGAATGAGCAGGGCCAGGAAGGTGTCGTAGCCGGGCATCAGGCCCAGAGTTGCCTCCAGCAGACCGAATACGACCGTGGCAGTGATCAGACGCCCTGCCGTGGGCGGCCGTTTGATCCTTGCGCCGACTATCGCGCCGACGAGGCTGCCGACCGCGTATCCGGTCGAGAGAAAGCCGAATGCCGCGGAGTCCGAGTGGAAGACGGTGATCGCCACCAGGGAGGTGGTGACCTGGAAATTGAAGCCGAAGGTGCCCACGAAGGCGATGAGGGCGATGGGCAGAAGAAGCTCGGGCGTTGACGCGATGTGCCGGAACGCGTCGCGGAGCTTGGCGCTGCGCTTGGCAGGGGCAGGGCCGTGGAGACCGCTGACGGGGGTGAGCAGCCCGTAGAGGACTGCCAGGTACGAGACGGTGTTGATGAAGAACACCGGGCCGACCCCGACGGCGGCCACTGTCAGCCCCGCTGCCGCGGGTCCGAGGATTCTCGCGACGTTGAACTGGGTCGAATTGAGACTGACCGCAGTCGCCACTCGCTCGCGTGTGACCAGTTCGCAGACGTAGGCGCTGCGTGCCGGGCTGTCGATTGCGGTGGCTGTGCCGAGGGCGAAGGCCAGTGCGTACACCAAGGGAAGACTGACCGCTCCGGTGACGGTGAGGATGCCGAGCAGCAGGGACTGCACTGCCATGCCGGTGTGGGTGATCAGCAGTATTCGGCGCTTGGTACACCGATCGGCCAGGACCCCTCCGGCGAGACTGAACAGCGTCTGGGGGAGAAACTGAAGTGCAGTCACTATGCCGACGGCACTGCCGTTGTTGCCGGTGAGATGCAGGACCAGCAGGTCCTGGGCTGCACGCTGCATCCAGGTGCCGACGTTCGAGGTCAGCTGGCCGAGCAGGTACCGGCGGAAGGCCGGGATGGTGAGGGTGGCGTACACCGCGCTCGGCGCTTTTGCCTGCTGAGGGACACGGGTACGGGTGTACGTCCTCATGCGGTCCGGCAGGCGCACTCGTACGGCAGGGGCTGGTTCCCCTCGTCGTGATGGTGGAAGGTGGGGTGGGGGTGCATGAGGAATCCCTGGTGGGAGATGTTCCAGGCGTAGGCGCCGGCCATGGTGAAGGCGACCCGGTCGCCGACTCGCAGTCGGGTGGTCATGACCCGACGGGCCAGCACGTCCTTCGGTGTGCAGAGTTGACCGACCAGAGTCACCGGCTCGTCACGTGCCTCCGGGCGGATCCAGGGGAGGTGCCACACGTCGTCGGGAATGATCTCGAAGGGTTGGTCGTGCTGTTTCGCGGCGGGCGTGCGCAGATGGTGAGTTCCTCCGCGGAGGACGGCGAACGCTTCGCCTCGGCTGAATTTCACGTCCAGAACCTGAGTGACGTATGTGCCGCAGTAGGCCGTGACCGACCGGCCGGGTTCGATTTTCAGCGTCAGACCGGGGCGGCGTGAGAGGATCTGTCGGAGTCCGGTGCCAAAGGCGGACCAATCGAACGTCTTGTGCGGGCGGTCGTAGTCGACGTCCATGCCGCCGCCGACATTGATCTCGGTCAGCTCGACCCCCCGCTGCCTCGTCCAGCAGTCTGCCCAGCTCACAACCTCTTCGACCAGGGCCAGATGGGCTCGGGCGTCCAGGCCGCTCGCGAGGTGGACATGGAGCCCGCGCAGTCGGATACGCCCGTCGTCGGCGATGATCTGCATGCATCGGTCCAGCTGGGAGGGATCCAACCCGAACGGGCTGGGCCTGCCTCCCATGGTCAGTGCCGTCTGACGAACGACCACGGGTGCGTTGACACGCAGGAGGACGTCGGCGGTGCGGTGGCCCATCACGGTCGTCAGGATGCGCAGCTCTTGCTCACTTTCGACGTGCAGGCGTTGCACACCTGCGGACAGTGCCTCGTCGAGTTCGGTCGACGTTTTGCCGGGGCCGCCGAAGACGATCGCCGCGTCGGGCAAGTGAGCGCGGACATGGCGTAGTTCGCCGCCGGACGCAACCTCGAATCCGTCGACGTGCTCTGCCACAGCCTGCAGAAGGCGTGGGTCGGAGTTGGCCTTTACCGCGTACAGGAGCTCCACGCGTTGCGGCAGCGCGACACGGATGGACCGGGCGTGCTCTCGCAGGCTCGGCAAGTCGTAGACGTAGGCGGGCAGTTCGGCATCGGTGATGTGGTGGACATGGCGCAGCAGCGGCTCCTTCACTGAGGGACCCCCCGGGGGAAGTCCGCGCCGAGGGGGCTGGGCAGGGGCACATAGGTGGCGTGCCGGTCGGCCTTGCGTGCCCAGCGCAGGAGGAGATTGGCCTTCGCGGGCAACGGGACGCCGGAGAGCAGGGCGCGCAACCGTGGAGGTGTGCCGACGGTACGGGCGTAGGCGTGGAGACAGTCCCGGACCATGCCCCACAGTGCCGATTCCAGAGTCGGTTCGAGGTCGGCGAGGGCGCCGAGGACCTCGGAGACGTGGTTCACCAGAAGGCAGTACGCGACCCGGTTCCAGCCCTGTTCGGCGTCGTAGGTGATGGGCCGGCGGACATCATCGGGGAGGGAGGCGAGGAAACCCGCGTGGTGCTGTGGCAGCAGCTTGGTCCCCTCCAGGTCACGGAACAGCATTTGTGCCGGCGATCCGTCGGTGTGCACACCGACCACGACGTTCTGCAGGTGTGGTTCCATGACGACGCCGTGTTCGAAGTAGGCGCTCAGCACCGGCGGTAGGAGCAGCTGGAGGTAGGCGTCCCACCAGCTCAAGACATCCCGGCTGCCACGAGCGAGCAGGTGGGAGACGTGGGCGGCGCTGCTGGCATATTCGTCCGCGATCGCGGCAGCGAGCAGCGGGGTCACCCCGGGGCGCAGGTGGGGGCGTAGTCCCGAGCGGACGATGACACCGAACCCCTCCACAAGTGCGGTGTCGCCATCTGCGGCAACCGTGCGGTACCCGGGTTCTTCCAGCAGTGCGCACCCGGGAAAGCGTTCGGCCAGACGGACCATGACGGGCTGGAGCAGGCGGTTCAGGGCAACGGCGCCGGGCAGTTCGTAACTGGCATGCTTGCGAACGCAGTTGGTGAGGCGGATGTTCAGGCTGAACTTGAGGAAGGTGTCGGCGTCCGGCTGATACAGCGTGCGGACGGACGCGGTAGGCGCGAACTCGGGCCCCATGACACCGTTGTCGACTACGTCCCCCGCTGCAATGGCCGCACGCAGACGGTCGTGCCGGCTTAGCAGCCGGAACTGCCAGGGGTGTACCGGGAGCGTCGCGAATTCGGGGTCGGCCACAGCGTACAGCGCGTCGAGTTCGGCGACGTCGCCTTCCTCCTGCACCAGATGACGACGCACGGCCAGGTGACGCAGCCGGAAGCGGGCGCCGGTTTCCGGTCCGTACGTCAGCCAGTCCGCTGTGTCTCCGGTACGGGCTTTGGGGGTGGGGTGGAAGCGATGACCGAAGACGAGGGCTTGTTCCGAGGCCACATACGGGTCTTGCTGCGGCATCGTGTGCGTCCGGTGCTCGAGGGCCGCGTGGATGGTCGCGCGGCTGTCGGCCACCTGTTCCAGGAACTCACTGTTGGTGTCGCCGGTGCGCAGTTCCAACTCCTCCCTCACATATACAGCGAGTTCGTGCCAGCCGACGGGAACCCATGTGGTGTCAGTGAATCGCTGGAGCGGGCCCTGGAAACGGTGTGCGCCGATCAGTGATACCCGGCGCAGGCGCGCTCGCAGCAGTAGGTCACGGCGGGGCAGGCGCAGCAAAAGGTGGTCGCGGTCGATGGTCACCTGGCGCTCGGGTGCGGACACCTCGCGGATCAGGCAGTTGAGGAGGGTGTGGATGGTGACGTTGTCGGAGATCTGAGCAGGCGTAGCAGCCGTCGGCGGTGTCAGATCGGTCGGCATGGTGCTGCTCGGGATGGTGGTGGGCGTGGTCATGGGTGACTCCAGTGCGTCGGAGATGCGGCTTCGGTGGCTCCCGGCAGGGCGGGATGGAGAGCCATGTGCCGACCATCGGGTCAGGGTGGGCACACGGAGGTCAGCGATGGAGAGCGAGTGGATTGGGGACAGCGGTCCACCGTGCTCTGCCCGGGTCGCCGGCCAGACGCATGGCAATGGTCGCCTTGAGCGGCAAGGTGGCACCGAAGAAGGCCGCGGCATCATCTCTGTCCGGGAGTTCGGAGTACACGCTGCGACCGACATCTGCCACCGTTGCCCACAGCTGCGCGGGGTCGGCCGACCTGGTACGTGCCAGCACGTCGACCAGCTCGCTGAACACCCCGCTGAGCAGTGCACCGAACAGCTTGCTGTGCAGTGCGCCGACGTCGTTGCAGGCGCGGGACCCGGCCAGGACCGGCAGCGTGAAGCCGCAGTCGGCCAGTCGTCGTGGACTGACCCGCACCCCGTCCAGGTCCCGGTAGAGGATGCGCACCGGCCGGCCGTCCCTCATCACGACGAGTGTGTTCTGGCCGTGGGCCTCCAGCGCCACGCCCATGGACAACAGGGTCAGTACGGGAGGCAGCAGGAGTTCAGCGAGGTCCGCCAGCCAGTGCACCGGATCACCCACCACTGCTGCCGCTCCGGTCGCGTGCACCGCGGTCAGGGGTACGGCGACCTCTCCGACCCCGAGGTGCGAGTCGGTGGACTCTCTGACCATGGACGCGAGGCTTGCGGATGCCTGCCCGTCCACCCGTACGGCCCCGCCGCCCAGCTCGCGCAGGATCCCCAGATCTTCGCCGAACCCGGCCTTGTCGAGGACCGCCGACACTAACTCTGACAGAGGCGGACCGTCGGCGACCTCCGCGGGCGAGATGGTGCGGAGGTAGTTGGTGACCTGTACGTCCAGCGAGGTCTTGATATGACGACCTGCCAAGCCGGCCCCGGGCGCCAGCGTGCGCAGTGACAACAGGGGCCGGGCCCGGATCGTTCGTCGTGTCGGGGCGAGGTCGGGGTGGCGCACCAGGACGTGGTCCCGCTGCCAGGGGTGGATCGGAAGCAGGAACGTGCCACCGTCCCGCAGCTCCTCCGGCCAGCTGCCGGCACCCAGCCAGCGCTCCGCCGGGACCGGCAGCAGGGCGAGCTCGATCACCGGGTGGTGCTCGGGCGCGTAGGCGAGCACGTCGGCGACGCTCATGCCACTACGCGTGCGGCAGCAGGGATGCTGCGGATGGCCGTCCACCACCGCCTGCTCCGCATCGACCGAATCGCGGAGCGCAGACGGCACATCGCGATGGCCGTTTGCCGCGCGGGCCAGGGCCAGGTTCACAACGCTGTTGTCGAGTTCCGCCACGAGGCGACTCGCGGCGCAGGTGCCCAGGTCCAACTGCGCAAGCAATTCGCCCGGTTCGCGGATCGGTCCTTCGGGTCCTGCCACTGTGAAGTCGTCAGGCACCGGAGCGAATTGCCGGGAGCAGGCCTCGGCTCCCGTGAGGCGGCCCCCATTGCGCAGATCGACGATCAGTGTCTCCGCGTCCCGCCATCGCGCAGTGAGGCCAGGAAGAGGCTCTCGTCCGAAGGCGCCCCACAGACGGGCCAGCACAGTGGCCCTTGCCCCCGGGAGCGCCGCCATGAACGGCTGCAAGAGATCCGGGCGCTTGCTGCCCAGTTCGGCGAGCGTCGCGTCGATTGTCGCCTCGTACATCTTCACCGTCCTTGCCTGCAATTGAACGAGGATTCAGTGCTGCGGCAAGGTTCCTGAACAGCCATGGGCACCCCTAGGAGTCGAAGCCGTCTTTCTCTACGCGGCGTGCCTGGTATCCGGCGCCGCACATCGGACACTAGGTGATGTCCTGTAAAGGAAAATCCAGCACACATACAGCGGGCAACGTGCTGGTAGGACGGCGAATGCCTGAAAACGATGACGCCCGCGCCTGGTACCTGGGGCGGCTGCGTCAAAGGAGGGGCGCGCGGGGTGTGCACAGCCGACGGGAGCCGTACCGAGATCAATCTCCCTAAGATGTGCAGCACTTACTGGGCTGTCGTGCGCTGAAGTCGCGATATTGAGGCGACCTGATGCTCAGGTCCTTAACCGATCACTAACCACTTCCTGGCAATCTCCTTGATGTCTTGGAAATTCTTTGGGCGGCTTCATGCGTCATCTGGTGGATTCACCCACGGAGCTCTCCCGGAAGCTCCTTGTGTCGTCAAGGCGCTCCGAGAGCGAACATCACTGAGACGGGGGAGTGACGCGGCGATGGGGCCGCACGTCGGGCCTTCAATGCGTGAGCCTGTCGGCATGCATGTTGTGCTGATCGAAGACGACGACCGCGTGGCCGAGCCCTTGACAGAGGGCCTACAGCGCTTCGGATTCACTGTGGAACGCGCCCGGACCGGCGCTGAGGGCCTGGCGGCAGCAGAGCCGGCGATGGTGTTGCTGGACCTCGGACTGCCGGACATGGACGGCGTCGACGTCTGCCGGGCGTTGCGAGCGCGCTCCTCAGTGCCGATCATCATGATCACCGCCCGTGACTCAGAGGTGGACAGAGTGCTCGGCCTCGAACTGGGCGCGGACGACTATGTGTCCAAACCGTTCGGAGTCCGGGAGCTGGTCGCACGCATCCGTGCTGTCACTCGCCGCGCCCGCATCGGTCCACTCGACGGAGTTCGCGCTGCCGTGTCCGGTGGCTGGGAGATGACAGGCACGTGCGACGACGCCCAGTGGATCGGCCCGCTGAGCATCGATCGCCGTACCCGTCAGGTGTCTCTGCAAGCGACGCCGATCGCCCTGGCTCCCAAGGAGTTCGACCTGCTCGTATGCCTCGCCGAGGATCCCGGAGCCGTCTGCACCCGCCAGCAGATTCTCGACACGGTCTGGGAGCCGGACTACTTCGGTCCCACCAAGACACTTGACGTCCACATCGCCGCCCTGCGCCGCAAACTCGGTGACCCGTCATGGATCGAGAACATCCGTGGCATCGGGTTCCGCCTGGTCCCGCCCGCGCAGCATCCGGCCACTTCGCCGGCGCAGCCGGCGTCGTCACGAGGACGCCGATGAGCCGCCGCCTATTGCTCAGCTATCTCAGCCTCATGGCGCTGGTCCTGCTCGTCCTCGAAGTGCCGTTCGGCTTTGTATACGCACGTAGCGAGCTGAACCGCTTCTCCAATACCGCGGAACTGGGCGCCGTGACGCTGGCTGCGGTGTGCGAGGAGAAGCTGGAGCACGGTCTGGCCTCGGACCTTCCCGAGCTTGCCCGCAGCTATGCCCAGCGGACCGGCAGCAGTGTCATCGTCATCGACCGCAGCGGAAGAGTCCTCACCGATACGGTCACCTCCGCCGCTGTGGGCAGAAACCTCTCCTCCGAGCCGGACGTCGTCATGGCCCTACGGGGGCGACCCGCCACGGGTATCAGTGAAGATGTCGCCCCAGGCGGCAAGGTCCTGTTCGCAACCGTGCCTGACACCTCCAATGGCCCCACCCCGTGCGTCGTACGCACTCTCTATTCGTTGGCGCCCCTCGCGAAGAAGGTGCACGCCACGTGGATGGCGCTCGTTCTCGTTGCTGTCGGCGTGCTGATCGCGGTGGCCCTGGTCGGATTCGTCATCGCCCGCTGGACGACCCGTCCTCTGAGGGCTCTGGAACAAGCCACTACGCAGCTGGCCGACGGCCGTCTCACCGATCCTCCTGCCGCCGATCGCGGCCCGCCGGAGCTGCGTCGGCTCGCCGCATCCTTCACGCGTACGGCCACCCGGCTCCAACACCTGCTCCAGACCCAGGAAGCATTCGCCTCGGAGGCGTCTCACCAGCTGAAGACACCACTGACGGCCCTGCGCCTGCGTTTGGAGAATTTTGAACCCCACCTCGCTCCTTGCGCACAGGCCAGCCTGAACGAAGCGATCGGTGAAGTGGGGCGACTCAGCCGCATGGTCCAGGGACTGCTCGCTCTCGCACGGCTGGAGAACTCGGCGATCACCCCTGAGAACGTCGACCTCGACGCCGTCGTTGCCGAACGGGCTTCCATGTGGACGGCCTTCGCCGCCGAACAGAGCGTCGGAATCACCGTGACCGGTGCCAACAGCGGGCGGCGCGTGTGGGCGGTTTCCGGCGCACTCGACCAGATCATCGACAACCTGCTGTCCAACGCGCTCCATGTTGCTCCTCCCGAGACCACCATTACTTTGGCGATCGCAGCTGCACCAGCCGATGGGGGCCGCATGCCGGCCATGGTCGAACTGCACGTCATCGACCAAGGCCCGGGGATGAATGAAACCGACCGGCAACGGGCCTTCGACCGATTCTGGCGTGCCGCCGATACGCACCACGACGGCACGGGCCTGGGACTGTCCATGGTTCAGCGACTCACTGACGCCAGCGGTGGCGACGTCACGTTGCTCGCGGCACAGGGCGGCGGCCTGGACGCCGTCGTGCGGCTGCAGCCCGTCATGACCGCACGCCTGCGCAGAACGGCACGGCGGACTCCGTCATGACGACCCAGCCGAGGGCTGCCGAGATTCAGAAGAAGGGCGTCGGCACCTCTGCGATCGACCTGACCACCACCGACGGCGCCAAGACGGCATTGGGCGGTGCGTTCGGCGACGCCGCTGCCTCCTCGACGGAGACCGCCGAGTACGGGGCGGAGGAGACCGGAGCCAGTGTCACGCCGGGCGCGACGTAACGGTCGACCCCTCCGGCACCCGTCAGGTAAGCGGCGAGGAACTCCCCGACGGTGGAGGACAGATCACCCTCCGGGACGGTCACGCCGTATGGCGACTTCGGCACCTCGGCCTGGGTTGGACCGGCCACCACGCCGGGCGCACCGGTCACCGCGAACGAGGCGCCCGCCCGGTCGGTGGCCACCGGCATGGCGTAGTACCGCACCGATCCGTCGGCATGCTGCGCAGCCAGCGTCACCGACCACGCACCGCCGTCGCGCTGGGCACTGCGCACCGCCGTCACGGACTGCGGCCTCGACTGCGCATCAGAGGCCGGGTCGGGCAAGTCGACGCCCGGCGCCATCGACTGCGCAAGCCGCACCTGCGCACTCATCGCTTCGTCCATGCTGCTGCGCAACCAGGCGCTGACGAACACCTGCGCATAGCCGCCCGGGTCCGCGGCCGCCGCAGTGCGCACGGTGGTCGGCTTGGCCGGGGTGGCCGCCTGGACCGTGGTCGGGGTGGAGGCGACGGCGACGCACAGGGCGATGGGGCCAGCCGCGATCACAGTCCAGACAGCCACGCGTGAGAGGCGTACGCGGCGTCGCATCGTCTGAAGCGCCACGCCTGCCGCCATCGGGGTACCAGTTCCGTGCTTTCCGTAGCATGCATGCCAGGGGACATGGTCAAACTCCCAGGTGAGAACGAATCTTGCTGACCTTGAGGAAGCCCGTCGGCCGACCACCGACCACGAGACCCCGACCACGGTCACGATGCGGCTACGAAGCCCATGGTCGGGGTCATGGTCGGCCCGACCACAGACCCGACCACGCCTTGCCACCCGCGTCGACCTCACTGCGAACGCATGAAGCCGGCACGGGCGAGCCCGGTGGCGGTGCACCGATGCGCACGCACGAGAAGCCCCCGGTACAACAGCGGCGCGGGGTGGCAGCCTTCTCTCCGGGGCAACTGCGCAACGGGGCCGGATGCACCCCACCCCGTCACCGGCCGCGTCATCACGGCTGCGCAACCACACGCACGAGCCAACCGCGCACGATACGCGCACCGGTGCGCAGCGCTCCGCGCGCAGGCTGCGCAGTTGGCGTTGCACCCCATTGCGTAGCCTGCGGCACGCGGGCGTGGTCGGGCCGACCACTGGCCCGACCATGGCAGCTTGAGGGCTGTCGTTGCAGGATCATGACCGGTGGTCGGGGATTGTGGTCGCCAGCCTTGTCGGGGCCGGCGGGTGATCTGAGGGAATGGATCTCAGCACGTCCCTCGCTCATCGGCACCACGCACGGTGCGGGCGGCACCGGCCGCCGCACACACCGTGCACCCACGGACGCGTGACGAGCGGAGCACGCATCCGCCGCGGACCAATGGCCGGCGACCATCACCAGATCGCCAACGCCTTGTTCCGCGATAGCAGCCTCTCCTGCAAAGCCAAAGGAGTCTTCGGCTACATCAGCACCCACCACGACGGCTGGCAGGTGACCGTCGCCGGGCTCGTCCGCTCCGGGGCCCGGCGGACGGAAGGCGGTGCGCACCGGGCTGCAAGAGCTGGAGACCCACGGCTACCTGATCCGCGAACGACTCCGCCGGACGAACGGCGCCCTCGGCGAAATCGTCTACTCGATTACCGACCACCCCGCCTTCGTCGCAGCCCTGATTGCGGACGCCGCCACGGCGCTGAACGCGCCGACGGCCCCCAAGGGCGGCCAGGGCGACTACGGCATGGCGATCCGCTGCGGACCGATGGCTGGCGACCAGTTCACCCAGATCGCCAACGGATTGCTCCGCGACCAGCGCATGTCCTTCAAGGCGAAGGGCTTGTTCGGACTGATCAGCACCCAACGCGAGGGCCGGCACATGGCGGTCGCGGACCTGGCCTGCCGCGGCCGCGAAGGAGTGGTGGCGGTGGCGACCGGGCTGGAGGGGCTTGAGCGCCACGGCTTCCTGCAGCGGGACCGCTACCGCAACCCCGACGGCATCCTCGGCTCCGCCACGTACTTCATCACCGACCTGCCCAGCCTGCCTGCAAAACACCAGGTCACAACCAGAGTCGGATTTTCCAAGACTGGATGACCCTACGTTGGCTGACCGCCCCACCCGAAAGCGTGGGGTTACGAGCTGGGCATGGTCCACGCAGTTGCGGGCCCGTGGAGTGCCCGGTGCCGCGGTGGGACCCTCGGCGGCCGTGGCCGCGCCGCCGCTGGCCATTGTCGGGGGTGGCCCGCAGGCCCGACCATGAGCCCGACTACGGGGTCTGGCAGCGCCGTGCTCACCTCCGACCATGGCTGGTCAGCGCGCTACGCCTGCCGGTGCCCGGACTCGGTCCAGCCAACTCGCCAGCCGGGGTCGTGGACGGGGCGCCACACGGGTGCGGAGGGGCCGTGGTGGAGCAGGTCAGCCAGCGGCGCCACGAGCACAGGGACGTCGTACGGGAAGCGGGTCAGCAGCCCGGCCCACGCGCGCAGTGCTCGGATCCGGTTCTCGACACCGCTGGGCCCGGTGTTGTCCAGGACGAACAGGATGCGGGGGAAGAGCGGGTAGTGCCGCTGCCACTCCTGCACCGCCGGTTCCTGGACGGTCGGCCGGCGCCCAGGGACCGTGGGCACGTAGTGGTAGAGGTGTTCGTACGCGGACAGTTTGGCGGCGAGACGTTCCGGGCCCATGGTGGCCCGGTCGACTTCCACGAACGCCCGCAGCATCGAACCGTTGTCGCCGTCGGCGGGGCCGCGCCGGTAGTACAGGAGGGCGTCGGGGATGACGGCCTCGCCGCTCCCGATCGGGTGGTGGACCTCGGGGATCCAGTCCAGCGGCTGGCACACATCGCTGCGGCGGCGGGCGTCCTCGAGGAAGACGAGGGCGGTCTCGGTCACGGTCAGCGTGTGGCCGGCCTTCAGCCGTACGGCGGTCGGATCGGACACGGTCCTGGAGGGCCGGTGCCCGCGCAGCTCGGGCCATTCGCAGGCGAGCTGCACGCCGTACGGGGTGGGGAACCACACCCGGGTCCGTCCAGCCTGCGGCAGGGTGATGCGGTCGACCAGACCCTCCTCCCGTAGTCGGGCCAGCCGCCGCCGGGTCTGCTCGATGCGCACCTCGGGTGCGATCACCCGGTGCATCTGCTCGGTGCTGGCCATCCGGTACTGCGTCAGCACGCCCAGCGCCATCCGGTCCCCGCTGCCTACGTCCACGCCGATCATCACGGATCCGCTCGCTTCCCGTCCGGTGCGGTACCGGGCCGCCCGGCGCCGCGCGTACCGGACACAGCAGCAGCCGGCCCCGACCAGAGGACCGACCGCGAAGGCCCGACCACGGTCACGAAGCGACAACGCCTCCGTGGACCAGGCCCACATCCCCGCCGACAACGCGTCCGACAACCGTCCGCAGCGTTGGTCACGCCTGTCCGTGAATCCGCAGGTCACCACGTTGACCTTGCCATGGTCGGGAGGCCGACATCCCCTCTACGCCCCCGGAGCCCACGCCACACAGCAGAGAGAAAAGAGAAGTGGGTGGGTGGGAACAGGCCCGCGGCGGGCGAGGGGATGGGGAGCCGCTGGTGTTTTTCGCGCGCGACGGCGGGGCCTCGCGCGAGGCGGGACAGGAGAGCGCCGGCGCGGCCATCGTGTAAGGGCGGGGTGCGACTCGGGCGGGGCTGGCTGCTCGCTGACGGCCGTGACGGTCGTTAGCGAGCAACCGCGATCACGGGCATTGATGGGACTTCTTGCATTCGGCTCTGTCCGCAGTTTTGAATGCTGTTGGTGATCTCCACTCGGTGAGGTGAAGTCTGCTGGCCGTGCGTGAGTTGATGTTCTTGCCGTGCTGGCTGGTGGAAGCGGGGCGGTTTCGGCGGTCGGAGGGGTGGCCGCGGTGGCGATGGGTTCGTGGTCGGGGCGCATGATTCCGCCATTGACGGTGCGGATGGCGCGGGCGAGTAATCCGCAGGGTACGGCCGCTATGTGGGTGCGGGATCGCCTGGACGACCTGTTCACGGATGGCGACTTCGCCGACTGGTATCCGGTTGACGGACGGCGTGGGCTGTCGCCGGCCCAGCTGGCTTTGGCGTCGGTGCTGCAGTACGCGGAAGACCTCACCGATCGGCAAGCAGGCTTGACCATGCTGCGGACGGCTGATCAGAACCCTCATTCAGGACACGGCGGCGCATGACGACGACGTGACGCTGCTCCTGGTCGGGCTGCCTGAGCCGGGTGGAGGAGGCTCTTGCGGCTGACCGCCGCGGCATCGGCGAGTGGTCCGTTCGGCCGATGTCGGTCGAAATCTGTGACCGCTCTGGTGATCGTCGTGCCGTTGAAGCGACCACGCGCGCCTTGGAGCTGCTTGAGCGCGGGGTAGAGGCGGCCCGTGCACGCCACCAGCAGGCGATTGGCCGCGCGTACGTCAATCCGCCACGCGGGCGCAGGAAGGCGCTGGAGATCATCACCAGATACAGCGGCGAATATGTCCGTGGAGTGGCCGAGCGGTCGAACAAGTTGGAGTGACTCCATGCAGCATGATGCCCCCGCTGGTCAGACCGGCGCGGGCATCGTCGTATTCGGGGTCAGGGTTTGCGGTGTCGCCCGTGCCCGATCATCGGGTTCGGTCCGGTTGCAGGCAGTTCCATGCGGCCATCGCCTTCGATGCCGTGCAGCATGCGCTGCGCGGCGGCGTAGTTGTCCACGGTGGTCACTGGCACCCACTGGTAGCCGTCCCACTCCATGATCAACTGGGGCGCGTGTCCCGGTCCAGGTGGGCGGCGTGCTGCGGGCCGGTGCCGAGGGTGACGGCGCGGCGTTCACCGACCGGCCGCAGGCGTGCGGCGCGGCGGTCCGCCCATTCGTTCAGCGGCTCGTCTCCAGGGTCACCCATCGCTCGCCCTCCCTCATGCTTGGGGCTCAGACCTTAGCCCACGTCGCGGCCTGCCCCTCGGGCGTGACGATGACTTCGAAGTGTTCCAGTGGCGGGGCGCCGTCGGTGCGCCAGCGCGTCACCTCGTCCTCAACGGGGTCCCAGAGGCGTTCGGGCCGGTCCTGGCGAACGGTCCAGGTGTCGCCGTCCTTGGCGAGCGCGGCTCATGACTCCTCTTCGATGTCCAGGAGTACGTGCGTTTCCCGGCCCTCCCAGGTAAGGGTGACGCGCTGGGCCTGGGGGCGGCGATCTGGGCGACGAAGCGCGTATTCCAGTCGTTCAGTACGTCGGGCGCGAGGGCGGAGGGGCGCTCGTGCCCGGCGTTCAGGTCGGGGAGGGTGCCCAGGGGCGGCGGGAGTTGGGGGCGGGCGAGCATGAAGGAGACTTGGCCGCCGAGGAACCGGCCGCGTGCGGTGCCGTCTTCGTGCACGGTGAGGCGGGCGAGTTCGGAGGCGTAGAGCCAGCCGGAGAGGGTGGCGAGGATGATGCCGCCGGGCCGGGTCTGCTCCACCCACGCGTAGGGCAGATCGACCACGCCGCATGTGGCGACCAGCCGGTCATACGGTGCGCCGTCGGGGTCACCGGCGAGACCGACACCCGTGGGAGAGGCGTTCGAGCACGTCGCTGCCGGAGTGCACGACCAGCTCCTTCGGGACGAACCGGTCGGCGAAGCGGATGTCCGCCGGGGCCAGCGGCAGGCAGCCGGCGGGCACGGCCTCGAAGATGCGCTGGGTCATCTGCCCTACGGCGGCATACCGCTCGGGCAGCATGAGCACCGTGGCCAGGGACCGGCCGTAGACGCCGGCGGCGGCCGCCACGGGTGATCAGGCGAGCCGCTCGCCGAGCCAATCGAGCCGCAGCACCCAAGGAGTCCCATTCCGACGCCGGCAGGGGAGGAGCCTACGTAGCGTCTTCCGCCCCAGTCTCTTCCTGACAGGGCGCTGTAGCGTCTCCATGGGACTGACAGGAAAGGGACGGCCATCGGATGCTCCACAGCAATGGCGCTGCCAGCAAGAGTGACCAGCAAGCTCTGATCCTCGACTTCGCGGGAGTGCTCACGGCCAGCCCGATCGACACCCATCGTGCCTGGTGTGTGTCCGAGGGGCTGGAGCCGGGCGCGTGGCGTGCCACTCTCAACGACCATCCTGATGGCCGGCGGCTGTACGCGGCGCTGGAAGTCGGGGAGATCGGGCAGGCCGAGTGGAACGAGGGGACGGCGGCGCTGCTGGGGGAGCACGTGGACCCCGTGAACCTGATGGGGCGGGCGTGGGCCGACGTTCCACCGGCGCGGCGAATGGTCGCGCTCGCGCGGGCCGCGCGGGCCGCCGGTCATCGGCTCGCGCTGCTGTCCAACAGCTTTGGGCTCGATCCGTTCAACCCGTACGAGCACGTGGGCATCTGGGACCTCTTCGACGTGCACGTCGTGTCCGAGCTGGAGGGGCTGGCCAAGCCGGATCCGGCGATCTACCGGCTCGCGCTGGAGCGGATCGGGCTGCCTGCCGAGCGGTGTGTCTTCGTGGACGATCACGCGGTGAACCTTCCGCCGGCCGCCGCGTTGGGTATCTCCACCGTTCATGTCACGGACGAGGACGCGGCCGTAGCGGAGCTTGAAGCACTGCTCGGGGTCACAGCGGTTCTTGCCGCCTGATGACAACTCCCTTGCCGGTAAAGGGCGTCCGCGCCCGCTCTCCGGCCAGTACTGTCCGTGTGGGGCTCACCACGCGGAGGTTCTGGACCATGGAGTGGTCGGAGTACACCACCTCGGAACGCTTGAAGGCGCTGCGGGGCGGAATGACGCAGGAGCAGCTGGCGGAGGCCGCAGGCGTCTCTGTCGGGGTGGTCAGAAAGCTCGAACGCGGAGGGACGGCATCGCTGCCGTCCCTTCTGTCGATCGCCGACGCGCTCGGTACCGACATCGCCGTGTTGCTGGGACAGCAGGCGCCCCGCCGGTCCATGGACCGGGACGAACGGGCCGCGTTGCGCGCGGTCTCCGCCGCCACCCACGACGCCGCGATCGGCATTCCCGCGGACGTCGAGCCGGGCAGTGTCGAAGAGCTTCGCACGGTCCTGCGTCGCGCGGACGCCGCCTACTGGAGCGGGCGGTACGCCGAGCTGGGGACGCTCCTCGGACAGCTCCTCCCCGAGGCGCGGGCCCGCTTCGACGTCGCCGGCCTCGACGAGAAGGAAGCCGCTGCCGGGGTCCTGATCGACACCTTCCAGACCGCCGGCATGGCCGCCAACGTGCTCGGCTCACGGGATCTGGCGTACGCGGCCCTCACATACGGCCGCCAGGTCGCCGTGCGGACCGGGGACGACCTCCGCGACGCCCATCTCGCCGCCACCACCGCGTGGGTCAACCTCCGGGACGGCCGCACCCGGCAGGGGTTCCTCCTCGCGGCGGCGCAGGCCGACCGGATCGAGCCCAAGATGAGCGAGGACGACCCGGACCGCCTCAGCGTCTACGGGCAGCTCGTGACGAACGCGGCCGTGGCCGCCTCCCGGGGCAGCGCCCACGCCGACGACGCCCGCGAGTACCTCTCCCAGGCCCACGCCGTCGCCGCCCGCATCGGGGACGAACACGCGCGCGGGGCCCATGCCCAGCCGTACGGCCCGATGTACGCGGCCACGCAGGCCATGAGCATCGCGGTCGCCCTCGGCGACACGGCGGGAGCCCTGCGCCTGATGGACACGGTCCGTCTGGACGACGCCGTCCCTCTGGCCACCCGCGCCCGCTACGGCCTGGACGTCGCCCTCACGCAGGTGGAATGCCGTCGGTGGGAGGCCGCGGCCGACACCCTCCAGGCCGTCTGCGAGATGGCTCCCGGATGGGTGCGCCACCAGATGCTCCCCGGCGTCATCATCAGCAGGCTCGCCGGGGTGTCCGTCAGCCGGCTGCGAGGACTGGCGAACTCCGCCGGCGTACCGCTCGGCGTCCGCTGACGCACGGGGCCGGGGCCGAAGTACCACGCTCCGTAGCAGGAGTGGGTGTGGCACCGACTCGACCGCCACGGAGCGTGGCACACCCTCGGGCGATCCGACTTCAGCTGCCACGGGACGTGGCAGCCCTTCCGGAAACCGGGCCTCCCTGGTGCGACGGGCCGTGTCTGGGCCTGAACGTTGCAGCCCAGCAGCCTTGAGGACATGCCGAACAACCCGCCCGGCAGCCTCGGGCACGTACCCGTGGCTGTCTACTCCTGCGCCGCCACTTCCACCGCCCTCAGCGAGGGCGAGGAGCGTGGCCGCTACTACGCCGACGCCCGGCACTGGCACGTCGCCGGTGTCTGGTCCGACTCCGACCCGGCCCGGCCGCTCATGGAACGGCCGGGTTGGCAGGCTGTCACGGCCACCCTCTCCGCGGGGATGATCCGGGGCGTTGTCGTCGGAGGTCCGACTCATGTCGGTTCCGACGCCGCCCAGTTCGCGGCTTTCGGCGTTCTGCTGCGCGAGCGGGGCGGGTTCCTCGCGGACGCGTCGAATGGCACCGCGGGCCGGACCCCTGGCCAGGTTCGTCGCCGCCGGGACATCGCGGGCGCGGCCTCCGGCTGGTTCGCGCAGACCGACCAGCATGACGAAGGCAGCTCGTGAGCGCCCGGCGTGCCTGGGTCGGAGACCTCGTCCGGGACGGCGGCGGGCGGCGGGCGATCGTCACCGACGTCCGTGACAGCGGCACCGTGTGGGTGCTGCGGACGCCGGTCGGAGGAGGCCCGTACTGGGAGACGGACGACCCCGACAGCCTCGAAATCATTGCCCCGTCCGGAGCCGGGGACGACCAGTGAGCTCTCAGGCTCACCGACGGCCCTGCGCCCCGCCCGTGCACCACGCCTGAAAGGCGAAGCCCCTGTGTACGCGTTCGGACTCTGCATCGACCAGCACTACCTCGTGCCCGGCCTCGCCACCCTCGCGGGCCTGGCCGACGGCCTCACTCCGGCGGCCCGTCGCAGAGGGGCTGTTCGGGTCCTCACCATCGACCTGACCCCGGCGCAGGCCCTCCTCCTCTCCGACCTCGCCAAGAGAGTCGGCTTCGGCTCCTTCGGCCTCCGCCACTGCTCCCCGATGCGCACCTCCCGCATGGCGGACGCCTCGTACATCACCGTCACCACGTACCTGCGGTTCGAGTTCACGCCGGGCTTTGTCCTCCGGCCGTACCTGATCTACGTGGACGCGGACGTGCTCGTGCGCGGAGACATCACCGAGCCGCTCGATCCCTTGGAGCCGGACGAGACCGGTGCGGTCCGTGACGAGTTCAATCCGGCCGTCGGTGCGTGCCCGGCTCTGCCCGGGGCCGCCGAACACTGGCCCCAGCTGCGCGGCCGTCCCTACTACAACGCAGGCGTCCTCTGGACGCACACCAGCCACATGTCCACCGTCCGCAAAGGCGTCGAGCACGCGCTGATCCATGGCCGCCGCCACATCCTCCACAACGACCAGGACGCCCTGAACCTGTGGCTTCTGCACTCGGGCCGAGTGCGGCCGGTCGACGTGGGCTTCAACCGGTTAGAGACCTCCCGCTTCCTTGAACGGGGGAACTGGGTGAGCCGAGTCGTCACTCGGTCGCTCAGGCCGGACCCGAACGCGGCCCTCGTGCACTTCGTCGGTCCTGAGAAGCCGTGGCAGGCCGATTGCCCCGTCACCGAGGACGTATCCGAGTACCGGCGGCACATGTCGCGCACCCTCCGGCACGTCCGCCGGTTGGGCGCCATCGGTACGGAGCCGGCGGGTGCAAGGTGAACGGAGACGTACCCGCCGCCGTGCTGCGGGCCGCCGTCGGACTGGTCGGCGTTCCGGTCCGTACCGTACATCGCCTGTCCGCGCGGTCGAGGTCGGTCGTGTACCGGGCGGGCCTGGCCGACGGCCGGAGCGTGGTGATCAAGCTGTACGCGGCCACCGCCCGCCGCGACGCGATCAGCGAGGCCGCGGCGATCAGAGCAGCAGGTATCTACGTCCCCGTACCGACCGTCCTCGCGTATGGACATGTTCCCGGGCACCAGGCCACCGCTCTCGTCACCTCCGACCTCGGCCCGCTCACCCTCGGCGCCGCCGTGCGCTCCGGGCGATTGAGCGACGAGCGGGCGCTACGGGACCTCGGCGGCCTGCTCGGCCGCCTGCACCGAGCGACCGTGCAGTCGTGGGCGCCTCGGCGGCCGCTCCACGAGCAGGTCACTTCCCTCGGCCGACGCTGCCCGCCCAGCGCCCTGGACCGCATCGCCCCTGCCTTGGCAGCCGTGACAGATGCTCCGGCAGCGGCCCCGGTGTGGTGCCACGGCGATCTGCACGGGGACAACGTCGTGATCGCCGGCCCCCGTGCGGTGCGGCACCTCGTCGACTTCACCGATGCCGCGATCGGACCCCGCGAATCCGATGTGGCCCAGACCCTGGTCATGACCGGTGCCTTCGCCTCCGCCCGGACGCGCACCGTCACCGACGCCTATCCGCTCGCCCTGGACCACCACCAGCTGTCCGCCTGGGCCGTCTTCCACACGTCGCGCTGCTGGGCGCACTCGGAACCCGGCGACGACCGCACTCGGTGGGCCAGCCGCCTGGACGAGCTGAACCGGCGGACCCCGCACCTCTTCCGCGTACCCCGCCCGGAAAGGACGTACCGATGACCACCCCTGCCCTGTCGGTGGTGATCCCGGCCTTCAACGAGGCCGCCTACCTGCCCCGCTACCTGCCCTCCGTCCTCTCCTCCCTCGTCCGCTGGGAGGAGATCACCGGTCACATCGGGGAGGTGATCGTCGTCGACAACGCCAGTACCGACGCCACCGCCGACATGGCCGCCTCCTTCGGCGTCCGTGTCGTCACCGAGACCGTCCGTAACATCGGCCGGGTCCGCAACACCGGAGCGGCCGCCGCCCGCAGCGGCCGCCTCTTCTTCACCGACGCGGACGTGGCTCTGCCCCTGGAGGCCGTTGCCGTTGCCGCTGCCGCCATGGACGCCGGGGCCATCGGCGGCGCCATCCCACCGCTCTACACCCCGGAACGGCTCGGCGCCCGCCTGCTGTGCGCCTACTGGGACCACCATCGCACCCGGCGCGGCGGAGCCCAGGGCGTCAACCAGTTCTGCACCGCCGACGCCTTCCACCACGTCGGCGGGTACCGGGACGACCTGTTCATGAGCGAGGACGTGGAGTTCTTCGCCCGCCTCACCGCCCACGGACAGGTCACCGGACGGCCCGTGACCATCCTCGACGAGCTGCGCGTGCGCCCGTCGACCCGCCGCTACGACCAGTGGTCGAGCCTCCGGATGCTCTGGTGGCAGAACCCTGTGACCGCCCGCCTGCGCCTCCGGTCACCCCGGATGTGGCGCCACTGGTACGAGACGACCGTGCGATGACGAAGGAGACTCCTGTGCAGGTCCGACCTCAGCCCCATTCTCCGGCCGACCTGCCGGTTCCGGACGGGCACGGCATCTACACCTTCCCGGACGACCTGCACTGTGCCCACCAGACGCACACCCGGCAGCTCGCCGCCCGCCACCGGACCCACGACCACCATGTTCTGGAAGTGACGGCGCCCCACACCCGCGTCCCGTACTGCATCGAGGCCCGCGCCCCCGTCGGCCGCCCGGTGCTCGTCATCGAACCCCACCACGACGACTTCGCCCTCTCCGCCTCCGGCGCCTTCCTCGCCCGCCCCCGACCGCTGACCGTGGTCACCGTCTTCACCCGGTCCCGAAGCGTCCACCCCGCCCTGGAGAGCACGTACCCCACCGTCGACGTCGTCTCCGAGTTGCGCGACCGAGAGGGCGCCGCCGCGCTCGCGCCCTTCGGCGCCCGCCGACAGCTCCTCGGCCGCAAGGACGCCGAGCCGCCGTACCGGCCCTACGATCCGCGGGCGCTCGACCAGGTCACGGAAGACCTCCGCCGGGTAGTCGCGACCCACCCGGGCGCCGAACTCCTCGCGCCCGCCGCTGTCACCCGCCACCCCGACCATCTCCTCGTCCACGACGCCGCGGTTCGCCTCGGCTGTACCTGGTTCTGGGAGGACCTCGCCTTCTGGGCGACGTACGCGCTCGCCGGCTGCGACCAGCAGCTGTTCCGTACGCGTACGGGGGCGACGATGAGACCCGAGCTGGTCGACATCACCGGCGTCGTCCTGGACAAGGTCACCGTCCTGCGGATGCACGGCTCGCAGATGCATCCGGCCCGGAAGATGTACCGGCCGATCCGGCACGCCTTCACCACGGCGGCCGACCTCGTCGACGGTATTGGCCTCTACGCCGAGCGCTTCTACCGGACGGAGGCGGCGACGTGCTGATCATCGCCCTGGAGGGACCCTCCTACGCCGGCAAGTCCACGGCGATACACCACCTCCGTGGCACCGCCCTCGGCTCGCGGGCCTTCGTCTCCGACTGCTACGTCAGGCACATCGCCCACCGTGACGACATCCCGCCGGCCCGCACCGACTCCGCGGCCTCCCAGCTCGCCGCCTTCGAGCGGTTCATGGAGATCGAGGCCGAACGAGTAGCCGAGGCCGCTGCGAGCGGCAGGCGGTTCGTCGTCCTCGACCGCTCCGTGGACACCCTCCTCGCCCACGCCTACGCCTTGGACGCCCTGCTCGGGTACGGCGTCCACCACCAGCTCCGCGACCGCCTCAAGACGCTTCCGTTCCTGCGTCCGGACCACACCCTCTACCTCGACGTACCGGCCGAGACGCTCCACCTCCGTCGCAAGACCGCCGGCCACACCGCCGCCGAGTCCGACTACTTCCTCCACGAGCCCGGCTTCCTCCGCCACGCCCGCGACTACTTCGTCCACACGCCCCGGCGGCCCGTCACGCGAGAACTCACGGTCCTGGCTGCCGATACAGGACCGGACGAAGTCGCCCAGGCCGTGGAAGCCCTCGTCGGCTTCTGGGCGAGGTGACCGACGATACCCACCGCACTCTTCGCCTGGCGGCGCACCCCGCCCCCGTTCCTCATCGGCGGCGCCGAAGTCACCCAGCAGCTCCTCGCCGAAGAACTCGCCGCGGCCGGCTGGCACGTGACCTACCTCGGCTCGCACGAGCCGCCCTGGAACGCAGAGGACCAGCGCGCGGCGATGCGCACCCACCTGGAGTCCCGGGGGCTCCCGTACGAGGAGAACCGCGAGACCCTGAGCTTCCGCTGGCAGGGGTTGGACTGCTTCTCCCTTCCCCAGGAACGGCTGGAGCCGGAGCTGCGCCGCCTGCTGGGGCGGCTACGCCCCGATGTCGTCTTCACGTCGCAGGAAGGCTCGGCCGAGCTGGCCGTACTGGCCCGGCCGCAGGCGCTGGTGGCGGGCCTGCTGCACTCCGTTTCCGCTACCGGCCTGGGCGTCCTCACCGGCCGCCCCCACTACGGGCTGGCCGTGTCGGAGTTCGTCCAGACCCGCGCGCGCACGGCGACCGACACCCGCCTCGCCGTCATGTACCCCCCGTTCGCACGTCCCGGCCCCTCCACGGACACCGCCCGCACCGCCGCCGTGCTCATGGTCAACCCCATCCCAGCCAAGGGAGCCGAGCTACTGCACCGGCTCATCCGCCTCATGCCGGAGCAGCGCTTCACCCTCGTCGAAGGCTGGTGGGACGCCTCGGCCGACTTCGCGCGCTACCCGAACGTCACGTACATACCGCGCGTCTACGACATGGAGCCGCTGTACCGCAGCCACCGACTGCTTCTGGTCCCGTCCATCGTCGAAGACGCCTTCCCTCGGGTGATCGTCGAGGCCGCCCTCCACGGCGTCCCGGCCATCGGGAGCGACCGGGGCGGCATTCCCGAAGCCATCGGCGGTGAAGGCGTAGTCCTGCCGGTCACCGCCGGCCCGGAGGCGTGGATGCGCGCGATCCGGAACGTCGACCACGAAGCCCTGGGGCTGCGAGCCCGGATCCGCGCCGCGCGGTTCGCCCGCCCGTGCCTGCCCGAGCTACGGGAACTGGGGATCTAGAAAGCCCTGTCGAATGCCCGTTCGATCTCGTCGAGGCGCTCTGTCCACCAGTGCAGGAGAGCCTCGTCGGCGATGAACAACTCGTCGCAGGAGTGGTCGTGCCGGTCGTAGTGGAACTCCAGCTGCCAGAAGTCCGTCATCCGCTTCCACCACAGTCGGCGCGCGGCGTCGAGCAGTTCGTCCGGTTCGAGCGGCATCACCGACCGGTAGCCCCTGACGAAGGTCGATACACGTTCCAAGTCGAAGACGCCCTGCACCCCGAACTGCACTTGCGCCGTGCGGACGACCTCCTCCGCGTACGGGCGGACGCCCAGCCGGTCCCAGTCCAGGACCGCGGTCAGCTCGCCGTCGGCCCAGAGAAGGTTCCGGTACTGGAAGTCGCCGTGCGTCCAGCCGTGAGGTCCTGCGGGGACGTCACCTTCGGGGCGCAGGCGCGCGTACTGGGAGAGCAGGGTCCGACGTTTGGCGAGGGCGTCTAGCGCGACCGTGTCGAACGAGTCACCCCCACCGTGAGCCCGCGCAGCCACAGCGAGTCGGTCGGCCTTCTCCATCGCCTGCCCCGGCGTGACGACATCCGCTGTCTCGGCGTCGGGGAGAGCCGGCAGGGCTCCGCTGCCGACAGCCCGCCGGAGCGCCAGATGGAGCTTGGCGAGCTCTGCTCCCAGTCGTCCCACCTGGGCACGAGGAAGGTCCACTCCCCGAACATGCGCTCCCAGCGCCCAGGGAAACAGGCAGTACCCGCTTCCGCCCACCTCGACCACGACACCGCCCGAAGGAGCCTCCACCGGCGCGATCACGGGGACACCGGCTTCGGCGAGGGTGGGGAGCGCGGCGAGATTGCGGCGCAGCCGGTCGAGCGGCACGTCCGTGACCCGCTTGAGCACGAAGGGCCCTGCCACGGTGTCCAGTCGCCAGTTCACATTAATCAGGCCGTCAGCCAGATGCTGACTGCCCACGACTTCGCCGAGGCCGAATTCCTTGATCAGCTCGGCAAGATCGTCCGTGGAGACATGAAGCCTGCTCTCCGCATACGCGTCGCTCACCTGGGCGACGATACGTGAGCGGAGCACCCGCCCGTACAAGGATCACCGGAACGGCGTCGGGGTTCCGCAGCCCGGCTCACGCACGAGTCGATATCGATTTCGCTGCGCCGGCGGGGGCTACGCCGAAGAAACTGCCTCCGTCTCGTTCAGCACGGGGCAGTCCGTCCACGTCGACGGCGGCTGGCTGCTCTATTGAGACCGTCAACAAGCAAGGAGACGAACCGAAATGATCGAACGAGTCCGCGCCGTCCTCGTCACCGCCGACGGCACGATGCTGGTCATCCGCCGCACCCGGCCCGGCATCCCCGAGTACTGGGTCCTGCCCGGCGGCGGTGTCGAGCCCGGCGACGAGTCCCGGGAGGCCGCCCTCCACCGGGAGATCCACGAGGAGATCGCGGGGAAGGCGGACATCGTCCGCCTCCTCCACACGATGGAGACCGACGACGAGCGCCAGCTCTTCTACCTCGCCCGGATCGCGACCTGGTCCTTCGACGACCGTACCGGCCCCGAGTTCAGTGCCGAAGGCCGCGGCGAGTACGCGCTGGAGGAGGTCCCGCTGACCCTGGAGAGGCTCGACGGCATCGACCTCAAGCCCGAGGAGATCGCCCACGTGCTGAGGGGAGCCGTCGGCGCCGGAAGCCTCGGAGTCGAGGCGTCGCTCTGAGCCAGTGTGTAGGTCGTCCTGCCGCCGGGACAGGCTCTGAGATGAGCCGGTCCCGGCATCCTTCCTAGGTCAGCGCGGGGAGCCCGGACGCGGCTCCTCGTCCTGCCCCGGCAGCAGCCGCAGGGCGAGGAGCGATCCGTCGGCGTGGACGGAGACGGGGCCGCCCCAGTCCTTGTCGAAGGTGAGGCGGGGGCGGGCGTGGCGGCTCGCGTGGACGAGGGCGCGGTATTCCTCGATGTCGCCCCTGGCGAGGAGGCGGAAGACCTCCTCGTCCACGCCGGAGAACGCCTCGACGCGGGGGCCGTTGAGGCGGAAGACGTGGTCGGTGCCGACGTACTCGTCGCCGAAGAGGGTGTGGGCGGCGTCCTGGATGCTCGTGCTGGCTGCGTGCTCGAGGCCGGTGAACCGTTTGCGGCCCTGCCGGTCGGTCAGGTGGCGGGCGGTGGCGTGGCCGGAGCCGGTGAAGGCCATGAGGCCCGCCGCCGTGGTGTGGGCCAGGGACTCCTGGAACCAGGCGTAATCCTTCGGCTGCACGTGGCAGCCCCGTACGGGCTCCGGCGCCACCAGGCCCTCGGTCGGCGGGTGGATGTCCGGCATCACGTTCGCCTGGAACGGCGGCGCGTTCAGGTTCGCCTCACGTCCCTCCGCCGGGGACAGCCGACCTCCGCTGCCCGGTGCCTGGAGGGCGTGGACGGTCATCGTGCCGCCGTCCGTCGGGAGCTGCGTGCTGAACAGCAGGCCGGGGGTCTCGTTCCACGCTCCGATGTGGACTGCTTCGGCGTGGGCCGAGGCGGAGGCCAGCTGTTCGGCGGAGGTGGCGGCGTCGCTGTGGTTGCCCTTGCATGCGAGGGGGCGAGATCGGCTACAACCCCGCTCTCCGCCAACTCGGCAACCGACTTGTCGGCATCCTCCACGGATGCCTCAAGACCCGCACCCACTACAACGAAGCGACCGCCTGGTCACACCACGCCCACACCCCAGCCGCTTGACACCAAACGACATGGGGTGTCTGACCCCCACACCTCAAACCTAACCGGAGGCCGCGGTCAGTATGGTTCCGAAGAGTGTGGGGTTCCGGTGCTAGCCGAGAGAAGGGCGATCCGCTGGTGACTCGCGGATCGAGCTAAAGAACGCGGTGGTGAGAGGGACGCGGCAAGAGTCAGCGGAGTCCTCATCGATAGCTGACTGCCTGTCAGTAAAGTCAGTATTGGGTCAGCATCAGTCCGACCAAAGCTGACTACGACTGGCGAGACTTGCACTTCGAGGTGGAGTGGAACGGGTGGTGCGAAAGAGGTTTGCTCGCGTTGTCTGAGCGAACCGGGCGGGGAGCGTTTCGCCTCGCCCGGCTAAGTCCGCTCCGGGCTGGAAAACCACAGCTCAGCGCACTCGGCCCCGCGCCTTCAGCGGCACCGGCGGCAGCTCTGGAGCAGGCAAGGGATCCCCGTCGTACCCCTTCACTTCCCCAAATCTCGACCCGCTCATCCACTCCTCCCGGGCCTGTTTGATGTCTTCCTGAGTGCGTCCGACGAAGTTCCACCACATGATCAGCTCCTCGGCGAACGGCTCGCCGCCCAGCAGCATGATCCCGGCGTCCGACTCGGCGCGCAGCGGGAGTTCGGTGCGGCCGCAGCCGAGGTAGAGCATCGAGCCCGGCAGTACCGGCACACCGTCCACGTGCACCTCGCCCGACATCGAGAGCACCCCGTACTCGAAGTCCGGTTCGAGGGGGAGGCGGATGTCGGCGCCCCGGCTGAGCGCCAGGTCCGCGCCGACGATCGGGGTGAACGTCGTACCGGGGGAGGACGAGCCGTCGAGGGCGCCGAGGATCACGGTCGCCGTCAGACCGGGCGCGGTCACCGTGGGCAGATCGGGGTGGTGCTCGAACTTGGGTTCGGTGTGACGGTGTTCGTCGGGGAGCGCGACCCACAGCTGGGCGCCGTGCAGGAAGCGGGCGTGCGACTTCGGGCTCTCCTCGGAGTGGCTGATGGCCCGGCCCGAGGTCATCAGGCCCAGCTGCTTGGGCCGGATGGTCTGCAGGCTGCCGGTGGAGTCGCGGTGCAGCACCTCGCCCTCGTGCAGCCAGCTGACCGTCTGCAACCCGAGGTGCGGATGCGGCGGGACCTGCATGCCGGGCTCGTCGGCGATGTCGTCGGGGCCGTAGTGGTCGACGAAGGCCCAGGCACCGATCATGCGCCGGCCCAGGTTCGGCAGCAGCCGGCGCACCTCGGTCGACTCGCCGAGTTTCACCAGACGGGGACTCAGCAGCTCGCGGACGGGCTCGGCGACGACGAATCCACGGCCGCCGCACGCGCTCGGTACGGGCGCCCGGTCAAGATTGCTCATGCCGCACAACCTAGCCCCGCCACGCCGTCACCGGCAGGCCAACGGCCCCGCACGGGCGAGCGTTCAGCCAGACGTGGTGAACCGGTCTCCCCGAGCGTGGCCCGGCGAAACGGCGGGCGCAGTGCACGCGGCCCCACCGACCGGTGCGTTCAGGATCAGGGGGCGGCCAGGTGGCGTGCGAGGAATCCGCGGACCGCGTGGCGGACCCCCGGCACCGAGACGCCCGGATCGACGGCGCCGATCAGCGAGTTTCGTACCGCCGCCGTCATCAGGCCGGACGCCTGGAGTTGCCGGTGCGGGAGCTGATGCTGACGGTCTTCCATCCGGCCCGTGATGTCACCGGCCTCGCCCGGGCCGCCCAGTTGGCGCCACAGGCCGCATCTACGCACCGGCACCCAGGCCCGCGCCCGCGTGGATCCGCGACCTGCACCGGGGTGACGCCGACGGCCGGCAGACGATCCACCGTGCGCAGCGCGCGGCGTTCGACGCGCTGCTCGGCTCGGTCTGGGCACAGGTGCAGGACCTCCACCACGCCGAGTTCGTGCGCCGGGCCGTACAGCTCGCCCAAGGCGGTGCCGGCTCGCTGCTGGCCGACCTGGTGCCCGGCGCTCGCCTGCACGGCCCTGTCTGGACCCTCCCGGGCATGCCCCGGGACGTCCACCTCCGCGGGCGCGGGCTGCTCCTGCTGCCCAGCTTCCACGCAGCCGGGGGACCCCTGCTGTCCGACCTCCCGGACCGCCCGGTCGTGGTCACCTACCCGGCCGGTCCCGGCTTCCCGCCCCAGCCCGACGGATCGGCCGGCCCGCCGGCACTGGCCAAGGTCATCGGGAACACACGCACCGAACTGCTCCATCTGCTGGCCGAGGAGCGCACCACGACCGGGCTGGCCCGGCGGCTCCGCGTCAGTGCCGCGACGGTCTCCGCGCACACGGTGGCGCTCCGGGGCGCCGGACTGATCACCACCGAGCGCGCCGGCAAGGCGGTTCTGCATCGGCGCACCGCGGTCGGGACTCTGTTGCTGCGGCAGGGCGCTTAGGGCCTCGCCTTCGGCTCTTGCCTGGTCGCGGGGCCCGGCATGCCCGGCGGATCGGATCACCGCCCCGGAGGACCGGGAGTCGGTGCGGCCGTGGAGGGGTGGACAGGGCTGGGAACCGCTGAGGGCGGGCTGGTCGTGGGCCTGGGCGGGTGGGCAGGCTCGGCTGGGCGGGCCGGGCCGCTCCGCATGGTGAAGAACACCAGGGCCGCCACCGCGGCCAGGGCGAGCAGACCCACCGCGGCCCGGCGCACGTGCACCCGGACGGGGCGGACTCTCGCGGTCGGCGGGCGCAGCGGCCGCAGGTCGGCCGGGCCGACGGACTGCGCCCGTGCGGCCAGGGCGGCCCGCAGCCGCTTCTCGACCGGGGTCGGCACGGTCCCGGTACCGGATTCGTTCAACGCAGACCCTCCAGACGTCGGCCGAGAGCGTCCAGGGCCCGGCTGGCCGTGGACTTGACGGTGCCCCGCGACAGACCGAGCGTCGCCGCGATCTCCGCCTCGGTCAGATGCGACCAATAGCGCAGGACCAGCACCTCACGCTGCCGCCGGGTCAGCGTCCGCAAGGCCGCCAGCACCTCGCGGTGGTCCTCGTGGAGCAGGACGTCCTCCTCCGGTGCGGGCGCGTGCTGCTCGGGTTCGGGGATGTGCGCCCGTACGGTCCTGCGCCGCCGCAGCACCGAGCGGGCCCCGTTGACGACACTGGTCCGCAGATACGCCTCGGGGTCGTCCAGCGAGCCGAGCCGGTGGCCGTGACGGCGGAACAGCGCCGTGAAGGCGTCCTGCACGACGTCCTCGGCCGTGGGCAGATCGTCCACCAGCAGCACCGCCAGGCGCACCAGGGACAGCCGGCGATGGTGGTACAACTCCTCGATGCCGAGCGGGGGTTCGGGGACGACACGGCCCTGTGCCCCGGTGTGCCCGTGGCGGCCGGGCGGTACCGCGTCGGCCGTCGCGCCGGCACGTACGCGCGCGAGGAAGCGGGTCCGCAGGGCATGCGTGAACCTGCGCCAGTACGGGGCGGGGTGCGCGGTGCCGGCCCGGTCCCAGGGCAGGGCCCGCGGCGGTGTGGCTGTCGTCATGGTTCTCCCGGCCCGGTGTGCGGGGAGCCGCACCGGGCGACTGCCCGCACACCGGCCTGCCTCAGTGGTGCTGCGGAACCGGCGCGGGCCTCGCGTGCCCGGTCGCGGGGGCCGGACTCGGCGACGCCGTCGGGAGGTGGCCGTGGTGCGGCGCCGGGGCCGGGGTGGCCGGGCCGGGCGTCGGCGAGGCGGTGGACGGGACCGGCCGCGGCGTCCCCGGGCGTGCCGGAGACGGCATCGGACTGGGGGTGCCCGTGCGGGGTGCGGACGGCATCGGACTGGGGGTGCCCGTGCGGGGTGCGGACGGCACCGGACTCGGCGTCGCCGTCCGGATCGGGGACGGCACGGGCGACGGCGTCGCGTGGCCCGCCGCGGGCGCGGGCGCGGGGTGGGCGTCGCTCTGGACCGCCTGGGCGGTCACGGTGCCGCCGACGGCCAGGGCCGCGCCGACGGCGGAGACCCCCAGGGCGGCGCGCAGCCTGCGCATACGGCGAGGGCGTGGGACACGGTGTGCGGACATGGGTTCCTTCGGTCGCTCGGGCCGGACATTCGGTCGAAGTGGAGGCCTCCACCCCGACAGACGTCCGACCCCGGGCGAGGTTGCGGGCGACGGCCGACCAATTTTCCGCACATGTGGCCGGCCGCCGCTCAGCGGGACCGCCGCATCAGCCGAGCTTCTTCAGCAGCTCCTGGGCGACCGGTGCCGAGGAGGCCGGGTTCTGGCCGGTGACCAGGTTGCGGTCGACGACGACGTACGGCCCCCAGGGGGCGGACACCCGGAGGTCGACGCCCGCCTCGGTCAGCCGGTCCTGGAGCAGCCACCTGGCCTGTGCGGCGAACCCGCTCTGCGTCTCCTCCTCGTTGGTGAAGGCCGTCGCCCGGTAACCGGCGAAAGCGTTCGAGCCGTCGGCCCGGACCGCCGCGAGCAGCGCGGCCGGACCGTGGCAGACCACCGCGAGCGGCTTGCCCGAGTCGAGGGCCGCGACGAGCAGCCGGCCCGAGTCGGCGTCCACGGCGAGGTCCTCCATGGGCCCGTGCCCACCGGGGTAGAACACGGCGGCGAAGTCGTCGAGGTCGACCTCCGCCAGCTTCACCGGCTCCCGCAGCTCGGCCATCCCGTCCAGGGCGCGCGCGATCTCCTCGGCCCCCTCCTGGCCGCCGTTGAACTCGGGCGCGAGGCTCGCCCGGTCGATGGTCGGCACCACACCGCCCGGCGTGGCGACGACGATCTCGTGGCCGGCCGCCTTGAGGGCCCGGTACGGGACCACGGCCTCCTCGGCCCAGAAGCCGGTCGGGTGCGCGGTGCCGTCGGCGAGCGTCCAGCGGTCGGCGCCGGTCAGCACGAAAAGGATCTTCGACATCAGTCTTCATCTCCTGGAACTTGCTCTGGTGAGGAAAACGTAGGCGACACCACCCATAGGCAACCAATGAAGCCGTCAATGGCAGACATAGGATCGCCTATGGGTGCTGCGGAGGGCGGCCCGGTGAATACTCGGCCTCGTGGACATCCCTTCCCTCGATCTGAACCTGCTCCGCACCTTCCTCGCGGTCCACCGCTCCGGCTCCTTCACCGGCGCCGCCCGTCTGTTGGGCCTGTCACAGCCGACGGTGACGACGCAGATGCGCACGCTGGAACGGCTGAGTGGCCGGGAGCTGTTCGAACGGCTGCCGCGCGGGGTCGCACCGACACCGGTGGCCGACGAACTGGCCGCCCGGATCGCGGCGCCCCTGGACGAGCTGGCCGCCGTCGCCGGAACCGAACCCCTGGAGGGCGCGCGCCCGGAGCCCGTCCACCTCGCAGGACCCGCCGAGTTCCTCTGCACGACCGTCCTGCCCGCCCTGGCCCCCCTGGTCACCGAGGGGGTACGCCTGCGAGTGGCCACCGGTCTGACCGAACCGCTGCTGGACGAACTGCGCGCGGGCCGCCACGACCTGGTGATCGCCACCACCCGCCCGCGCGGCCGCACACTCGACGCCGTGCCCCTCTCCGACGAGGAGTTCGTCCTGGTCGCCGCCCCCGTCTGGGCCGAGCCGCTGACGGACCGGCTGCCCACCGAAGGGCCCGCCGCTCTGCACTCCGTACCTCTGATCAGCTATGCCGACGACCTGCCGATCGCCCGCCGCTACTGGCGGCACGTCTTCGGCCGACGGCTGTCCTGTACCGCCGCCGTGACCGTCCCCGACCTGCGGGGGGTGGTGGCGGCGGTGGCCGCGGGCGCCGGATTCGGCGTCCTGCCCCGCTATCTGTGCGAGGACCTGCTGGCGTCCGGCGCCCTGGTGGCACTGCTGGAGCCGCAGGACCCGCCGATCAACACGGGCTTCCTCGTCCAGCGCCCGGGCGCCTCGGACAACCCCGCCGTGGCCCGCGTCCGCGAATTCCTGCTGCGGTCGGCGCGGACCTGGTAGCCACCGTGCCCCCGTCAGTCCGCCGCGCCGGTCCACTCCGGTGCCAGCACGGACCAGATCTCCTCGTCGTGCCGCTTCCCGCGGTACAGGTAACTCTCCCTGAGAACACCGTCCTTGCGCATCCCCAGCCGCCGGGCGACCGCGATGCTCGGGGCGTTCTGCGACGACACACACCACTCGACGCGGTGGATGCCCCGCTCCCGGATCGCCCAGTCGATGAGCACCCGGGCCGCACGGGTCACCAGGCCCCGGCCCACCGCCGCCGGCTCCAGCCAGCAGCCCGCCTCGGCAGTGCCCTGCGCCACGTCCATCCTGCGCAGGATCACCGCCCCGACCAGCGTGCCGCCGTACCGGATCCCGCAGATGCGGCCGGCGTCGGCCGCCTCCTTCTCGGCGTACGCCTGCAGGAACGCCCGGCCGGACGCCAGATCCATGACCACGTCCGGCAGCCCGTTGAACTGCCCGATGAACTCCCGTCCCCGGTCCACATGGTCGAGGAACTCCCCGGCCTGCCAGGGACCGAGGGGACACAGCTCGGCTCCGTCGTCACCGAGGGGGATCGCGTACATGGTCACCGTCGATCGATGGGATGGGACATCTGATAGGCCAGCCTACGGTCGGCTCCCTCCCCGATCCCCGACAGGGCGTCGTCCAGCTTCATGAACCACTCCCAGCCGGCCCGCCCGTCGGCGGTTGCCAGCCGAGCCACCACGAGGTCCTCCAGCTCCGGAACGCGTTTGCCCTTCCATGCTTTGTCGGCGAGGCTCACCAGCAGGTCCTCGACACCGATCCCCGGCGTGGCCCAGGAGGCGTGCGTCGCGGCGAACCGGGCCAGGCCGGCCTCCACACCGTGCTGCAGCAGCAGTTCCCGTCCGGCCTCCTCGTGCCGGTCGCCCGGGCCGGACAGCTCGGCCACGTGCACCGCCTTGCCGATGTCGTGGGTCGCGGCACCGAAGAGCACCGCCTCCGCGTCGAACTCCAGCCCGGGACAGTGCCGTTGCACCCACTCCACGAGCCGCGCCGCCACATCGTGCACCGCTCTGAGGTGGGCCACCAGACGCGGTGGGGCGTCAACCCCCGCCAGCAGTAAGGCGGCCCGCTCGGAAAGCGGCCGTAGCGGCGGATCTACGGTGGCGGCCGTGGCTATCGACACTGCACTCGTGGCTGTCATCGTGCCAGGGTAGGCACCCGGTGCGTGTGACGATCGGAATACGGAGGGCACTCATGACGGCGATGCACACGGCGTTTCTGCTCGGTACGGGACTTTTCTGGACCGTCGCGTATGTGTTGCTGATCCGTACGGGGCTGCGGGAGCGCACGTTCGGGATGCCCGTCGTCGCGTTCGCCACCAACATCAGCTGGGAGTTCATGTTCGCGTTCGTGCGGCCTCCGTCGGGGGTCATGCACGTGATCAACATCGTGTGGTTCTGCTTCGACGTCGCCATCGGCTACACCGTCGTACGCTTCGGGCGGGCCGAGTTTCCCCAGCTCCCCGACCGGTTGTTCCTGCCCGCGCTGGCCGTCCTGCTCGCTCTCGCCTACCCGGGCATGAACTACGCCTCCGAGCAGTTCGACGAGGGCGTCGGCGCGATCACCGCCTTCGGCAGCAACCTGGCCATGTCCGCCATGTTCCTGGCCATGCTGGCCGCCCGCCGGGGCACGCGCGGCCAGTCGGTGGGTATCGCCGTGGCCAAACTGCTGGGCACCGCCTGCGCCTCGCTCTCGATGCTCACCGACCCCGACGGGGAGCCGCGCTACGACAGTGCCCTCATGTACTACCTCTACATCGGCTGCTTCCTCCTCGATCTCGCCTATGCGTACGCGGTGTTCGCGGTGGGGCGCGCCGAGCGGACCTCCCACTCGGCCGAGGTGCCCGCCCAGAGCGCCCTCCAGCGCTGATCGGAACCCCCGTTGCAGCCTTATGCCGGCACCAGTTGCCACTGCTGATGGGGCCCGCCGTTCGCGGCCCACTGGATCACCGGCGCGTCCTGCGCGGTCGAGGCACCGCTGACGTCCGCCAGCAGGCCGCTGTTGCGGTTGATCAGTGTCCGGAGTCCGTCGCTCGCCGTGCCGAGCGTCCACTGCTGGTTGGCGCCGCCGTTGACGGTCCACTGCACGAGCTGTGTGCCCTGGGTGGTGGAGAAGCCGGGGACGTCCAGGGCCCGGTTGCTGCCGACGTTGACGAGCTGCACATGGGCGCCGGACGGCACCACGCGCCAGCGCTGGATCGCCGTGCCGGCGTCGGTCTGCTGCACGACCGCCGCGCCCTCCGCCGCGGAACCGGAGGCGAGCACCTTTCCGCTGTTCCGGTTCACGATCTTGTACGTGGTCGTCGGGCCCGGCGTGATCGAGAAGTTGTCGAACTGCACGGTGCGCCAGCGGTCGGCGACGGCGGTCTCCCCGACCCCCACCGCCACCCCGGCCGGACCGAGCCCGTACGCGGTGTCCTCGGCGCTGCCCAGGGTGACCCCGTCGACGAGCGCGGTCAGTGTCGAGTCCTGCAGCCGGAAGGCCACCTTGTGCCAGGTGTCCGGGTCCAGCGCGGCCCGGGTGCCGGAGGCGAGGACGGTCAGGGTGCCGGCGGTGTCGCCGCGCAGGATCTGCCAGCGGCCGGACTGGGCGATCTTCAGGTGGTACGCGTTGATCCGGCCCACCTGCCAGTAGTCCCGCGCTCCGAACCGGCCCAGCAGGGCCACCGAGCCGCCGGTGCGCTCGAACATCACATCCGACTGCACGGTGTAGTTCGTCAGCGAGTTGTCGCCGATCAGCGCGTACGCCGGACTGTCGTGGGGGTGCCAGGGGACGGGAGCCACGGGCGCCATCTGCCGCAGGCACCGCCCGCCGCGTCTGCCGCCGCAGGGCACGGTCTCGAACGAGCCGTGCTGGTCGGCGAGATAGCGGGCCTCACGGCCGGTGGCGTACCCGTCGAAGGAGTCGCTGTGCGGCAGCGGGAAGGACGCGGCCGCGGGGCCGGACGCGGTTCCCCTGCCCTGGCCGCCGGCGGTGCCGACGGAGTAGATGTGCCCCGGCTGCAGGGTCAGGGACCAGCTGCCGCCGGACGGCGTGACGTCCGGCTGCCGGACGAACCAGTCGGCCGGGTGGTCCGAGCTGAGGTCGGTGGCCCACACATGCAGCGGACCCTCGGCGGGCAGCCCGCCCGTGACGTTCGCCGTGAACCGCTCGGTGGTGGTGGCACGGGTGGTCTCGATGATCGTCGAATAGGCCGTGCTGCCCGGTGCCTTGAGGGTGACGTAGCTGCCGATGTCCCGGTCGCCGGACAGGTAGCCGCTCGCGGAGTCGAGGAACTGCCAGCCCGGCTGGGCGAACTGGTTCCAGTGCGCCTGCACCCACAGTCCCTTGCCCACGGAGTACTGGCCCGACCAGGGTTGCGGGGCCACCATCAATCCCGTGGTCTGGAACGGCAGTCCGGGTGGCAGGGCGGCGATCAGGGGCCAGTTGAGGTAGGCGGTCAGCTTGGCGTCGACATAGCCCCGGTTGAGCTGACGGGCCATCACCGGGCCGTTGGCGTAGTAGTCCTGGGAGCCGTTCTCGCTGGCCCACAGGGGCTTGCCCAGGTCCTGGGCGGCGGCCGGGGACTCGCAGCGGTCACCGGTGGACTCGGAGACGCCCTCGCACGGGTAGTGCGCGCCGACCACGTCGATCGCGTCGCGGAAGGCCTGGTCGCTCCGCAGGTCGTTCACCACGTCCCAGCCGCCGTCCGCGCCGACCAGCCGCACGTTCCCGAACCCGGCGGCGTCCAGCGCCGCCCGCAGCCGTACGAACCACCCGGCGTCCCAGCCGTTCTCGTTCCAGCCGCCCAGGTAGTCGATGGCCAGGCGGTGTGCGTCCCGGGCGCCGCGCACGTAGTTCACCAGGTAGGTGATCATGTTCTGGGTCCATACGTCGGACGTGCCGATCCAGCCCGGCGCCGACCATGCCAGAGCGGCCAGTTCGATGTGCGGATTGCGGGCCTTGGCCTGCTCCATCAGCCACCACTCGTAGCCGCGGTCGTAGTTCTGGTCGTCCGCGGTGTGCATATGGCTGGGTTCGGCGCCGTCCGTGGAGTTGGCGTCACCCCCGATCTCCACCTTCAGCAGCGAGACGCCCGCCCCGTAGCCCGGTTTGAAGAGGTAGTCGAGGATCTGGCTGCGCTGCGGCTCCGGATAGTCGTACAGCAGCTTGGAGTTGCCCCCGCCGCCGCTGACCGCGCCGACACCGTCGAAGATCCGGCCGGCCGCGGTGCCGTTGATGGTGACGGAGGTCGCGGCGTGGGCCCGGGCGGCGGGCAGGCCGAGGACGGTGGCCAGGAACGCCAGCACGAGCAGCGCACGCAGGGCGGGGGAGCGGACCGGTCGCGCACGCATCGGTGTCACGCCCTCTCCAGCTGCCACTGCTGCGAGGCCGCGTCGCTCACCGGACGCTGCACCACCGCGGCGCCGCCCGCCGTGCCGTCGATGTCCAGGGCCTTGCCGCTGTTGCGGTTGACGAGCCGCTGGTATCCGTCGCCGGCCGGCTGGAGGGCCCACTGCTGGGTGTTGGTGCCGTTGTGCGCCCACTGGTTCAGGGCGGTGCCGTCCGCGGTCGAGGAGCGCGGTACTTCCAGCACCTTGCCGCTGTTGAGGCAGGTCAGCTTGGTGTGGGCGCCGGATGTCGTGGCGATCCACCGCTGGTTGGCGCCCGTGTGCGGGGTCCAGGTGATCACTGCTCCGCCGTCCGAGAGGGAGGCGCCGCTCACGTCCATCGCCCGCCCGGTCGCCCGGTTGAGCAGCCGGAAGGTGCCGCTCGGCGCGGGTGCCGCGACCCGGTTGGCGCCGCGCAGCACGTTGCCCTCCGTGGTGAGGTAGTTGGTGGTGTAGTCGAAGCGCGGCGTCCCTGACCACAGCAGGTAGAAGTACTTCATGTTCTCCGAGTACCAGTAGCCGGGCGTCAGATCGCCCTTGGTCGTCGGTGTCGTCGTCATGTCCGACACGACCGAGTAGCCGTTCGCGACCTTGCAGTGCGCCTTCTGGGCGTCCCACAGCCACTTGGCGCGGTCCCGGTAGACCTCCTTGCCGGTCAGCAGATACAGGAAGAGCGCCGAGTCCGCGTACTCGGGGCGCAGTTGGTACTGGTTGCTGGTCGCGGCGAGCGTCGTGTAGTCGATCCCCTCCGGTGGCAGCCGGAACTGTGTCAGCGCCGCCGCCCACGACGCGTGGTACGACTCGCCCTCGCTCAGGTTGCCGCCCTGCCCGAGCAGTCCGGCGTAGAACGCGGTGAGTTCGGACTGTCCGCGGCCGGTCACCGCCCCGCTGTTCATGTTGACGGACCTGAACCACAGCCGCCCGTTGTAGGTCTCCCCGAGGCGCTGCAGGACGGCCGAGGTCAGCGTCTGGTACCAGCCGCGGATCTCGTTGTCGCCGAAGAACTGGTAGGCGTCCCACAGGTATTCGAAGTACGAGTCCACGGGCGGGTCGACCCGCGCGGTGGCGTCGGTCCACGCGCCGCTGTCCACGTTGAGCGTCGTACCGAGGAGGTTCAGCGAGGAGCGTCGGTCGTACGGGACCTTCAGTGCCTTCTTCGCCGCGTCGAAGTACTTCTGGTCACCGGTCAGCCGGGACAGCCACCCCAGCTCGGTGATGTTGCTGCCGATCTCGGCCAGCGGGACCTGATTGCCGCTGACCGCGCCGGTGCGCAGGTTCACGTACCGGTACGGCGCCCCGGTCGGCGACTTCGTGAACGCGGGCAGCAGCCGGTCGGCCAGGTCGCGGGCCTTGGCCAGCAGGGTCGGATCCCCGGTGCAGTGGTAGCCGGAGAGCAGCCCGCCGACCATCCGGATGATCGTCTCGAAGACGTGCACGCTCGCGTCGCGGTCGAAGTCCAGGTTGCCGCCGATCCAGGAGACCGCCGCGTCGAGTTCGCCGTCCAGCTCCATCAGGAAGAGGGTGTCCAGCGACTCGACGACGGTCAGCCCCAGCGGTACACCGCTGATGAAGAACTCCGAGCCGGTGCCGCTCACCGGGCGCAGTTCGTCGCGGCCCCAGGCCAGCCGACGGTAGGCGGTCCACGCCGTGAGGAACTCCTGGCGCACGTCGTCGGCGAGGGCGGGGTCGGCCGGGCCGGGCGCGGCGGACGCGGCTGCCGCTCCCGGGCCGCCGAGCACACAGAACGCGGCGGCCGCCCCTGCCGCTGTACGCAGCAGGGCGCGTCGCGTGAGCCTGGTGTCCACGGGAGTGACCGGGAAGTCGTCGGTGGGGGGTGTTGCCATGAGGGGCCTCCGTCCGGGGCGCGTTGACAACGTTGTCTCAACGTCTTGCGTGGCTCACGGTGCGGTGCGTTCGGGGCATGGGGCCGAAAAGGCGTCACGGCGGCGGCGGTTGGGGGGCGGACGCGGGCCGGCAGGGGGTGCGGGGTCGCGCAGACAGCCGAGTCTGCAGAGCGAGCATGGGCATGTCAATACTCGCGGACGAGACTACCTGCGCCGTCGGCCCATGGGCGCGGATTCTTCCGAATGGCGGTCCTGTGGGGCCGGGCCGACGATGGAGGCGTGGGGTACGGTCACCGCTGCGCCGGTGCCGTCCGAGGCCGCCGGGGGACGGGGGCCGGCCCCCGGCCGTGTGAAGCGGCCGGAAGGGAGGACACCGTGATGCTGGAAGTGAAGACGGTGGACAAGCCGGACGAGCGGCGCGACTTCCCCCGCGGCCACCTCGAAGCGCTCCATCTGACCGGGCTGGACTTCGCGGTGGGCACCTTCGAACCGGGCTGGCGCTGGTCCGAGTCCGTGGCGCCGATCGCGGGTACGGACAGCTGCATGGTCCACCACAACGGCTACGTGGTGCAGGGGCGCATGCACCTGCGCATGGACGACGGCGGGGAGTGCGAGGTCGGCCCCGGCGACGTCTTCGTGTGCTCGCCGGGCCACGACGCCTGGGTGGTGGGCGACGAGCAGGTCGTGGTGTTCGACTTCGCGGGGGGCATGGCACAGAACTACGCGAAGGCTCGGGGGGCGTGAGCCGGTCGGTGTGTGCCCCGCGGTGCGCGCGTCACCGCGGGGCACCGAACCGGCCGGCCGGCCCCGTCAGACGGTGACGACGACCTTCCCGCGTGCGTGCTCCACCTCCAGGTACCGGATGGCCTCGGGAGCCTCGACCAGCGGGTAGGTCCGGTCGATCACCGGGGCGAGTTTCCCGGCATCGGCCAGTTCCCGCAGCGCCGCAAGCACCGCCTTGGTGGGCTGAGGCCCGATGAGCGGGCGCAGCCGCTGACGGACGAAGGGGGAGAGCACGAGCCCCTTGAGGATGAGGACCGGAGCCCCGAGGAACTGCCCCGGGCTGCCCCCGCTGCCGAGGACGAGCGTCCCGGTGGGCGCGAGGGCGCGCCGGAGGCCGGAGATCCCGTGGTTGGCCGCGAGGTCGAGGACGACGTCGTACCGTCGCCCGGCGCGCGTGAAGTCCTCCCGTGTGTAGTCGACGACATGGTCCGCGCCCAGCGAACGGACCAGCTCGGTGTTGCGCGTGCTGCACACGCCGGTCACCTCCGCGCCGAGCGCCTTGGCGATCTGCACGGCGAACGTGCCGACCCCGCCGGAGGCGCCGTTGACCAGCACATGCTGGCCCGGCCGCAGCCCTGCCACGTCGCGCAGTCCGCGCAGGGCGGTGCTCCCGGCCAGCGGCAGCGCCGCCGCCTGCTCGAAGGTGAGGGCGGCGGGCTTGCGCTCCACCCAGGCGTCCGGGACACAGACGTACTCCGCGAACGTGCCGTCGACCTCGCCGAACACCTCGTCGCCCGGGCGGAGATCGGTCACGTTCCGGCCGACCGCCGCCACCTCGCCCGCGAAGTCCCGGCCCCGGATCCGGGCCCGGGGCGTGCGCGGCCCCAGCGCCAGCCGGGCCACGTACGGGTCACCGCGCATGAGGTGCCAGTCGTACGCGTTCAGCCCGGCGGCCCGCACCCGCACGAGTACCTCGTCGTCGCCGGGCACCGGCTCGTCCACGTCCCTGAGTTCCAGCACGTCCGGTGAGCCGTATTGATCCTGGACGACTGCCTTCATGGTTCTCTCCCCCTGCCGCGTACTGGCAGGTTAGAAGGAGGCCCTTCGGTGGGGAATCGGGGAAGTGCCGTAGTCCCGGGGGAGGACGAGGGCGTCTGCGTGTAGGGGGCCGCCGGTGCCGTCAGCCGTCAGCCGTCAGCCGTCAGCCGTCAGCCGTCAGCCGTCAGTGGTCAGCCTCAGCCGTCGTGGGCGAGGGCCCCCTGCTCGGCGTACGCGACGGCGTCCGCGTGGCCGAAGAGACCGGGCAGCCCACCGGTGTGCACGAACACGGTCTTCTCGCCCGGCCGTACCTCGCCGTCCCGGACGGCGGCGGCCAGTCCGGCCAGGGCCCGGCCGGTGTAGGTCGGGTCGAGGACGATTCCCTCGGTGCGGGCGGCGAGCCGGAGCGCCTGGGCCACCGAACCGGTCAGCGCCGCGTACCCGCTGCCCACCTGGTCCCGGCGCACCCGCAGCCGGTCCGCCGTGATCTTGTCCATGGTGAGCGCGCCCGCGAACTCCGTCACCGCGGCGGCCGGATCGGCCAGCGCGCCCACGTCGACACCGAGCACGGACTGCGTGCCGAGGGCGGCGACCAGGCCCGCCATGGTGCCGCCCGAGCCGAGCGCGACCACCGCCGTCCGCAGGTCCGGCACCTGAGTCCGCAGTTCCTCGCCGCATCGCACATAGCCTCGTGCGCCGAGCGCGCTGGACCCGCCGAACGGGATCAGCGCGGGACGGGCGCCGTCCGCGCGCAGCCGCGCACACACCTCGGCGGCCGCGGTGTCCAGTCCGGTCCGGTCCACGTCGCCCGCCCAGGCGAGCCGTGCCCCGAGAAGCCCGTCCAGGGCGAGGTTCCCGGAGTGCGAAAGACCCGGTGATCCGCGCAGCACAAGAACGGCGTCCAGGCCCAGCCGGGCGGCCGCGGCGGCCGTCAGCCGGGCGTGGTTGCTCTGCGGGGCGCCGGTGGTGACGAGGGTGTCCGCGCCCTCGGCCAGCGCCGCGCCCACGGTCCACTCCAGCTTGCGGATCTTGTTCCCGCCGCCGCCCAGGCCGGTCAGGTCGTCCCGCTTGATCCAGAGGTCCTCCGGTCCGAGCCCGAGCGCGGCGGCGAGCCGGGGCGCCGGTTCGACGGGCGTGGGGAAGGTGCCGAACTGCACGGGTTCGTGGCTCATGTCGTACGGTCCTCGTCTGCGGGCGGTTGGCGGGCGGTTGGCGGGCGATTGGCGGGCGGCCGACGGGCGCGGGGCCCCGTGGCCGGCCAGGGCCTGGCCCAGTCGACCATGCCCGGCCGCCCCGCGTCACACCGGCAGCAGCCGTGCGATGAGCGCGCCGAGCTGCCGGGCCGTGCGGCACTCGTGCATCTCCACCAGCTCGGCGTAGGAGGGTGCCGCCGAGTCGCCGGTGCCCCACTGGGCGCGCGGCTCGGGGTTCAGCCAGTAGACGCGCCGGGCGCGCCGGGCGACTTCGCGGACGGCCGGCAGGTTCGGGTCGCTCATGTTGGTGCGGGCGTCCCCGAGCACGAAGACGGTCGTGCGCGGGCCGACCGCGGCGTCGTACCGCTCGGCGAACTCGCCCAGGGCGACGCCGTAGTCGCTGCTGCCGTGCCAGCCGGTGAGCGTGGCCTCGGCGCGGATCCGGGCGCCGAGGCCGTCGGGGTCGGCGCGGCCGTGGTCGAGCAGGCCGGTCACCTCGTCGAGGCGGTTGACGAAGGCGAACACCCGGACCTTGCTGAACTGGTCGTGCAGCGCCTGCACCAGCAGCATCGTGAAGTCGGAGAACCCGGAGACCGAGCCCGACACATCGCACAGCAGCACCAGTTCGGGCCGGACCGGACGGCGCCTGCGCAGCACCGGCCGCATCGGCACCCCGCCCGTGGACAGCGAGGAGCGCAGTGTGCGGCGCAGGTCGACCGTGCCACGCGCGGCCCGGCGGCGGCGCGCGGCAAGCCGGGTCGCCAGCTTCCGCGCGAGCGGCTGAACCGTTCTGCGCAGCTCGGCGAGCTGGTCCCGGCCGGCGTACAGGAAGTCCACCCGGTCGGCGGTCGGCGCGACGGCCCGCCGGGCGATCTCGTCCCGGTCGCGCCGCTCGGCGACCCGGCGCCGCGCCTCCGTCGCGACCAGCTGCCGGAACACCTCGATACGGCGCCGGATCTCGTCGTCCAGCAGCCGGTCAGCGAACCCCGCGCCCCCGTCCCGGCCCCTGACGTCGGCCCGCACCCGGGCCAGCAGGGTCTGCGGACGGAGCCGGTCGAGGGTCTGGTACGCCGACCAGCCGTCCGAACCCGGTGAACTCCCGTACCCGCCGAAGCCGTCCACGGCCTCCGCCGCCAGCCGGGCCAGCAGCGACCGGTCGTCGGCGGCCAGCGCGTCCGCGAGCCGCTCGCGCAGCTCCTCCCGGCTTGTCCCGTCCAGGTCCGGACCGCCGACGCCGCGCGGGAAGTACAGGTCGAAGACCGGGTCGAAGACCGCACGTTGTCCCGGCCCGTGCAGCAGGGTCGCGGCCAGCCCCTCCCGCAGCAGGTCCCGGTCGGCGAACCCCAGGGCCCGCGCGGCGAGGGCCGCGTCGACGGTCTCCCCCGTGCCGATCCGCACGCCGTGCGCGCGCAGCGCGCCGACCAGAGCGGTGATCCGCCCGTCGACACCGCTCACAGGCTGTCCAGGTCGAGTTTGGCCGCGGCCTTGGCCACGTCGTCCTGGTGCTTGAGGATCACGCCCAGGGTGTCCCGTACGACGGTCTCGTCGAGCGTGCCGGCGCCGAGGGCCAGCAGGGTGCGCGCCCAGTCGATGGTCTCGGCGACCGACGGCACCTTGCGCAGGTCCATCGCGCGCAGCGCGCCGACCACCCGCACCACCGACTCGGCCAGCGCCGCACCGAGCCCCGGCACCTTCAGCCGTACGATCCGCCGCTCCAGCTCCTCCTCGGGAAACCCGATGTGCAGGAACAGACAGCGGCGGCGCAGTGCCTCGGACAGCTCGCGGCCGGCGTTGGAGGTGAGCACGACGAAGGGACGGCGGGTCGCGGTGATCGTGCCCAGCTCGGGGACCGTGACCTGGAAGTCGCTGAGCACCTCCAGCAGCAGCCCCTCCATCTCGACGTCGGCCTTGTCGGTCTCGTCGATCAGCAGCACGGTCGGCTCCTCACCGCGGATCGCGGTCAGCAGCGGGCGGGGGAGCAGGAACTCCTCGCTGAAGATGTCGGTGCGGGCCGCGTCCCAGCTCTCGTCGCGGCCCGCGCTGATGCGCAGCAGCTGCTTGGCGTGGTTCCACTCGTACAGCGCCCGGGACTCGTCCACGCCCTCGTAGCACTGCAGCCGTACCAGCCGCGCCTCCGCGACCTGGGCGACGGCCTTGGCCAGCTCGGTCTTGCCGACCCCGGCGGGGCCCTCCACCAGCAGTGGCTTGCCCAGCCGGTCGGCGAGGAAGACGGTCGTGGCGACGGCCCGCGAGGCGAGATACCCGGTCTCGGCGAGGCGGGCGGAGACGTCGTCGACGGATGTGAACAACGGGGCCTCCGGATGGGTCGGGATCTGTCTTCCAGTAACTATCTAAGCGCTTGTTCACCCATCTTGTCACGGAGTTCTCCGGGCGCCCCGGATGTGTATACCGATCGGTTTCCATTCGTCGGCGAAGCGGTAACCTCGCCGTATGGCCACCACGGACAAGGCGTCCCCCCGCGACCGGCTGCTCGACGCCGCCGCCCAGCTCTTCTACCGCGACGGCGTCTCCGTCGGCATCGAGGCGCTGTGCCGCACGGCGGGTGTCTCGAAGCGGTCGATGTACCAGCTCTTCGACAGCAAGGACGAGATGCTGGCCGCGAGCCTGGAGCAGCGGATCGCCCGGTACGAGGCCCAGCTCGCGCTCGCCGGCCCGGACTCCGGGACGCCGCGGGAGCGGATCCTGCACATCTTCGAGCAGGTGGAGAAGGCCTCCACCGACCCCGACTACCACGGCTGCCCGTACCTCGCCGTGCTGGTCGAGGTGAAGGACCCCGGCCATCCGGCGAGCCAGGTCGCCCGCGCGGTCAAGGAACGCCTGCAGGAGGCATTCCGCTCCCGGGCCGAACAAGGCGGTGCCCGCGACCCCGGACTGCTCGCCCGCCAGCTCATGCTGATCTTCGACGGCGCCAGCGCCCGCGCCGGCGCCCGTGTGGAACGCCTGGACGACGGACTCGCCACGGCGACGGTGACAGCGCTGCTGGACGCGGCCGGAGTGGGGTAGCCCACACCCGGTGGCCCACGTCCCCGGACGGGCCACCACAACGCGCCGACCCGCTCGCCCGCCCCGTGCAATGGACTCGTGACCGCGCCCCCGGACGACTGCCTCGCGCGCAACGAATGGATCTGCGGCGCCTACCTGAGCACCCGCCGCCAGATCCTCTTCGACGCGGTCGTCCAGCACCTCCAGCTGACGGCGGTGTCGGTCCTCATCGGCCTCGCGATCGCCCTGCCGCTCGCGGTGCTCGCCCGCCGCTGGGCCCTGGCGGCAGGCCCGGTCCTCGGCGTGACGACGATCCTCTACACCATCCCGTCCCTGGCGATGTTCTCCCTGCTCCTGCCCCTCTACGGCCTCTCGGCCACCCTGGTCGTCGCGGGACTGGTGCTCTACTCGCTCACCCTGCTCGTGCGCAACATCCTCGCCGGGCTGCGCGCGGTCCCGCAGGAGACCCGGCAGGCCGCGCGCGGCCTCGGATACGGACCGATCCGGCTGCTGCTCACCGTCGAGCTGCCCCTGGCCCTGCCCGCCGCGATGGCCGGGCTGCGCATCGCGACCGTCTCGGCGGTCTCCCTGGTCACGGTCGGCGCGATCGTCGGCTTCGGCGGCCTCGGAAACCTGATCTACGCGGGCATGAACACCTACTTCAAGGCCCAGGTGCTCACCGCGTCCGTGCTGTGCGTGGTGATCGCCGTCGCCGCCGACCTGCTCCTGCTGGGCGTGCAGTGGCTGATCACCCCCTGGGCGCGGGCGGCCCGGGCATGAACACCCTCGGCGCCACCTGGGACTGGCTCACCGACCCGGCGCACTGGTCCGGCGACGACGGCGTCTGGCACCGGCTGCTCCAGCACCTGGTGCTCACCGTCGTCTGCCTGGTCATCAGCTGTGTGATCGCGTTGCCGGTCGCGCTGGTCCTCGGCCACCTCGGCAGGGGCGGCGCGCTCGCCGTCAACATCTCCAACGTCGGCCGGGCCGTCCCCACCTTCGCGGTGCTGGTCCTGCTCCTGCTGACCCCGGTCGGGAGGTGGGGCGAGGGGCCCACGGTGGTCGCCCTGGTGCTGTTCGCCGTGCCGCCCCTGCTCACCAACGCCTACGTCGGCATGCGCGAGGTCGACCGGAGCGTCGTGCGGGCGGCGCGGGGCATGGGGATGACCGGGCGGCAGATGCTGTTCCGCGTGGAACTGCCCCTTGCGCTCCCCATGGTCATGAACGGGGTGCGGATCGCCGCCGTCCAGCTCGTCGCCACCGCGACCATCGCCGCGCTCGCGGGCGGCGGCGGCCTCGGCCGGATCATCACGGCGGGATTCAACCTGGCCAGCACCCCCCAGGTGGTCGCCGGCGCCCTCCTCGTCGCCGTGTTCGCACTGATCGTCGAGGTCGTCTTCGAAGTCGCCGAACGCCTGGCACCGGCGTGGGCGAGGGGCGGCCGATGAGGGCGCCCGCCGTGCCGACGGCGGCCGTGCTCCTCGCCCTGACCGCGTGCTCCACCGGCCCCTCCCTGGAGAACCGCGGCGACGTCACCGCACCGCCCGGCGACAGCCACCACCTGACCATCGGCTCGGCCGGCTTCACCGAGAGCGACCTGCTCGCCCAGATGTACGCACAGCTGCTCGACCAGGCCGGCTACAGGACGTCGATCCTCACGGTCAACAACCGGGAGCTGTACGAACCGGCCCTGGAGTCCGGCCAGATCGACGTCGTGCCCGAGTACGCGGCCACCTTCGCCGACTGGCTGAACGCCAAGGCCCACGGCCCCGACGCGAAACCGGTCGGCTCACCCGACCTCGCCGCCACCATGAAAGCCCTGCGCGGGCTCGCCGCCCCCCGCGGCCTGACGGTCCTGCCGCCCGGCCGCGCGGTGGACCAGAACGCCTTCGCGGTGACCGCCGCCTACGCCCGGCAGCACCACCTGAAGACCCTCAGCGACCTCGGCGCCTCGAAGCTGAAGGTGCGGCTCGCCGCCGGGGACGAGTGCGTCCAACGGCCCTACTGCGAACCGGGGTTGAAGAAGGTGTACGGCATCGACATCACCGGGGTGGACCCCAAGGGCGTCGGCACCACCCAGGCCAAGCGGGCCGTGCAGGAGGGCCGGGACCAGATGGTGCTGACCACCAGCACGGACGCCACCCTGGACCAGTTCGGGCTGGTCCTGCTCGCCGACGACAAGCACCTGCAGAACGCCGACTACGTCGTCCCGGTCGTCAATCGCTCCCGCGCCGGCAGCGAGAGTGTGGCCAAGGCCCTGGGCAGGCTCAACGACGTCCTCACCACGGCGGACCTGGCGGATCTGAACCGGCAGGTCGACAGCTGGCGCCGGCTGCCCGCCGACGTCGCCCGGACCTATCTGACGGACAAGGGCCTGCTGAAGTGAGGAGACGCGGTGACCCGCGGCCTCACGCGTCCGAGACCGAGTCGAACGGCACCTGCCCGCGCGCCACACCCCGCGCGTCCGCGTCCACCGAGCGGCGCAGCGCCTCGTGCAGCTTCGCCGGTGTCAGCACGCCCAGGAAGCGCGCCCCCTCCAGCACCGCGACCCACCCGGCGTCGTGCTGGAGCATCACCCCGAACGCCTGCTTCAGCGGGGCTCCCACCGGCACCCAGGCGGTCATCCGGTGCGCGAGGTCACCGACCGTGCCGCCCGCGGCCAGCTCGTGGCGGCCGACCCAGCCGTGCAGATCGCCGTGCGCGTCGAGGACCACCGCCCACCGCGCGCCGTCGCCCCGCAGCCGCTCCACGGCACGCTCGGCGGGCTCGTCCACCCGGGCCACCGGCGGCTGCTCCAGGTCGTCCGGCTCGATCTCGGTGACCGACAGCCGCTTCAGCCCCCGGTCGGCGCCCACGAACCCGGCGACGTACGACGTGGCGGGGGAGCCGAGCACCGCGCCGGGCGTGTCGAACTGCTCGATGCGTCCCTGTCCGTAGACGGCGATACGGTCGCCGAGCCTGACGGCCTCTTCGATGTCGTGCGTGACCAGCAGCACCGTCTTGCGCACCGCGGCCTGCATCCGCAGGAACTCGTCCTGCAACTGCTCGCGCACCACGGGGTCGACGGCACCGAACGGCTCGTCCATCAGCAGCACCGGCGGATCGGCAGCGAGCGCCCGCGCCACGCCCACCCGCTGCCGCTGGCCGCCGGAGAGCTGTTCCGGATAGCGCGGCCCGTACGTCTTCGGGTCGAGGCCCACCAGATCGAGCAGCTCGGCGGCCCGGGCCCGGGCCTTCACCCGCTTCCAGCCGAGCAGCGCCGGCACGGTCGCCGTGTTGTCCAGCACCGTCCGGTGCGGGAAGAGTCCCACCTGCTGGATGACGTAGCCGATCCGGCGGCGCAGCCGCACCGGGTCGACCCGGGCGATGTCCTCGCCGTTGACGAGGATCAGGCCGGAGGTCGGCTCGATGAGCCGGTTCACCATCATCATGGTCGTCGTCTTGCCGCAGCCCGAGGGACCCACGAGCGTGACGAGTTCGCCCTCGGACACCTCGAAGGAGAGACCGTCCACGGCCGTCGTACCGTCCGGATACCGCTTGGTGACCTGCTCGAACCGGATCATTCCCTCACGCTAACCGCGCCCGTCACCCGCCGCTCACCAGCACCACTTCCAGGGTGCGCGGACCGTGCACGCCCTCCACCCGGTCCAGTTCGATGTCGCTGGTGGCGGAGGGGCCGGAGATCCAGGTCAGCGGGCGCGCCGGAGCCAGGCGTTCGAGAGCCTGCGGCACGGACGCCACGACCTGGCCGGGGACCCGGACGACACAGATGTGGTGGTCCGGGATCAACGTGATCCGGCGGCGGCCCTGGTCCGGTCCGCCGTCCAGGACGATCGTGCCGGTCTCGGCGACGGCGACGGCGCAGCCGGTCACCACGCTCCCCACCTCGTCCAGCTCGTGGGGCGTGCTCACGGCCCGGTCGTGGACCTTGGCCGGGTCGGCCGCCGACAACCATTCCGGCGGGAGTCCCGGGGGCACCAGCACCTTCCGGGACCCGCGCTCCGCGAGCAGCCGCATGATGACGTACGGCAGCTCCTCGCCGGTGGTGCGGTGCACGATCGCCCGGTAGTCCGCCAGGTTCTCCGCCAGCAGGTCCACCGTCGCCTCGACGCCACGCTCGCCGTGCTCGCGCAGATAACTCCGTCCGACCGCCCGCTCGTACGGTGTGTCGTCCTGCGGCACGTCCGAGAGCGCGCGCCGCACCCGGCCCAGAATCCGTTCCCTGCTGCTCACTTGGCCGTGTCCTTTCCGCCGTTCGTACGCTGCCACCAGTCGCGGAACGGTTCCGCCGGCACCGGCGGGAGGTCGCGGGTCGCGCTCCAGGCCCTGCCGGGGCCCGGCAGCGAGCGGGGGTGGAGACGGCGGGTGCGGGACGCGAGCCGCTGCCCGGTGCGCAGGACGCCCGGACGGCCGAACGCCCAGGCTGCCGCCCGCATGGCCGCCCGCTCGACGGCGTGCCCCTTCGCCGGCCTCAGTACGACCTTGTTGCCCTCCCTCGTCACCTGGCCGCCCTCGGTGACCCGTTCCCGCAGGTGCACCAGCACCTCCGGGATGTCGATGGCCACCGGGCAGACCTCGTAGCAGGCGCCGCACAGTGAGGAGGCGTACGGCAGCGAGGCGTCGATCTCGCTCGCGGTGCCCCGGAGCTGCGGGCTGAGGATCGCGCCGATGGGACCCGGGTAGACCGAGCCGTACGCGTGGCCGCCGGCCCGCTCGTAGACCGGGCAGACGTTCAGGCACGCCGAGCAGCGGATGCAGCGCAGGGCCTGGCGGCCGACCTCGTCCGCGAGGGTGTCGGTGCGGCCGTTGTCCAGCAGCACCAGGTGGAAGGTCTTCGGCCCGTCCCCGTCCGTGGTGCCGGTCCACATCGAGGTGTAGGGGTTCATGCGCTCGGCCGTGGAGGAGCGCGGCAGGGTCTGCAGGAAGACCTCCAGGTCCCGCCAGCTCGGCACGGTCTTCTCGATGCCGACGACCGAGATCAGCGTGTCGGGCAGGGTCAGGCACATCCGTCCGTTGCCCTCGGACTCGACGACCACCAGCGTGCCGGTCTCGGCGACCATGAAGTTGGCTCCGGAGATGCCGACCTTGGCGCGCAGGAACTTCTCCCGCAGGTGCAGCCGGGCCGCCTCGGCGAGTTCGGCAGGCGTGTCGGTCAGGCCCTCGGGGGCGGGGCGGCCCCACTCGCCCATCTCGCGGGCGAAGATCTCGCGGATCTCCCCCCGGTTGCGGTGGATGGCGGGGACCAGGATGTGCGAGGGCCGGTCCTTGCCCAACTGCACGATCAGCTCGGCGAGATCGGTCTCGTAGGCCCGGATGCCCTCCGCCTCCAGCGCCTCGTTGAGGCCGATCTCCTGTGTGGCCATCGATTTGACCTTGACGACCTCCGACTCGCCGGTCGCCTTGACCAGGCCGGCCACGATCCGGTTGGCCTCGTCCGCGTCGACGGCCCAGTGGACGGTGCCGCCGGCCGCCGTGACCGACTCCTCCAACTGCACCAGATACCGGTCGAGGTGACGCAGCGTGTGGTCCTTGATCCGCCTGCCCGCCTCCCGCAGCTCCGCCCAGTCGGACACCTCGGCCACGGCCTTCGCCCGCTTGGCCCGGATGGTGTGGGTGGCGTGCCGCAGATTTCCGCGCAGGACCGGGTTGTCGACCGCCTCGTGCGCGGCCTTCGGGAAGGCCGGCATCCCTACGAACGTCCCGCTCATGCCGCCGGTTCCTCCTCCGTGCTCGCCAGGATCTCCGCGATGTGCACCGGCCGCATGCCGGTGCCGAGCCGGGTCATGGTCCCGCCGATGTGCATCAGACAGGAGTTGTCCGCCGCGCACAGCACCTCGGCGCCGGTCGACTCGGCGTTGCGCACCTTGTCCGCGCCCATCGCCGCCGACACGTCGGGGTTCTTGAGCGCGAAGGTGCCGCCGAACCCGCAGCACTCGTCCGCGCCCGGCAGTTCGACCAGCTCCAGCCCCTTGACGGCCTCCAGGAGCCGGCGTGGACGCTCACCCAGACCGAGGCTGCGCAGTCCGTGGCACGTCGGGTGGTAGGTGACCTGGTGCGGGTAGGAGGCGCCCACGTCCGTCACGCCCAGCACGTCCACCAGAAACTCGGTCAGCTCGTAGGTCTTGGGGACCACCGGTGCCAGCGTCCGGGCCAGGGCGTCACCGCGCCCCTCGGCCCGCGCCCGTTCGCCCATGCGCGGATACAGCTCCCGCACCATCGCACCGCACGATCCGGACGGGGTCACGATCGCCTCGTACCCACCGAAGACATCGGAGAAATGCCGGGCCAGAGGCTCCGCCTCATGCCGGTACCCGGTGTTGTAGTGAGCCTGCCCGCAGCATGTCTGCGCCATCGGGAAGTCGACCTCGACACCCAGTCTGGTCAGCAGTTTCACCACCGCCCGGCCGGTGTCCGGATAGAGCGTGTCGTTGACACAGGTCAGGAACAGGGCGACACGCATCGCGGCTCCTAGAGGTCGGTCATCGGACGAGTGCAGGGTAATGGGCGGATACCGCCGAGGGGAGTGGGCGGCTCACCCTGCGGCGAGCCGGGCCTCCGCCGCCCGCCACCGTGCCGTGTCGCCGCGCGGCTCGTACCGCGTCAGCGGCTGGGTACGGACCAGCAGGCGCCGCATGCCGGCGAGGTCGCCGACGAGCCCGTGCGCCCGGGCCTGCACCAGGACGTTGCCGAGTGCGGCGGCTTCCGTCGGGCCCGCCACCACCGGCAGCCCGCAGGCGTCGGCCGTCAGCCGGCACAGCAGCGCGTTGCGGGTCCCGCCGCCGACGATGTGGACGACGTCCACCGGACGGTCGGCCAGCCGCTGCGCGTCCGCGACGGCCCGCCGGTGGGCGAGGGCCAGTGAGTCGAGGATGCAGCGGGTGGTCTCGGCACGCGTCACGGGCACCGGCTGCCCCGAGGCGCGGCACGCCTCGGCGATCCGCTCCGGCATCCGCCCCGGCCCGAGGAACGCCGGGTCCCCGGCGTCCACCACCGACCGCAGCGCGGGCACCCCGGCCGCCTCGCGCAGCAACGGTCCCAGGTCCGGTTCGCCCCAGGCCCGTAGGCACTCCTGGAGCAGCCACAGCCCCATGATGTTCCGCAGATGGCGGACCGTGCCGTCCAGCCCCAGCTCATTGGTGAAGTTCGCGGCCCGGCTCTCCTCGGTGAGCACGGGCGCGTCCAGTTCGAGGCCGGCCAGGGACCAGGTGCCGGTGCAGATGTAGGCGAAGCGCTCGCCGACGGCCGGGACCGCGGCCACCGCCGACGCGGTGTCGTGCGAGCCGACGGCCGTCACCGGCACCGGTCCGTGGAGACCCGTCTCCTCCAGCACCTGCGTCCGCAGCACGCCGGCCGGGTCGCCGGGCCGTCGCAGCGGTGCGAAGAGGCCGAGGTCGATGCCGAGCCGGCCGGCCACGTCGTACGCCCAGTCGCGGGTGCGGGGGTCGATCAGCTGGGTGGTGGAGGCGTTGGTCAGCTCGGTGCCCTGCTCGCCGGTCAGCCAGTACGCCAGCAGGTCGGGGACGAGCAACAGCCGCTCGGCCTGCGCGAACTGGGCGGTCGAGCGGGCGGCCGTCAGCTGGTACAGGGTGTTGAACGGGGCGAACTGCAGTCCCGTCGCCGCGTACAGCTCGGCGGGCGACACGGTCGCCCAGACCTTCTCCGCGACGCCCTCGGTGCGGGTGTCGCGGTAGTGCACCGGGTTGCCCAGCAGGGCACCGTCCCCGTCCAGCAGCCCGTAGTCCACGGCCCAGCTGTCGATGCCGACGGAGTCGAGTCGTCCGCCGCCCTGGGCACCGGCCGCCCGCAACCCGTCCAGCACACCGGCGTACAGCGCGAGCACGTCCCAGCGCAGCCCCTCCGGGAGGCGCACCGGACGGTTCGGGAACCGGTGCGCCTCGCTCAGCTCCAGCGCGTCGTGCCCGACCCGCCCGACCATCACCCGCCCACTGGACGCGCCCAGATCGACCGCGGCGTACGACTTCACGCCCGCGCTCATCGCAGGAACGCGGCGGCCACACCCGCGTCGACCGGGATGTGCAGCCCGGTGGTGTGCGTGAGGTCCCCGCCGGTGAGCGCGAACACCGCGGCCGCCACATGCTCCGGCAGCACCTCCCGCTTCAGGATGGTCCGCTGCGCGTAGAACTCGCCCAGCTTCTCCTCCGGCACCCCGTACACGGCGGCGCGCCGGGCACCCCAGCCGCCCGCGAAGATCCCGGACCCGCGCACCACACCGTCCGGGTTGACCCCGTTCACCCGGATCCCGTGCTCGCCCAACTCGGCGGCGAGCAGCCGTACCTGATGGGCCTGGTCGGCCTTGGTCGCGGAGTAGGCGATGTTGTTGGGCCCCGCGAAGACGGCGTTCTTCGAGGCGACATAGACGATGTCGCCGCCCAGCCCCTGCGCGATCATCACGCGGGCCGCCTCCCGCGACACCAGGAACGATCCGCGGGCCATGATGTCGTGCTGGAGGTCCCAGTCCTCGGCCGAAGTCTCCAGCAGCGGCTTGGAGATGGAGATTCCGGCGTTGCTGACGACGAGGTCGACCCCGCCGAAGGCGAGCACGGCCGACGCGAAGGCCGCGGCGATCTGCTCCTCGGACGTGACGTCGACGGTCACGGCGACGGCCCGGTCGGAACCGCCGAGTTCCTCCGCGACGGCAGCGGCGTTCTCCGCGTCGAGATCGGCGACGACGACACAGGCGCCCTCGGCGACCAGACGGTGCGCGATCGCCTTCCCGATCCCGCTGCCGGCCCCGGTCACCAGCGCCACCCGGGTGGCCAGCGGCTTCGGTTCGGGCATCCGCCGGAGCTTGGCCTCCTCGAGGGACCAGTACTCGATGCGGAACTTCTCCGATTCCTCGATCGGCGCATACCTCGACACCGCCTCGGCGCCCCGCATCACATTGATCGCGTTGAGGTAGAACTCGCCCGCGACCCGGGCGGTCTGCTTGTCCTTGCCGAAGGAGTACATGCCCACGCCCGGGACGAGCACGATCGCCGGGTCGGCGCCGCGCATGGCGGGGGAGCCGGGCAGCGCATGCCGCCGGTAGTAGGCCGCGTACTCCTCGCGGTAGGCGGCGTGCAGTTCCCGCAGCCGGGCGACCGCCTCCGCCGGCGGCGCCGACGGGGGCAGGTCGAGGACGAGCGGCCGTACCTTCGTGCGCAGGAAGTGGTCCGGGCAGGAGGTGCCCAGGGCCGCCAGCCGCGGGTGCCCGGCGCGGGAGAGGAAGTCGAGCACCGCGTCGGCGTCGTCGAAGTGCCCCGTCCGAGGCCCGTCCTGCGAGGCGATGGCCCGCACATACGGCGCGAGTGCCGCGGCCCGCTCCCGCCGCTCGCCCTCGGGCAGCGCCTCGTACCCCTCGATCACCACCCCGAAGGGCTCGGGCTTCCCCTTCTCCTGCAGGAAGGCCTCGGCGGTGCGGATGATGTGCAGCGAGTTCCGCTCGCACTCCTCGGAGCTGTCGCCCCACGCGGTGATGCCGTGCCCGCCCAGGACGCACCCGACGGCCTGCGGGTTGGCCTTCTTGGTCGCGGCGATGTCCAGCCCCAGCTGGAACCCGGGACGCCGCCACGGCACCCACACCACTCGGTCGCCGAAGCACTCGGCGGTCAGTTTCTCCCCGTCGGCGGCGCAGGCGAGCGCGATACCGGAGTCCGGGTGCAGATGGTCCACGTGGGCGGCGTCCACGAGCCCGTGCATGGCGGTGTCGATGGAGGGAGCCGCCCCACCCTTGCCGTGCAGGCAGTAGTCGAAGGCGGCGACCATCTCGTCCTCCCGTTCCACACCGGGATGGACATCGGCGAGGGCCCGCAGTCGATCCAGCCGCAACACGGCCAGCCCCGCCTCGGTGAGCGTCCCGAGGTCACCACCGGACCCCTTCACCCACATCAGCTCCACGTCACCGCCGGTGACGGGGTCGGTGGCGGTGCCTTTGGCGGAGGCGTTGCCGCCGGCGTAGTTGGTGTTGCGGGGATCGGAACCGAGCCGGTGGGAACGAGCGAGAAGAGCAGCGGCTTCGGGGTGGTTCGCCATGAGATGCAGTCCTTGTGTCAGAAGAGGGGACGTACCGAAAGAGGCGCGGGGCCGTATCGACATGCGGCTCCGCCGCGTGGGCGCGGCCGGCCACGACCGGTCCGCACCCCGCAGACGACAGAACCCGGCGGACGCCTACGCTCCCCACCCGGCCTGTTGTCCACCGACCCGCTCGGCCACGATCTTCTCCGCCCAACCCGAGCGCGCGTACGCGGCCAGGGGATCGCCGTCCAGCCCCATCTCCCGCCGGACTTCAGCAAGCAACGGCCGCACATCCGTGTTGTACGCATCCATCAGCACGGCATTCGCCCCCAGCACATCGCCGCAGGCCTGCGCCGCGGCCAGCGCGGACCGGTCGACGAGCAGGGCCTTCGCCGTCGCTTCCTGCACATTCATCACGGACCGGATGATCGCCGGAATCTTCGCCTCGATGTTGTGGCACTGGTCCAGCATGAACGCGACCTCGGAGGTGAACCCGCCCCCACGTACGACCTCGTACATGATCCGGAACAACTGGAACGGATCCGCCGCCCCCACCATCAGATCGTCGTCCGCGTAGAACCGTGAGTTGAAGTCGAACCCGCCGAGCTTTCCCTCCCGCAGCAGCGTCGCGACGATGAACTCGATGTTGGTGCCCGGTGCGTGGTGCCCGGTGTCGACCACGACCTGCGCCTTCGGCCCGAGCTTCAGACAGTGCGCGTACGCGGTCCCCCAGTCCGGTACGTCCGTCGTGTAGAAGGCGGGCTCGAACAGCTTGTACTCGACAAGCATCCGCTGCCCCTCCCCGAGCCGCGCGTACACCTCGAAGAGCCCCTCGGCCAGCCGGTCCTGGCGAGCCCGCACATCGTCCTGCCCGGGATAGTTCGTGCCGTCCGCGAACCACAGCTTCAGATCGGCGGAGCCCGTCGCGTCCATGATGTCGACGCACTCCAGCAGATGATCAAGAGCCTTCCGCCGCACCGCCGCATCCGGATGACAGATGCTGCCCAGTCTGTAGTCCTCGTCCTGGAAGGTGTTGGAGTTGATGGCGCCCAGCCCGACCCCGCGTTCCTCGGCGTACTGGGCCAGCGCGGCGTAGTCGTCGACCCTGTCCCACGGGATGTGCAGCGCGACCGTCGGGGCCACGCCGGTGAACTTGTGGACCTGGGCGGCGTCGGCCAGTTTCTCCCGCGGGGTGCGGGGCACGCCGGCCTGCGCGAACACCTTGAAGCGGGTTCCCGAGTTCCCGTACGCCCACGACGGCGTCTCGACGGCCTGGGTCTTCAGCGCGGCCTTCACCGCGGCGAGGTCGGTCACTTCGGGGCTCCTGTGGTGTCCGCTGGAACGACTGAGCATGTGAAACGATTCAGAAGCGCAAGCTATGAGCCCTCCGTAGGGGTGTCAAGCGCTCCGACCAACCCCGTGCTCCGAGACTCCACCGTGACAGACGGCCATCGAAATCTTTTCGACACGGACCCATTGACGTGACATGGCCGGGATGCCTAACGTCCCGGCAATCCAGTTGAAACCTTTCACGACGCTGCGAGGCCAGCCTCGGGCGTCGTCGAGGAGCCTCCATGACCCACCCGCCTGACCCGGGACCGGCCCCGGTGCTGGCCCTGCGGGACGTCTCCAAGTCCTTCGGCGCCGTACGCGCCCTGCGGGGCGTCTGTCTGGAGCTGCTGTCCGGCGAGGTGCACGCCCTCGCCGGGGAGAACGGCGCGGGCAAGTCGACCCTGATCAAGACGCTCGCGGGGGTGCACCGGCCGGACTCCGGTCAGGTGCTCCTGGACGGCGAGCCCGTCGTCTTCCACGGCCCCGGCGACGCCCGCGACGCCGGCATCGCCGTGATCTACCAGGAGCCCACGCTCTTCCCCGACCTGTCCATCGCAGAGAACATCTTCATGGGCCGGCAGCCCCGCCGTTCCCTCGGCCGGATCGACCACAGGGCCACGCACGCGGCCGCCGCCGCCCTGATGCTGCGCCTGGGCGTCGACCTCGACCCCGACCGGCCCGCCCGCGGTCTGTCCATCGCCGACCAGCAGATCGTGGAGATCGCCAAGGCGCTCTCCTTCGACGCCCGCGTCCTCATCATGGACGAGCCGACGGCCGCCCTGACCGGCAGCGAGGTCGCCCGGCTCTTCGGTGTCGTGCGCACCCTGCGCGAGCAGGGCGCGGCGGTGCTGTTCATCTCCCACCGGCTGGAGGAGATCTTCGAGATCGGCCAGCGGGTGACGACCCTGCGGGACGGGGCCCGGATCGCCGGTGAGCCCCTCGACGGCATGACCGAGGACGACCTGGTCCGCCGCATGGTCGGCCGCGACCTGGACGAGCTGTACCCCAAGCAGGACGTCACACCGGGCGAACTCGCCCTGTGTGTAAGGCGATTGACCCGGGAGGGCGTCTTCGCCGACGTGTCCTTCTCGGTCCGGCGCGGTGAGATAGTCGGTCTCGCCGGGCTGGTCGGCGCCGGGCGCACCGAGGTCGCCCGGGCCGTGTTCGGCGTCGACCGGTGGGACGCGGGAGAGGTCGAGGTCGACGGGCGCAGGCTCACCAAGGGGGCACCCTCCACCGCGATGGCCGCCGGACTCGCCCTCGTACCCGAGGACCGGCGTGCCCAGGGCCTGGTGATGGACATGTCCATCGAACGCAACATCGGCCTCACCGGGCTCCGTACGAAGGCCGGGCTGGTGGACCGCGGCGCCGAACGCAGCCGCTCCCTCGACTGGGCGGTGAAGCTCCAGGTGAAGTACGCCCGGATCGCCGACGCCGTCTCCAACCTCTCCGGCGGCAACCAGCAGAAGGTCGTCCTCGCCAAGTGGCTGGCCACCCGCCCGAAGGTGCTGATCGTCGACGAGCCGACGCGCGGGATCGACGTCGGTACGAAGGCCGAGGTGCACCGGCTGCTGTCCCAGCTGGCCGCCGACGGCGTCGCCGTCCTGATGATCTCCTCCGACCTGCCCGAGATCCTCGGCATGGCCGACCGCGTGCTGGTGATGCACGAGGGCCGGATCACCGCCGAGATCCCCCGCTCCGAAGCCACCGAGGAAGCCGTGATGGCCGCAGCCACCGGGAGGGCCGCCGGATGACGGTGACCGCACCCGACCACGCACCGCCCGCCGAGGTGCCCAGGTCCAGCGGCACCCGGCTGGTGGACCGTGTCTTCAGGATGCGCGAACTCGCCATCCTGGTCGTCTTCCTGGTGATGATCGCCGTCACCCAGGCGGGCAACAGCGAATTCCTGTCCGAGCAGGGCATCAAGGACCTGCTGCTGAACGCGACCGTCCTGGTGCTGGTCGCCATCGGCCAGTCCCTGGTCGTCATCACCCGCAACGTCGATCTGTCGGTCGGTTCCACCCTCGGCATCAGCGCCTTCGCGGCCGGCGCCTGTCTGCACGACGGCGGCAACGCGGCCGTCGCACTCCTGCTCGCCGTCCTGCTCGGCGTCGGCTTCGGACTCCTCAACGGGCTGCTCGTCAGCCTCGGCCAGGTGCCCGCCCTGGTCGTCACGCTCGGCACCCTCTACATCATCCGGGGCATCGACTCGATCTGGGTGGGCTCCAGGCAGATCACCGCGGCCGATCTCCCCGGCGGATTCGTGGACTTCGGCTCCGGCGGCCTCTCGGCGATCCCCTGGCTGGCGCTGATCGCGCTCGCCGTACTCGTCGCCACCGCCTACGGCCTCAGACACTTCGGCAGCGGACGGGAGTTGTATGCGCTCGGCTCCAATCCGGAGGCCGCACGCCTGGCCGGCATCCCCGTGCGCAAGCGGATCCTGACCGCCTACACCGTCTGCGGCGCCCTCGCCGGACTCGCCGGCGCCCTGTATCTGGCCCGGTTCGGCAACGTGGACTCCGGGACCGGCAGCGGCTACGAACTCACCGTCGTCAGCGCGGTGGTGGTCGGCGGTGTCGCCTTCACCGGCGGCTCGGGCAGCGTCTACGGCGCCGCCCTCGGCGCTCTGCTGCTCACCTCCGTCAACAGCGTGCTGCCCGCCCTCGGCGTCAGCTCCGTGTGGGTGCTCGCCATCAACGGCGTCCTGCTGCTGCTCGCCATCGCGGTCGACCGGATCGTCGCGCTGCGGGTGTCCGCCGCCCTGAAGAAGAAGTCCGCCCCGCGCAGGACCGCCGCCCTGACGAAGGAGAACCCCGGTGCCTGAGTCGCTGACCCGCGCCATCCGCTGGGACACGGTCGTCGGCGCGCTTCTGATCGTCCTGCTGCTGCTGTCGTCCGGATTCGTGGACGGCTTCGGCAACGCCCTCAACCTGTCCTTCCTCATCGGCAACACCCTGCCGATCGCGCTGATCGCCCTGCCCATGACCCTGCTGGTGGTGGCCGGTGAGATCGACCTGTCGGTGGCGTCGACCGCCGGGCTGTCCGGGGCGGTGATGGGCAAGCTGTGGAACGAGGGCATGGCCATCGAGACGATCATCCCGGTCTGCCTGCTGCTGGGCGTGGTGTGCGGGCTGGTCAACGGCCTGCTCGTGACCCGGCTGGGGCTGCCCTCCCTCGCCGTCACCATCGGTACCCTGGCCGCCTACCGGGGCATCGCACAGATCGTGCTCGGCTCGGACGCGGTGACCGACTTCCCGGGCCAGTACCTGGACTTCGCCGCCGGGCGGCTCGGCAGCACCTTCCTGCCGCAGGCATTCCTGCCCTTCCTGGTGCTGCTCGCGATCGCCGTGGTCGTCCTGCACGCCACCCCGTTCGGGCGGTCGCTCTTCGCGATCGGCGCCGGCGAGGAGGCCGCGCGCTTCGCCGGGATCCGTGTCAGGCGGCACAAGCTGATCCTGTTCACGGTGACCGGTCTGATGGCCTCCCTCACCGGCGTCTTCTGGGCCCTGCACTACGCCAGCGCCCGCTACGACAACGCCACCGGCCTCGAACTCTCCGTCGTCGCGGCCGTGCTGCTCGGTGGCATCGACTTCGACGGCGGCAAGGGGACCCTGGGCGGCGCCGTCGCCGGCGTCTTTCTGCTCGGGGCGCTGCAGAACGTGATGAGCCTGCTCAATGTCTCCGCGCAGTCGCAGATCGTCGTCACCGGCGTCCTGCTCGTCGTCTCCGTGCTCGGCCCCCGGGTCGCACGCCGGCTCTCCGTCGCGAGGGCGGGCCGCACAGCCGCCGCCTCGACTCCGACGCCGTCACTCCGCTCACCCTCGTAAAGGACCTTCATGATGCGCAAGTCAACGATCCGCCGCGGCTGCGCCGCCCTCGCCGCGGCCGGCTCCCTCGCCCTGGCTGTCACCGCCTGCGGCGGAACCACCAAGGACGACGTCAAGTCCGACAACGCCTCGGCCGCCTCCGGCGGCAAGGCCGACCCGAACGCGGCCACCAAGAAGGACCTGACCGTCGGCTTTCTGCCCAAGCAGGTCAACAACCCCTACTTCACCTCCGCCGACAAGGGCGGCGAGAAGGCCGTCGCCGAACTGGGCTCCACGTACAAGGAGGTGGGCCCGAGCAGCGCCACCGACACCTCCGGCCAGGTGAGTTACGTCAACACCCTCACCCAGCAGCGGGTGAACGCGATCGCCGTCTCCGCTCAGGACCCGGGGGCCCTGTGCACCGCGCTCAAGCAGGCCATGACGAACGGCATCAAGGTCGTCACCTACGACTCCGACACCAACCCCGGCTGCCGCAACGCCTTCGTCTCGCAGGCTTCCGCCGAGGACCTGGGCCGTACCGAGGTGCAGCTGCTCGCCGAGCAGATCGGCTACAAGGGTGAGATCGCGATCCTGTCCGCCGCGCAGACCGCGACCAACCAGAACACCTGGATCGACTACATGAAGGACGAGCTGAAGGATCCCAAGTACAAGAACATCAAGCTCGTCAAGATCGCCTACGGCAACGACGACGCCCAGCAGTCCTTCCAGCAGACCCAGGGCCTCCTCCAGGAGCACCCGAACCTGAAGGGGATCATCTCCCCGACCACCGTCGGCATCAAGGCCGCCGCCCAGTACCTGTCCGGTTCCAAGTACAAGGGCAAGGTCCGGCTGACCGGCCTCGGCACCCCGAACGACATGCGCAAGTACGTCAAGAACGGGACCGTCGACGCCTTCGAGCTGTGGGACCCCGCGGCCCTCGGCGACCTCGCCGCCCGTACCGCTGTCGCCCTGGCCTCGGGGCAGATCACCGGCAAGGAGGGCGAGACCTTCAAGGCCGGCTCCACGACCCGCACCATCGGCAAGGACGGCGTGATCAACCTCGGCAGGCCGACCGTCTTCGACGCCAAGAACATCGACCAGTTCAACTTCTAGCGGCCGAGAAGCTGTTGATGCAGCGCGTGGACTTCCTGCTGAAGGTCCGGGCGGACCGCCTCGACGAGTACCGCGAGCGGCACGCCGCCGTGTGGCCCGAGATGCTCGACGCCCTGCGGGCGACGGGCTGGCACAAGTACTCGCTGTTCCTGCGCGAGGACGGCCTGGTCGTCGGCTGCCTGGAGACCGAGGACTTCGCAGCCGCCCGGGCCGGCATGGAGGCCACCGGCGTCAACCCCCGCCGGCAGGCCGAGATGGCGCCGCTCTTCGAGTCGCCGGACGGCACCCGGCCCGACGAGGCCATGAAACCGCTCACCGAAGTCTTCGACCTCGCCTGACGCCCGGAGCCTGCCCGTGCGACGACGTAGCCTCGACTCCAGCCGGCGCACGAAACCGGTCCTGGACACGTACGACGACGCCTACGCGATCTTCCCCCACGGCCGGATCGCCGGCGCCTCCGAGTCCTGCCGGTACACGGACCGGGCGCTGCTGTACGACGGCGGCGGCCTGGACGCGTTCGGCGAGGTCGTGACCGACGAGACACGGGTCGAGGCGGACCACGTGCTGTCGTTCATGTGCCAGGTGAGGTCGAGCGACACGACTCCCTCGGCTCTCCGCGTGGCCGCCTTCGCACTGCCCGCCCGACCCGTCTGTTCTGGGCCGCGGTGACGGTAATGTGAAGGCCTTCCCGCCGCCCCTCGTCCCCCTGGAGGTCTCCGCCCGATGGCCCAGTCGGTGGGTATCAAGGACGTCGCCCGCGCCGCCGGAGTGTCGGTGGGCACGGTGTCGAACGTCATCAACCGCCCGGACACCGTGGCCGGCGAGACCCGCGCACGGGTGCTGTCCGCGATCGACCGGCTCGGCTACGTCCGCAGCGAGTCGGCGCGCCAGCTGCGCGCGGGCCGCAGCCGGATCATGGGCCTGCTCGTCCTCGACATGGGCAACCCCTTCTTCGTGGACGTGGCGCGCGGCGCGGAGCGCGCGGCCCGCGCCGCCGGGCTCGGCGTGATGGTCTGCAACAGCGCGCAGAACGCGGCCGAGGAGGCCGACTACCTCTCCCTCTTCGCCGAGCAGCGGGTGCGCGGTGTGCTGCTCACCCCGGCCGACGCCACCGGACGGAACATCGAGGCCTTCCGCCGGCACGGCATCCCCTTCGTGCTGGTCGACCGGGTCGCCGAAGGCACCACCGAGTGCTCGGTCTCCGTGGACGACGTGGCGGGCGGCGCCCTCGCGGTCCGGCACCTCGTGGACGCCGGACACCGCTCCCTCGCCTACGTCAGCGGCCCGCCCGGACTCAACCAGGTGCGCGACCGCCGCACCGGCGCGCTGAACGCCCTCGCCGAGGCGGGACTCGGCCCCGACGCCCTTCGCGAACTGCCCACCGAGCGCCTGGACGTGGCCGCAGGCCGGGACGCGGGCGCCCGTCTGCTCGGCCTCGCCGACCGCCCCACCGCCGTCTTCTGCGCCAACGACCTGCTCGCGCTCGGCGTGCTCCAGGCCATGTACGCGGCCGGCGTGGTGGTACCGGACGACCTCGCGATCGTCGGCTACGACGACATCGAGTTCGCCGCAGCGGCCGCCGTACCGCTGACTTCGGTACGGCAGCCCGCCGTCACCATGGGCGCCCTCGCCGCCGAGCTGCTGCTGGAGGAGACCGAGGCCGAGGGCGGAACCCGCGCCCACGAGCACCGGCGCGTGGTGCTCCAGCCGGAGCTGGTGGTGCGGCGCTCCAGCCTCGCCGCCCGCTGACCGGTAGTTCAGTAACAATCCATGATCCCGGGGCTCTGCCCACGGCCGTCCATGTGCTGAACTGGGACGCGTCCGTCCCATCCGTCCCGGGAGACCCGTTGAGCCTCAGTTACCGCCAGCCCGGCGTCGTCCTCACCGACCGTCACTTCACCGTGCCTCTCGACCACGGCGACCCCAGCGGCGAGACCATCGAGCTGTACGCCCGTGAGGCCGTCGCGAGCGACAAGGCGGGGCAGGAGCTGCCCTGGCTGCTGTACCTGCAGGGCGGGCCCGGCTTCGGGGCGAACCGTTTCATCGGACGGCAGGCCTGGCTCGACCGCGCCCTGCAGGACCACCGCGTCCTCCTCCTCGACCAGCGCGGCACCGGCCGCTCCACGCCCGCCACCCGGCAGACGCTCCCGCTGCGCGGCGGCCCCGCCGAGCAGGCCGGCTACCTCACCCGCTTCCGCGCCGACTCCATCGTCCGCGACTGCGAGGCCATCCGCCCCGAGGTGACCGGCGGTGCCCCCTGGACCGTGCTCGGCCAGAGCTTCGGCGGCTTCTGCACGGTGTCCTACCTCTCCCTGGCCCCGGAGGGTCTCGGCACCGCCGTCATCACCGGCGGCCTGCCCTCCCTCGACGCCCACGCCGACGACGTCTACCGGGCCGCCTACCCGCGCATCGAACGCAAGGCCGCCGCGCACTACGCCCGCTACCCCCAGGACGTGGAACGGGCCCGCCGCATCGCCGACCACCTGCTCACCCATGACGTCGTCCTGCCGAACGGCTACCGCTTCACCGTGGAGGCCTTCCAGTCCCTCGGACTGATGCTCGGCACCGGCGACGGCAGCCACCGGCTGCACCACCTCCTGGAGGACGCCTTCGTCCGCACACCCGGCGGTCTCGATCTCGCCGACGCATTCCAGGAAGCGGCCCAGAGCCTGCTGTCGTACGCGGGCCACCCGCTGTACGCACTCGTCCACGAGACGATCTACGGCCAGGACACCCGCCCCACGGACTGGGCCGCCGAGCGTGTGCGCGCCGAGTTCCCGCAGTTCGACGCGGCCAAGGCACTGGCAGGCGACGCCCCGGTGCTGTTCACGGGGGAGACGGTCCACCCCTGGATGTTCGACACCGACCCGGCCCTGCGCCCCCTGCGCGAGACCGCCGACCTGCTCGCCGCCCGCACCGACTGGGAGCCCCTGTACGACCCCGCCCGCCTCGCAGCCAACGAGGTCCCGGTCGCCGCGGCGGTCTACCACGACGACATGTACGTGGACACCGCCCACTCCCTGCAGACGGCCCGCGCCGTCCGCGGTCTGCGCACCTGGGTCACCGACGAGTTCGAGCACGACGGCCTGCGCACGGGTGCACCCCGGGTCCTGGACCGCCTCCTCGCCCTGACCCGCGACGAGGTGTGAGCCGACGGGGCACGCCGCACCGGGACCTGCCACCGCCGCGGCGCCTGCCAGGACCCGCCCCGAACGCCCCGGCCTCCCGCGTGCGACGGGGCGCCCCACAAAAGCAGTTGCGGGCGGGGTGTGGCCGCATAGTCTGCGGCCATGACCGAGCCGAAGATCACCCAGCTCCAGCCGATGCCCGACGACTGGCAGCGTGCCCTCGCCGTGGTGGCGCACCCCGACGACCTGGAGTACGGGTGTTCGGCGGCCATCGCCTCCTGGACCGACGCCGGCCGTGAGGTCGCCTACGTCCTGGCCACCCGCGGCGAGGCGGGCATGGACACCATCGACCCCGCCACCTGCGGCCCGCTGCGCGAACGCGAGCAGCGGGCCGCCGCGGCCGCCGTCGGTGTGACCACCGTGGAGTTCCTCGACCACCGGGACGGAGTCATCGAGGACGGCCCCGCGCTGCGCCGCGACATCGCCGCCGCGATCCGCCGCCACCGCCCCGAACTCGTCATCACCCTCAACCACCGCGACACCTGGGGCGGTGTCACCTGGAACACCCCCGACCATGTCGCCGTGGGCCGCGCCACGCTGGACGCCGCCGCGGACGCCGGGAACCGCTGGATCTTCCCGGAACTCGTCCAGCAGGGACTGGAGCCCTGGAACGGCGTCCGCTGGGTGGCCGTCGCAGGCTCCAGCAGCCCCACGCACGCCGTGGAGGCCACGCCAGGCCTGGAGCGCGCGGTGCGCTCCCTGCTCGAACACCGCACCTACATCGAGGCGTTGACCAGCCAGGACCCCGAGACGTACGTCCGCGACTTCCTGTCCGGGACGTGCACCGCCACCGGGGAACGCTTCGGCGGGAAGCCGGCGGTGGCCTTCGAACTGTTCACCCTGTAGCCCGCCCGACGACCCACCACCGAACGGGGACGACATGAACGGCACCGACCTCCTCGCCGACCGCTTCGAGGAGCACCGCGGGCAGCTGCACGCGGTGGCCTACCGGATACTCGGCTCGCTCGCCGAGGCCGAGGACGCGGTCCAGGAGGCCTGGCTGCGGCTCGGCCGCGGTGACGCGGACGAGATCAGGAACCTCGGCGGCTGGCTGACCACGGTCGTCGGACGGGTCTGCCTGGACATGCTGCGCTCGCGCGCCGCGCGCCGGGAGGAGCCGATGGACGAGACGTTCGTCCCCGACCCGGTGATCCGCCCCCTCTCCCAGGTCGACCCGGAGAAGGAGGTGCTGGAGGCCGACTCGGTCGGGATCGCGCTGCTCGTCGTCCTGGAGATGCTGGAGCCCGCCGAGCGGCTGGCGTTCGTCCTGCACGACATGTTCGCCGTGCCCTTCGACGACATCGCCGCGATCGTGGAGCGCACCCCGGCCGCCACCCGGCAGCTGGCCAGCCGGGCCCGCCGCCGGGTGCAGGGCGCCACCCCGGCGGCCGACCCCGACCTCGGCCGGCAGCGGCAGGTGGTCGACGCCTTCCTCGCGGCGTCCCGGGCCGGCGACTTCGAGGCGCTGCTCGCCCTGCTCGACCCGGACGTGGAGCTGCGGGCCGACGCCGGCGCCCTGGTCCGGGGCGCCGCCGCCTCCAAGGCCGTACACGGGGCCCAGGCGGTGGCCGAGCAGGCGGCGATGTTCTCGCGGCTCGCGGTATTCGCACGGGTCGCGCTGGTCAACGGCGCGGTGGGGCTGGTCACCGTGCCCGAGGGGCAGCCGCTGTCGGTCACCGCGCTCACCGTCGCCGACGGGCGGATCACCGGCATGTACATCCTCGCCGACCCCGACCGGCTGGCCCGGCTCGGCCTTCCCGAGCTCAAGGAGTGAGGGGACAGGACGGTTTTGCAGGTCAGTAGGCTTGGCACCATGCCGGATCAGACAACCGACCGCTCCGCCCTGCGCGGCGACTGCGCCCAGTGCTTCGGGCTGTGCTGCGTCGCCCTGCCGTTCGCGGCCTCCGCGGACTTCGCCCTGGACAAGCCCGCGGGCAAGCCCTGCCCCAACCTGCGGGGCGACCACCGCTGCGGCATTCACGCCGACCTGCGCACGAAGGGCTTCACCGGCTGCACGGTCTACGACTGTTTCGGCGCGGGACAGAAGGTCTCGCAGATCACCTTCGGCGGGCAGGACTGGCGTACGGGGCCCGGGGAAAACGCCCGCCGGATGTCCGACGTGTTCCCGGTCGTCCGCCAGCTGCACGAACTGCTCTGGTACCTGACGGAGGCGCTCGGCCTCGACGCCGCCGAGCCCGTCCACGCCGACCTGCGCCGGGCCCTGGAGCGGACCGAACGGCTCACCCGGCAGACCCCTGAGGAACTGCTCGCGCTGGACGTGGCCGCCCACCGGCAGGAGGTCAACGTGCTCCTGCTGCGCACCAGCGAGCTGACCCGGGCGGGTGTCACCGGCGGCAAGGGCAAGAAGGGCAGGGCGAAGGACCGCCGGGGCGCCGACCTGATGGGGGCCCGGCTGAGGGGCGTCGACCTGCGCGGTGCCAGCCTGCGCGGCGCCTACCTCATCGCCGCCGACCTCACCGGAGCCGACCTGCGCGGAGCGGACATGATCGGCGCCGACCTGCGCGACGCCGACCTGACCGACGCGGACCTCACCGGCGCCTTCTTCCTCACCCAGCCGCAGCTGAACGCGGCCCGGGGCAGCGCCGGCACCCGGCTGCCCCGGTCAGTCACCCGCCCCGTGCACTGGGCAGCGGCCGGCTGACCCCGAGCCGTCGTCCGGGACCGTGACCGGCCGGCCGGCGGCGGGCACGGGGGCGGGGCGTCGCTCCAGGCGCAGCCGCAGCCCGTCCGGCATCACCGTCAGGCGTTCGGTGACCCGGAGCCGGTAGTCCGGCTCGGGCCGCAGGTCGTAGCGGCGCAGCAGGAGCCCGAGGACGAGGGTCGCCTCGTGCAGGGCGAACTGGCGGCCTATACAGGCCCGCGCCCCGGTCCCGAACGGCTTGAAGGTGTGTGGGGGACGAGCCCGTACGGCGGTGGCGTCGAACCGGTCCGGATCGAACCGCTCGGCGTCCTCGCCCCACACCTGTGGGTCGCGGTGCAGCAGCGGCAGCAGTACCAGCGCCCACGCGCCGCGCCGCATCGGATGCTCCCCGGCCAGCAGCGTGTCCTGCCGGGCCTCCCGGGCGTAGGCGGGCGCGGTCGGCCACAGCCGCAGGGACTCGTCCAGCACCCGGCGGACGTAACGCAGCTTGGCGACCTGGTCGTAGCCGGGTTCCGGGGTGTCGCCCCAGACGCGGTCCACTTCGGCGCGGGCCTTCGCGGCGGCCTCCGGGTGGCGGGCGAGGTAGTACAGGGCGAAGGAGAGCGCGCCCGAGGTGGTCTCGTGGCCCGCCACCAGGAACGTGATCACCTGCTTGCGGACGTTCTCGTCCGACAGCCGTTCCCCGGTCTCGGGGTGAGCCGTCTCCAGCATGCGGTCCAGCAGGTCCCCGTCCCCGCTGCCGGAACGGCGCCGGACGGCCACCAGATCGTCGACGGTGCGGTTCAGATGGGCGATGTCGGCCGCATTGCGCCGGGCGGGGCCGCGCAGCAGCAGCGGCGCCAGCGGCACGGGCACGCTGTTCAGCCGCTGGGCGTAGGTGAGCGTGCCCACCATCGCCGACACGAAGGGGTGCGGCCGGTCCCGCTCGAAGGAGCCGAAGTCGTGCCCGAACCCGGTGCGCGAGATCGTCTCCAGGGTCAGCTTGGTCATGTCGCCGGGCACGTCCACCGCCCGACCGGCCGCCAGCTCCCGGTCCCAGTGGCCGGTCAGCCGCTCGGCGACCGCCAGCATCATGCCGTGGTAGCCCTCCATGGCCTCCCGGGTGAAGCCGGGCGCGAGGACGTCGTGGGCCAGCTGCCAGTTCGGCTCGTGGTTGTACGCCGTGAACAGGCCGTCGCCGGCGACCGGACGCAGATTGGCGATCCCGAGGCCCACATGCTTGGCGAACCGGGACTCGTCGGCGAGATCGGCGACCAATCGGGAGCCCCACAGGAAAACGAACTCGTTCCCGAAGGCCCGGCGCCGGAAGATCGGGCCCAGGTCGCGCCCGAAGCGCATCGAGTCCTGCACGGGCCGGCGCCGGTCGACGCCGAGCACATCGCCGAGCAGCGGCACCCGTCGCGGCGGGTGCGGGATGCGGTGCAGTTCGGGCCAGCCCTGTTCGGCGCCCCGGAATCCCCTCGGCAGCCCGGTCTCCGTCGTCTCCGCCATGACGCGATCTCCCTTGATCCAGCGGATGGTTGAACCTGTGACCTGCGCGTGTTGTACGTGAGTTCAATAACGTGTTTCAGTGTGGTCCGCTTGTTGAACCCGCGTCAAGTAAAGTGACGGCATGCCCGCGAACCAGGGGGAGCGAGCCCGGCGCAGACTCAGCACCGAGGAGCGTCGTGAGCAGCTGTTGTCGGTCGGGGCGAAGCTGTTCTCGGAGAGTCCCTACGACGACGTGTGGATCGAGCAGGTCGCCGAGATCGCCGGAGTCTCCCGCGGGCTGCTGTACCACTACTTCCCGACAAAGCGGGACTTCTTCGCCGCGGTCGTGGAGCGCGAGAGCGAGCGGATGCTGCGCATGACGGCGGCCGTGCCCGGCACGCCCGTGCGCGAACAGCTCGCCGCAGGCCTCGACACCTACCTCGCCTACGTGCAGGCCCACGCCCACGGTTTCCGCGCCTTCCATCGTGCCGACGCGGCCGGTGACCAGGCCGTGCGCCGCGTCTACCGGCGGGCCCTCGCCGCCCAGGAGCAGCAGATCCTGGCGGCCCTCGCCGCGGATCCCGAGTTCGGGCCCGCCCCGGAGGATGCCCCGCAGGTGCGGCTCGCCGTGCGTGGCTGGCTCGCGTTCACCACGGCCGTCTGCCTGGAGTGGCTGCGCGACGACGAGCTGACCCTGGACCAGGTGCGCGACCTGTGCGCGCGTGCCCTGCTGGGTGTCCTCGCCTGACTCCTCGTCCTGCGCCTGCGGGGCCGTCGACCTCTCGGCTTCGCGCGGCGTGGTTGGCCTGCGGCCGGATCTTCGATAGGTTAGGCAAGGCTTACCTAAGGAGGTCTCGGGATGGGTGACACGCAGGACTGGGCGGCTGAACCCGGCGCGGCGGAGCGGGCACGGTCGGTGCTCGCCGCCGCATGGTCGTGCGGGGTGACCGCCGACGGTGCCCGTGAGGAGTACGTCGGCGCGCACTCCGTGACCGAGGACGGCGGGGTGCTGCTCGACGTGCCCGAGGACAGCGCCCTGGTCGCGGCCGCGCTGTGCGCCCCGCGCGGAGAGCCCTCCGCCGTGCTGGAGTTCGCCGACGTCGCCCCCGTCCCGGTCCGGCAGCGGATCCGGGCCCGGCTGTGGCTGGCCGGCTGGTTCGCCCCGGCCGACGGCCCGCTGCTCTTCCGGCCCACCCGTGCGGTGCTGCGGCAGCCGTCCGGTGCCCTGCTCGTCGACCTCGACGAGTACGCCGCCGCCCGGCCCGACCCGCTGGCCACCGCCGAGGCCCGGCTGCTGACCCACCTCGCCGACGCCCACCCGGACGCCGTCGAGCGGCTCACCCGGCTGGTACGGCCCGAGAGCCTGCACGCCGCGACCCGTGTGACCCCCCTCGCCGTCGACCGGCACGGTCTCACCCTGCGCATCGAACGCACCCGCGCCCACGGCGACGTACGGCTGCCGTTCCACACGCCCGCCGACGACGTCAGCCAGCTCACCGAGCGCATGCACGCACTGCTGGCCCAGGCGATCGCCGGCGCCTGCCCCCGCGCGCTGGGGCCGGTCCGGCGCATGAAGTCGCAGGGAGGCAACGGTGCCTGACCGGCCGGCCCCGCCTCTGCGGCCCGACCCGCCGGACAGAACGCCTAGAGCGGCAGCGTGCAGACCGCGACGGGTGACGCGAACGGCTCGCCCGTCAGACGCAGCCCGCCGCTCTCGGCGTCCACCTGGAAGACGCTGACCGTGCCGGAGCGCTGGTTCGCCGCGAACAGCAGCCGGCCGTCCGGCGAGAAGGCGATCTGCCGCGGGAAGTCCCCGGCCACCGGCACCGTGCCGAGCAGCCGCAGCCGGGCGCCGTCCGCCTCGACGGCGTACCGCGCGATGCTGTTGTGGCCGCGGTTGGCGAGGAAGGCGTAGGAGCCGTTCGCGGTCACCAGGATCTGCGCCGGGTAGTTGGTGCCGCCGGCCGAGCCCGTGGGCTGCGGGTCGCCGATCGTCAGGCGCCCGGTGGCGGGGTCGTAGGCGCAGACGGCGACCGTGTCGTCCACCTCGTTGGCCAGGTAGGCGTACCGGCCGCCCGGATGGAAGGTCAGATGCCGCGGGCCCGCACCCGGCCGGGTGTGCGCCTGGGCCACCTCGGTGAGCGTGCCCTTCGCCTGGTCGAGGCGGTAGGTGTAGACGGTGTCGGTGCCGAGGTCCACGGCGAGGACGTGACCGCCGTCGGGACCGGTGCTGAACTGGTGCGCGTGCGGGCCCTGTTGGCCGGGGCCGGGTGGCGGTGTCGAGTGCGTGACCAGCTCCGTGCGCTCGCCGAGGGCGCCCGAGGCGTCGATGGGATGCACGGCGACGCTGCCCGACTGGTAGTTGGCGCTCAGCAGCCAGCGGCCGCTCGGGTGGACCGAGAGATGACAGGGGCCTGCCCCGCCCGTGCTGCGGCTGCCGAGGACCCGCCGGTCCGCCAGACGTACGGCGGTGACCGCGCCGTCCTGACGCTCGTCCACCGCGTACAGCGTGCGGCCGTCCGGGTGCCGCGCGAGGTACGACGGGTCGGGCACCCCGGTGAGCGTCCCCGAGCCGGTGATCCGGCCCGTCGCCGGGTCGTACGAGGCCAGTCCGATGCCGGTGCCGCCGCCCTCGACCGAGGTGTACGTGCCGATGTAGAGCGGGTGGGGGGCGGTGGCCCTCCCGGGCGGCGGCGGGGGCGCCGTCCGCTGCCGCGCCGCGGGCGTGGTGTCCGCCGGCGGGGCCGCCGGTGCGGGCACCGCCACGACGGCGGCCGCGCCCGCCACGGCTGACACGAACCGCCGTCTGGTCCAGCCTCCCCCGAGTTCTCGACCCTGTCCGGGCGGGGGAGACCCCCGTCGCGCCGCCCGCGCGTCGCTGTCCATGCCGCACCTCAGGTCGTCGGTTGCCCCGCTCGTGACAGCCACCTTGGCGCGAATCCACCGGCAAAGGCAAGACGGGCAACAGGCGTTGCACAGAGTGCAACGCGATCGGCCTACCAGTCCCCGTCCTCGACCGGCTTGCCCGGCGCGTCCTTCAGCGGTGTCACCTGGTCCGCGGACGGCTGCTGCCAGGGATCCAGGTCGTCCCCGAGCCATTCGCCGACCGGCTTGACGGCCTCCAGGGCCTGTGCCGGGGCCAGGTCCTCGGCGTCCTCGTCGTAGTAGTCGTACCAGGGCAGTCCCGCGCTCGTGTACGCCGCCCGGTCCACCGGTGACGACGGCGGCTCCTCGCCCGTGATGCGGCGCCACTCCGGGGGTGTGACCAGGTGGACGAACACCCGCCCGGCGGCCGTCCCGGACCAGTCGGTGAGCGGCCGGTCGTCCTGGTGGACCTCCTGGCGCATCGAGCCGCCGACGCCCAGACCCATGGCCGCCGCGCGCCGCGGGGGTCCGCCGGGGGCTGCCGGGGCCGAGGGAGGCAGCAGGGGTCCGCCGGGTGCGGCGGCGGCCACGGGGAGAGGTCCGCCGTAGCCGCCGAACGCCCCGGCCGCCCGCGACCGCCGCTGCCGCGCCTGCTCCCGGAGGCGCCACTCGGCCAGGACGTCCTCGCGCAGCGGGAACGACTGCAGCTGGACGCCGCCCCACACCTCCTCGCCGGAGACCTGACCCTCCACGGTCGCGCCGAGACCGAGGGGCACGGCGACGAACTGGCGGACCGTCCCCTTGCCCGAATTGATGCCGTCCAGCCAGGGCTGGGCGGGCAGCACCACGTAGTTCTGCGGGCCGCGCGAGAGCCGCCCTTGCCACGGCCGGCCGGAGACGGCGCAGACCTTCCCCACGCCTACCTGGAGGGCGGCCGGCTCCGTGGTACCGGCGAAACTCAGCCACATCGCCTCGCGCAGGTACACCGGCAGCATCACGCCACCGCGCGCCCGCCACTCGGCGGGGACGCGGTCGGCGTAGTCGGAGACCCGTCGCACCGGGAACTCGCCGAGCCCCGGTGGCAGTGGATGCGTGCCCGTCTCGGGCAGTCGCAGCGTGCGCACGAACCGCACCACCACCCCGCCCGGCAGCCGCAGCGCGTTCCCGTCGATCCGTACCCCGGTGCCGGCCATCGGCCCGCCCCCTCGCTTCCAGTGCCGGTCCCGCCCCGGCACTCCCTCATCGAGAACGCTCGCCGATCCCGGTGCGGTTCCGCCACAGATCCTGCTGGATGCCGAGGCGCTCGCGCAGCCGGGCCATCCGCGGCAGCTTCGCCCGCTGTTCCCGGGAGACCCGGTCCAGCTCCTCCAGCAGGCGGCGGGTGCGGTGCTCGGTGTTCAGTTCGTCGAGCATCCGGTTCACCTCGGTCAGTACGGCGCCCATCAGATGCCAGTCCGTCCAGTCCGCGCCGACCTCCTCCCGGAGCAGTTCGGCGAGCCGGTCGCGGGTGCCGGCCGCCGCGTGCAGCTCGGCGGTGAGCCGCGCCTCCGCCGACTCGGCGTTCTCGCTCAGATGGGTGGTCACCAGCACCGCGAAGCTGACCACCGCGTCGGCGATCTCGGAGAGCAGCTGCTCCACGGTGGCTGCGACCCGGGGCGGGAACAGCTCCTCGGGCTCGCGGGCCTTCGCCAGGTCCGTCAAGGTCCGCGCCAGCACCCGCAGGACGACCGTGCAGATCTCCAGCGTGTCCAGGCCCGTACGCAGCACCACCTTGTGCAGCAAGCCCTCCTTGACCCGCGGATTGAGCCGCAGACTGTCCTCCGCCTGCCGCAGCGCCGCGTCCACCCGGACGATGTCGTGGTCCAGCCGGCGCGCCTCGTGCAGCCGCTCGGCCGCCCGCTCCCAGGGGATGCGGCCCGCGGCCTCCTCACCCATTCGCAGCATCAACTGCCGTACCCGGCGCGCCAGGTCCTCGATGGACTGGCCGGCCTCGCCCACCCATACCGGGGGCGGCAGCAGCAGATTGCAGGCCATGCCGACGACCGCCCCGATGAGCGTCTCCACGATCCGCGCCCAGGCGGTGAACCCGACGGTGGTGACCCCGAGCACCAGCATGGCGCTGATCGCCACCTCGGCCACGTACTCGTCGACCCGCACCAGATGCCCCACGGCCAGCGAGGCCACGATCAACAGCGCCAGGCTCCACCAGGTCAGACCCACCAGGAGGCTGAAGGCGATGGCCACCAGTACGCCGGCCACCACCGAGTTCACCCGGCGGATGCCGTTGGTGAGCGTGGCGTAGAAGGTGACCTGGACGACCAGCAGGGCGGTGAGGGGAGCGGTCAGCGGTGCCGGTTCCGGGCTCAGACGCAGCGCGATCACATAGGCGATCGTCGCCGCCGTGGCCGACCGCAGTGTCTGGACGACCACCGGCTCCCGGCGGCGGCTCACCAGGCGCTGCAGTTCCGCGTTCCACTTCCGTACGTCGCGCATCCCTTGGCCTGTTCCCGTTCATCGGGTGCGACGAACGTGACTGATCGAGGACCGAGTCTGTCCGCAAAGCCTTCTGGATCGGTCTCATCGGTCAGGACACCACGGGAGGGGACGGAAGATGAGGGCGAACCGGGCCGTCGGGGGCGTCGAGTTGCTCATCCAGGCGCATGCCTACCTGCGCGAGGTGGTCACCGCCGTGCCGGAGGCGGCGTGGGCCGCGCCGACACCGTGCGCCGAGTGGACCGTACGGCAGGCGCTCGACCACGCGCGGACCGACCAGCAGGCGTACGACCTCACACTCACCGGTGGCCGGCCCGACACCGATCCTTTCCAGCCGGCCCCGCGCCCCGACCTGCGCGAACTGGCCGAACGCGTGGCCGCGGGCGTCTACCGGGCACCGGTCGAGACCGCACTGCCCCTGTCCGAGGCGCGCGCCGCGCACGAGCGGCTGGAGAGCCGGGACAACCGGGGCAGGACCGTGCTCATCCCGGGGCGGCTGACCGGTTCCGGGGGCGTCAGGCGCAGAGCTTTTCGACGAACGCGGACAGGTTGCCCGTCATCCGGGCTATCTGCTCCTCCAGGGTCAGGCTCTCCTCGAAACGGCCCCCGGACTCCGGCACCTTCTTCCCGCGCACGTACAGCGAGCACGCCAGGTCCGTGCACATGTACACCCCGACCGAGTTGCCCTCGCGGCCCGCCGCGCCCGCCTTGCGGGCGGTCATCAGGGACACCCCGCCACCGGGATGCGTGGTCAGGCACACCGAACACATGCTGCGGTGCTGGGACCCGCGCCGCGCGGCCGGGAAGCGCAGCGCCACGCCGACGAGCCGGCCGTCCCGCTCGGTGACCAGACAGCTGCGGTCGGGCGCCCCGGGATCCCGCCAGCCGAGGAAGTCCAGGTCGTCCCACGGGCGTTCACCGAGGTCGCGCGGGACCGCCAGGCGCTTGGCCTCCCCCTTGGAGCAGTTGATAAATGAGTTGCGGATGTCCTGCTCGGTGAGGGATTTCATGGGGGAGTCCTTATGGTTTCGATGCCATCAACCTAGGGGGTCTAGGTTGATGGCTAGCCTAAGTAGCCAAGGGGAGGGTGGGCGAATGGATTTCCGGGCTGTGCAGCCGCCGCGCGTCCGGCGGGCGGTGGACCATGTGGCCGAGCGGACGTCCGGCCCGCCGCTCGACCCGGACCTGCGGATCACGCTCAACTTCCACCCCGACCGGCTCTCCGCCGGACTGACCGTCCTCGAGGCCCTGGCCCGCGACGGCGCCTACCACTCGCAGTTCGTCACCGGTACCAGCAACGGCGGGCTCACCGCGCACCCGGGCGGCGACCGCTGGCGCTGGGAGAGCCGTATCTTCGGCGGCGCGTACGACGACGCCACCCCGGCGGAGCGCCCGGTGTACGGCGCGCTGGACTTCCGCCGCCAGGTGGTCGGCGCGGCACCCCGCTTCGGCTCCTCCCACCTCAGGCTCGCCGGCCCGGTCCTGGCCCGGGCCACCTTCTGCTACCCGGACAGTGCTGCCGAGCCCACCGACTTCGGCGTGTCCCCGGCCATGCCCCTCATCGCGCTCGCCGAGACGGACCGGCGGGACGCCCTCGACGACTACATCGAGAGCCATGTGCACGGCGGTGTCCTGCTCGCCAGGGACGTCGAGGCACTGGTACTCGACGCGAGCTACCGGGGCACGCCCGTGGCGAGGGCGGCCCGGCGCCTGCCCTTCCCGCTCGCCTGGCACCCCGGCTACCGGCTCACGGTCGAGGAACTGCGCCGCCACGCCGACTACCGGGGGCCGGAGTACGCCGACCTCGGCGCGCGGATCGCCGAGCGCGGCATCGTCACCCCGCGCGTCATCGGCGACGCGGCCCGCACCGGCCGGTACCACCTCCAGGACCTGAAGATGGTGTGGCACACGCTCGCCCGCTTCGGGGCGCCCGAGGGTGCGGGTACGGCTTACACGGGGCCCGCCCCGGCCGCCTCCGCCTCCGCCTCCGCTTCCGCCCCGGCCGCCTCCGCCGCGGCTCCCGCGGTCCCCGCCCCGGCCGCCTCCGCCCCTCCTTGTGCCGCCACCCCTGCCCCCGCCTGATCCGACGGGCCTGCCTCCGCGCCCGCCTGCGTCGAGGCCCGCGCGGGCGCAGGCCAGTCCGCCTGCGGTTCGGCTTGCGCCGAGGCCTGAGCCTGGGCCTGTGAACGGTGACGCGGTCCAGGTCGTCCCTGTACTGAGGCGTGCGCCCGCGCTGACGAGCCCGCCTCCGCCCCCGCCCGGCCCGCGTCCACCGTCCCGCCCCGGAAGCGGGCGCCGGCTACTCCACCGCGGAGCCGCGCGGCTCGGGCGGCCACACTCCCGGTACGAGCACCCCCAGGGCGTAGCCGCGGGCGACCAGTTCGGTGCGGTTGGCCGCGCCCCAGCGGGCCGACAGCCGCCGTAGGTGGTAGGCGACGCCGTCTCTGCTGAGGCCCAGTTCGCGGGCGGCCCGGGCCGTGGTGGCGCCCCCTGCCAGCAGCGCCAGCACCCGGCCCTCCACGGGTGTGACCGGTGCGGGCTCCGGCTCTCGGCGGGGGGTGCGCTCGCCCTGCACCCGCAGCATGACCAGCAGCGCCGGCGTCTCGTCCACGGTGTCGCTCACCGGATCGGCCGTCAGCTCCCCGTACCGCTCCGCCCCGCCGGGCGAGTGCCAGCGCACCGACACCTGGTAGCGCGAGCGGCGACGCAGTCGCAGCGCCTCGGCGATCCGGTCCACCTGCGTACTCTCCTGCGGCCGGAACAGCTCCAGCACGTCCCGGCCGCGCAGCCGCCCCGGCGTCGTACCGCACTCGGCGGCCATCGCCGGATTGGCGAGCACGACGCGGCCGTACACATCACAGACCGCGACCGGTACGGAGACCCGGTCGAAGAGGGTCAGGGCGCGGTTGCGCCACACCACGGCGTCGACCTGGCCTGCGTCCACCCGCACCTCCCGATGTCCCGCCCATCCAAGACGAAAAGCCAGGTCAGCAGCAACTTCGCGGGCTGCTCGGGGCACCGTCGTGGCGGCGCAGCCGCTCTGGCGCAAGACCCCATGCCGACTTTTGACTGCACGATCGTGTAGTGCCGCGGCCCGTGCGCCCCCTGCCGGTCGACCACCCTGGAGCGCAGTACTCCCGTACCGCGAAAGGCAGTTGTCGCGCCATGCCCCCCACCGCACTGCACCCCGAGACGGCCGGTACCCTGCCCGGCGTCCCCGTCGTGGACATCACCGCCACCGGGCCCGGCCGTACCCCCATCCAGCAGGTCATGGAGCTGATGCGCGCCCATGGGCCGGTGCTGGTGCGCCGGCTGCACGGGCGCGAGGCCATGTTCGTCGCCGACGCCGACCTGGTCGCCGACCTCGCCGACGAGCAGCGGTTCGCCAAGCACATCGGGCCCGCCCTGGAGAACGTGCGCGCCTTCACCGCCGACGGCCTGTTCACCGCCTACAACGACGAGCCCAACTGGGCCAAGGCGCACGACATCCTCATGCCCGCCTTCGCGCTCGGTTCGATGCGGACGTACCACCCGGTGATGCTGAAGGTGGCCCGCCGGCTCATCGAATCCTGGGACCGGGCGGCCCGCGCCGGACAGCCGGTCGACGTTCCGGACGACATGACCCGCATGACCCTCGACACCATCGGACTGGCCGGATTCGGCTACGACTTCGGGTCCTTCGAACGGGCCGAGCCGCACCCCTTCGTCGAGTCGATGGTCCGCTGCCTGGAGTGGGCCATGACCCGCCTCGCCCGCACCCCGGACCACGACCACACGGCGGCCGACGCCGCCTTCCGGGCGGACGCCGACCACCTCGCCGGAGTCGTGGACGAGGTCATCGCCTCCCGCACCGGCACCGACCAGAGCGCGGCCGAGGACCTCCTCGGGCTGATGCTCACCGCCCGCCATCCGGCCGACGGCACCACTCTGGACACGGCCAACATCCGCAACCAGGTCATCACCTTCCTGATCGCCGGCCACGAGACCACCTCCGGCGCGATGTCCTTCGCCCTCTACTACCTCGCCAAGCATCCGACCGCGCTCCGGCTCGTCCAGCGCGAGGCCGACGCGCTGTGGGGCGACACCCCGGACCCCGAACCGACGTACGACGACATCGGCCGGCTCACCTACACCCGCCAGGTCCTCAACGAGGCGCTGCGGCTGTGGCCGACGGCCGCCGCCTTCAGCCGGCACGCCCGCGAGGACACCCTGCTCGGGGGCCGGGTGCCGCTGCGCGCCGGGCAGGCCGTCACGGTGCTCGCCCCGATGCTGCACCGGCAGCCCGTGTGGGGCGACAACCCGGAGCTGTTCGACCCGGAGCGGTTCACGCCCGAGGCAGAGGCGGCCCGCCCGGTGCACGCGTTCAAGCCCTTCGGCACCGGTGAACGCGCCTGCATCGGACGGCAGTTCGCGCTCCACGAGGCGACCATGCTGCTGGCCATGCTGGTCCACCGCTACCGGCTGCACGACCACGCCGACTACGCGCTCACCGTGAAGGAGACCCTCACGCTCAAGCCCGAGGGCTTCACCCTCACCCTGACCCCGCGCACCGAGGCCGATCGCGCCCACGCCCCGCTGCCCGGTGCGGTGGCAGCCCCCGGCGCCGGGACCCCGGCCCCAGACACCCTGCCCGCCCGGGTGCGGCCGGGAGTCGGCACACTCCTGCTGCACGGCAGCAACTACGGCACCTGCCGCGCCTTCGCCGCCCAGCTCGCCGACGAGGCCGCCGCCGTCGGCTGCGCCACCGAGGTCGCCGCCCTGGACGACTACGCGGACGGTCTGCCCACCCACCGGCCCGTCGTCATCACCGCAGCCTCCTACAACGGCCGCCCCACCGACGACGCCACCGCCTTCACCGCCTGGCTCGACGGCACCCCGGACCTCACCGGCGTGACCTACGCAGTCCTCGGCGTCGGCGACCGCAACTGGACCGCCACCTACCAGCAGGTCCCCACCCGCATCGACGCCCGCCTCGCCGAACTCGGCGCCACCCGGCTGACCGACCGCGCCGCCGCCGACGCCTCCGGCGACCTGACCGGCACCGTCCGCGACTTCACCGCCCGGCTGCGCACCGCCCTGCTCCAGGAGTACGGCGACCCCGACGCCGCCACCGGCACCCCGGACGAGCCCGCCACGGCGTACGAGGTCCGTACCCTGACCGGCGGCCCGCTGGACGCCCTGGCCGAGCGGCACGGGCTGGTCCCGATGACCGTGACCGAGGCGCAGGACCTCACCGCGCCGGGACACCCGCGCACCAAGCGGCTCCTGCGCATCGCCCTGCCCGACGGCGTCACCTACCGCACCGCCGACCACCTGACCGTCCTCCCCGCCAACGCCCCGGACCTGGTGGACCGCGCCGCCGCCGCGCTCGGCGTCGACCTCGACGCCGTCCTGGACATCCGGGCCACCCGCCCGCGCCGCGACGGCCTCGCCGTGGACCGCCCGCTGTCCGCTCGTCACCTGCTCACCCACCAGGTCGAGTTGCAGGAGTGTCCGACCGCACGGCAGCTGGCGCTGCTCGCCGAGGCCAACCCCTGCCCGCCCGAGCGCGCCGCCCTCGCGGCCCTGGCAGGCGACGACCCGCGCACCCTGGTGGAGATCGTCGAGGACCACCCCGCCCTGCGCGGCGCCCTGGACTGGCCGGACCTCCTCGACCTGCTGGCGCCGCTGCGCCCTCGCCACTACTCCATCTCCTCCTCCCCGGCGGCCGACCCGCGCCACGCGGACCTCATGGTCTCCGTGCTGGACGCCCCCGCGCGCTCCGGCAGGGGCCGCTACCGGGGCACCGGTTCCGGGCACCTCGCCTCCCTGCGGCCCGGCGACTCCCTGTACGCCCGTGTCCAGCCCTGCCGGGAGGTCTTCCGGGCCGACGCCACCGCACCCCTCGTGATGGTCGCCGCGGGCACCGGCCTCGCGCCGTTCCGCGGAGCCGTCGCCGACCGCACCGCGGCCCGAGCCGCCGGCGCCGAACTTCCCCCGGCACTGCTCTACTTCGGCTGCGACGCCCCCGACGCCGACTTCCTGCACGCCGGTGAACTCCGCGCCGCCGAGGCCGCCGGAGCCGTGTCCCTGCGCCCGGCCTTCAGCGCCGCCCCCGAGAACGGCGCGCTCTTCGTGCAGCACCGCATCGCCGCCGAGGCCGACGAGGTCTGGGAACTGCTCGGCGCCGGGGCCCGGGTCCACGTCTGCGGCGACGGCTCCCGTATGGCACCCGGAGTCCGCGATGCGTTCCGTACCCTGTACCGGGAACGGACGTCCGGCGCCGACGAGGCGGCGGCCGGCCGGTGGCTCGACTCGCTGGTGGCGGACGGGCGTTACGTGGAGGATGTGTACGCGGCGGGCTGACCCGCGCGACAGGGGGTGCACGGTGGGGGAGCGTGCGGAGCGGGCCCGGCGGGTCCTGGCCGCGGCGGGCATCGGGCCCGGCCGGCCGGCCGGGGTGCGCCCGCTGGGCGGCGGCACCTGCACCACCGTCGAGGAACTGCGGCTCACCGACGGCGGCCGGTGCGTCCTCAAAACCGCGCCGACCGCCCCGGGCCTGCGCTACGAGGTCCGGCTCCTGCGCTCCGAGGCGGAGTTCGGCCGCGCCGCCGCCGAGGCCGGTGTCCCCGCACCGCGCACCCTCCACGCCGACGACACCCCACAGGTGCGCCACCTGCCGCAGACCGCCTGCCCCGGCGCCCCCTGGGACGACTCCATCACGGACACCGAACGGGCCGCCCCGCGCCGGGAGCCGGGCGGTCATGTCGCCCCGCTGCGCCGGGTGACCGGGCCGGGCTTCGGCTGCCCGACCGGTGCCCTCGGCCCGCCGGCCCCCGACCGGCGGACGGCGTTCACGACGATGTTCGAGGCGGTCCTGGACGACGCCCGCCGCTACCGGGCCCGGCTGCCGCGCCCCGCCGACGGGGTGACCCGTACCGCCCGGGCCGCCCTCGACCCCCTGGACGAGGTCACCGTCCCGCGCCCCGTCCACTTCGAACTGTGGCGGGGCAATGTCCTCGTCGATCGCACACCCGACGGCCCCCGCATCGGCGGCCTCGTCGACGGCGAGCGCATGTTCCGGGGCGATCCCCTCGCCGACTTCGTCTCCCTCGTCCTGCTGGACGACATCGAGAAGGACGAGGCCTTCCTCGCGGGCCACCGGCAGGGCGGCGGCCGTGCCGCGTTCGGGCGCGCCGAGGGCCTCCGGATCGCCCTCTGCCGCGCCTACCGTTACGTGATCATGCTGGTGGAGACGGTCCCGCGGGCGGTCGACGAGGAGCATGCCCGCCGGGTCCAGAAGGCGGTCGCACCCGAACTCGTCGCCGCGCTGGGCGTGCCCACGGCGGCCCACGCTTAGCTCACCTCATGAAATAAGGGTTGTCGGAAAGTCGCGTCCAGCCTGTTCCGAGGGGTATGTTGCAGGTCGGGACAGGGTTCGAAGGGAGCCACATGGCGGGGCGGAACGGGCGCACGGTACGCGACCTCAGGCGGGGCAACCGCACGGACGTGCTGCAGCGGCTGTACTTCGACGGTCCGCTCAGCCGCTTCGAGCTGGGCCCGGTCACCGGACTGAGCTCCGGCTCGGTCAGCAATGTGGTCGCGGACCTCGTCGCCGACGGACTGGTCGAGGAGGCCGGCAGCGTCGACTCCGACGGCGGCCGTCCCCGCACCCTGCTGCGCGTCGCCCCGCACAGCGGACAGATGATCGGCGTCGACGTCGGCGAAACCCGGGTGCGCGTAGAGCTGTTCGACCTGGCCCTCACCGAACTCGCCCGCACCGAACGCCCGCTGACCCAGCCGGGATACGACGTCGACACCATCGTCGGCCACATCCGCGACGGCATCGCCGAGGTCCTCGCGGCCGAGGAGGCCTCGCCCGAGCGGCTGCTCGGCGTCGGAGTCGGCGTCCCGGGCATCGTCGAGTACACCGCGGACCGGGGTGCCGTCGTGCACGGGCAGACCATCGGCTGGGACTCGGTACCCCTGGAGGAACTGCTCCGGTCGACCTCCGAACTTCCGGACCGCGTGCGGTACTTCATCGACAACGGGGCCAAGACCCTGGGGCAGGCCGAGATGTGGTTCGGCGCCGGGCGCGGCGCGCGCAACGCGGTGGTCGTGCTCTTCGGCTCCGGTGTCGGCGCCTGCCTGGTCACCCCCGAGGTGGAGAACGGGCGGGCCGTCGAGTGGGGCCATCTGACCGTGCGGGTCCGGGGGCGCCGCTGCCGCTGCGGTGCGCCGGGCTGTCTGGAGGCCTACGCGGGTGCCGAGTCGCTGCTCGCCCGCTGGCGCGAGGAGGGCGGACGGCCGCCCGAGGGCGTCGACGAGGAGACCGCGCTCACCGCGATGCTCGCCGCTGCCTACCCGACCGAGGGCAGGGACCCCGATCCGGTCGCGCTCGCCGTCCTGGAGGAGACCGCCGAGTATCTGGGGGCCGGCCTGTCCGACCTGATCAACCTCTTCCAGCCCGAGCGGATCCTCATCGGCGGCTGGGCCGGACTCCAGCTCGGCACCCGGTTCCTGCCCGCCGTGCGCCGCCACGCGACGACGTACGCCCTGCGCCACCCGGCCGACAAGGTCACCATCGACCTCGGCCGGCTCGGCCCCGACGCCGTCACCGTGGGCGCGGCGATCCTTCCGCTGGCCGACTTCTTCGCCCGCGGCGGCCGCCGCGCCGAACCTGCCACCGAGGACCGCCACCCCGCCTGGCGGGCCGCGCTGGAGGAGCGGTCGCCGCGCTGACGGCTCAGCCCGAGGGCTCGTCCGGCGTCGGATGTTCCGGGTGCACGGTCCCCGGGCGCGGCGCGCCGCGCGGGCCGGTGCCGGCCTCGTCGGTGTCGGGCAGGTCCTCGTCCACCCCGAGCTCGTCGGCGGGTGGACTCTTCGGGGACGCGTCCCACCGGTCGCCGGCGGAACCGGCCTGCTGATCGGGCGGATCGCGCGGGACCGGGCCGTCGTCGCTGGTCACCTGAGGCTCCTCTCGGTCGGGGGCTTCGGTGGACCGGCCGGGTACCCGGGTGGGGCGCACACACACCGCGGCGGCAGAGAAGGCCCCGACCGTGACGGGGGAATCACGGCCGGGGCGGTCTGGTGGTGGGCGCGGACGGTGGTCGCCTCTCGGCGAAGGGCTCCACAGGGCTTCAGCCGGACGATCGTCCCTGAGGGCAAATGGCCAGGCCCGGGGACACTGTCCCGTCCACACCCACAGCTCGTTCAACGGGCAATCACCTGCTGGTGTTCCAGCCGGAGCCGTGATGCCCGTCACCGGCACCGGCTGGAACAAGGCTCACACCGGCGTCCGGCCCACGTGCGTCCAGGCCAGCAGCTCCTCGGCCGGCCAGGTGGTCACCACCCGCTCGGCGGGCACCCCGCACTCCTCGGCCCGGGCGCAGCCGAGGATCTGCCAGTCCAGCTGGCCGGGCGCGTGGGCGTCGGTGTCGATCGAGAACAGCACCCCGGCCGCCACGGCCCTGCGCAGCAGCCGGCGCGGCGGGTCCAGCCGCTCGGGACGGCTGTTGATCTCGACGGCGGTACCCGACTCGGCGCAGGCGGCGAACACCTCGTCCGCGTCGAACTCCGACTCCGGCCGGCCACGGCCCGTGACCAGGCGTCCGGTGCAGTGACCGAGGACGTCCGCGTGCGGATCTCGTACGGCGGCGACCATCCGGCGGGTCATGGAGCGGGCGTCCATGCGCAGCTTGGAGTGCACGGACACCACCACCACGTCAAGCCGCTCCAGCAGATCGGGCTCCTGGTCCAGCGAGCCGTCCTCCAGGATGTCGCACTCGATGCCGGTGAGCAGCCGGAACGGCGCCCACCGCGCGTTCAGCTCCGCCACCGCCTCCAGCTGCCGGCGCAACCGCTCCGGCGACAGGCCCCGGGCCACGGTCAGCCGGGGGGAGTGGTCGGTCAGGGCCGTCCACTCGTGGCCGAGCCGGGCCGCCGCGCGCCCCATCTCCTCGATCGGACTGCCGCCGTCCGACCAGTCCGAGTGGGTGTGGCAGTCCCCGCGCAGCAGCGCCCGCAACTCGGTGCCGCCCTCGGCGGCGACCGGCCCGCCGACCTCCTCCTCCAGCGTGCGCAGATAGCCGGGCACCTCCCCGGCCAGGGCCTCCCGCACCACCTGCGCGGTCTTCGGCCCGACCCCCTTCAGCGACTCCAGCGTCCCGGCCGCCGCCCGCTCGGCGACCTCGCCCTCGGGCAGCGCGGACAGCACCCGGGCGGCGGTCCGAAAGGCCCGTACCCGGTAGGTGGGGGCCAGCGAGCGCTCCAGCAGGAAGGCGATCCGGTCCAGGGCCGCGACGGGATCCATGGGCACCTCCACCTCGGCATGCCCCTCCAGAGTTCCCCAGGGCCGCATCCGCCGCACCACGGGGCGGGCCGCCGGTGCACCGGCGGCCCGCTGTGTCTCCTGGACGGCTCCCGCGGACGAGTCGTCGGCCCGCGTTGCGTTCTACGCTCTATTGCATGACCGAACAAGCAGTGCCCTACATCTCCCATCCGCGGATCATGGTGCTGGGCGTGTGTCCGGGCAAGCCGGGCGAGCCGCCTTTCCGGATCATGGAGATCGACGGTCAGGTGGTCGGCCGGGCCAGGACCGCGATGGACGTACTGGAGGCCGCGGCCTCCCACGGCATCGCCGTCCACGACATGGACGACCCGGATCTGATCCGCTGGGTCGGCGGCGACAAGTACACCTGGACCCTCCGCTGAGCCGGACGTCGCTCAGCCGACCGTCCACTTCTGGTTGGCGCCGCCTCCGCACGTCCAGATCTGCAGCCGGGTGCCGTTGGCCGGGTTGTTCCCGGTCACGTCGAGGCACTTGTTCGCCTGCGGATTGACGATGTCGTGCGCCGCCGAGACGGCCCACTTCTGGTTCGGGCCGCCCGTGCAGTCCCACAGCTGGACGGTCGAGCCGTCCGCCGTGCCGTTGCCGGTGACGTCCAGGCACTTGCCGAGCGCCCGGATCGTGCCGTCCGAGCCGACCGTCCACTGCTGGGCGCCCGTGCCGTTGCAGTCGTAGAGCTGGACCGCCGTGCCGTTGGCGGCGTTCGCGCCTGCCACGTCCACGCACTTGCCGGCCAGGCCGCGGATCGGGACGCCGGCCGCGCTGTCGCTCGTGGTCACCGAGACCGAGTCGACCACCAGTTGCTGCGGGAACTGCGTGGAGCCGTCCGGGTCGCCCGGCCAGTAGCCGCCGACGGCCAGGTTCAGGATCAGGAAGAACGGCTTGTTGAACACCCAGGTCTTCCCGCCCAGGTCGGCGGGCGTGCGCCGCTGGTAGACGTTCCCGTCCACGGACCAGGTGATCGAGTCGGGCGCCCAGTCGACGGCGAAGGTGTGGAAGGCGTCCGCGAAGGCCTGCCCGCCCGGCAGGGTGTAGCCGGCGCCTATGCCGCCCGAGCCGGAGTAGCCGGGGCCGTGGATGGTGCCATGCACGGTCGAGGGTTCGAATCCGACGTTCTCCATCACGTCGATCTCGCCCGAGTCCGGCCAGTTGACCGGCGTGCCGAGCATCCAGAACGCGGGCCACATGCCCTGCCCGCGCGGGATCTTCATCCGGGCCTCGACATGACCGTACTGCGCGTTGAACTTTCCGGCGGTGTTCAGCCGGGCCGAGGTGTACTGGCAGCTGCCGTACCAGCACTGGTAGCCCGCCGGGTTCTCCTTCCGGGCCGTGATCACCAGATGGCCCTGGCCGTCCAGGGCCGCGTTCTTGGTGCCGGACGTGTAGTACTGCCGCTCGTGGTTGTTGACGTTGTCGCCGGTCTCCAGCGTCCACTTCGAGGAATCGACCCCGGAGCCGGCGGGCCCGTCGAAGCCGTCGGAGAAGGTGCTGACGGCGGCGGCCGCCGGAGCTGCGGTCTGCGCACCGGCCGGGCCGACGGCGACCGCGCCGACCAGTGCGGCGGACAGCGCGGCGAACAGGCATCTGCGGAGCAGGCGTGGGGAGGCCATGACTCTCCGTTCACGTGGGGGGTGAGATGCCTCTTGATTTAAGGAGTGAAGTAAGAGGGCGTCAATACCTTGGTACGGACCTCTCGCTGACGATCACTCAGTCGCCGCCCTGCGGACCCGCGCATGCACCGCACGCCCGAGCCGCCGCCCGAGAAGCAGCCAACCGACCAGCGCCCCAGAGGTGTTGAGGATGACGTCGTCGATGTCGAAGGCCCGCCCGGTGACCAGCGCCCCCTGGACCAGCTCCACCATCAGCATCACGAGCGCCGTGAGGGCGAGCACCTGGAGAACTCCTCGGGCACGCGGTGCGAGGACGGGTACCAGCACCCCGAACGGCACGCCGAGCAACACGTTCCCGCCGATCTGGCGGACCGCGTCCCGTAGCTGCGCGTGATCCACATAGGCCCGCAGGGAGCGGCCGGGGTGCAGGTTGGCGTGCGTCAGGGACACCGACGCCGGGGAGGGCTGCAGTGTGAGCCGGGCCAGGATCACGGCGAAGGCCACCATGAACGCGAAGGCGACCAGCATCGCCAGCAGCCGTACGGGGAGCACGAGCGCATGCCGTGTGGCCGCAGGGCGGGCCTTCTCGGCCTGCTCCCTCTTCCTCGGAACGCGCAGAATCTCGGGCAGACGCAGGGCGGTACGGGTCATTCGGTCCTCCAGTGTTCAACGTCCCCGTGCTTCAAGGCGGTTACCCGCGCAGCGCCCAGGGATGCCGCCGCCCGGACGCCGCCGGGTGCGCGCCGACGGTTTCCGTTCACGCTCCCGGGGCACTCCGTGCTCGGGCCCGCGTGCCGCAGCCCCGCACGGGGTCCGGCGGTGCTTGGATGCCCCGAGCGGCGCATCGGACAGATGTCCGCACAGTCGGACAGAGCGGACCGAGGAGGTGGCGGATGACCCGGCGTACCGCACTTCTCGTCGTGGGTGAACTCCTGGCCTGGTGGGCCGGGCTCGCCCTGCTGTGGCTGGTGTTCATCACGTCGGTCGACACCGTGGAGCGGATCGTCGGCGCGAGTGCCGCCGCCGTGGCGGCGCTGTCGGCCCGGGCCGGACGGCGGGCGGTGACCTGGCGGTGAACGGCTGGATCCTCGCGGCGACCGTCGAACTGGGCGGTGCCGGGGCGGCCGTCCTGTGGGGAACGGCCACCGGCCCGCTGCCCCGCCGGGTCATGGCCCAGAACCTGGCCACCTCCGTGGTCTGCCCGGCCCTGCTGCTCCTCGCCCAGGGCTACGGCCGCCCCTCCTACATCGACCTCGCCCTGCTGATGGCCCTGCTGGGCCCGGTCGGCACCCTCGTCTTCGCCCGCCTGCTCGCCGAGGAACTGAGAGCCGACCGGCCGAGCGCCTGGGGGCCCACCTGGGCCGCCGCCGGCCTGGGCGCGGCGGTCGTGGTGGCCGTGTGCGTGGCCACCGGGCCGGGCCGGGCGATGGTGAAGCTGCTGGTGATCGGCGCCCTGCTGATCGGCGGCAACGTCATCGCGACCCGGGCACTGGCGGGTGGGTTCCGGGGGGTGCGAGGTGCCTGACACGGTGGCCGTCCCCGTACCGGGCGGTTGTGCGCAGGTGCGGCATGGCTGATGCCGTGATCGTCGTGGCCCTGCTGCTCGTGGCCGCCTCCGCCACCGCCGCCGTGGCCCAGCGCGAACCGGCCCGGCAGGCCCTGGTGCTGTCCGTGCTCGGTGTCGTCCTGGCCGTCCTGTTCACCGTGCTCCAGGCCCCGGACGTCGGCCTGTCACAGCTGGCCGTGGGCTCGGCGCTCACCCCGCTGCTGATCATGCTGTCGGTGCGCAAGACCGGACGGCGGGCCCGGACGAGGGACCGCCCCCGATGAACCGGCGGCTGCGGCTGTGGCTGCTCGCCGTGGGCGGCGCGGGGGTGGCCGCCCTGCTGGTCGCCGCCTGCCTCGACCTGCCCGCCTTCGGCGGCCGTTCGCACCCGTACGGCGAGCGGGCCGTCCGTGCCTCCCTCGCCCGGCACACCGCCAACACCATCGCCTCCGTCAACTTCGACCAGCGCGCCTACGACACCCTCGGCGAGATCAGCATCCTGTTCGCCGCCGTCCTCGGCTGCCTGGTCCTCCTGCGCGAGGCCCGCGACGAGCGCCGCGCACCACCGGAGCCGGCCGAAGTGGATCGGCCCGTCCGCCGCTACGCGCTGATCGTGCTGCCCGTCGCCCTCCTCACCGGCCTCTATGTCGTGGCCCACGGCCAGCTCAGCCCGGGAGGCGGCTTCCAGGGCGGAGTCGTCGCCGCGACCGCCCTGCACCTGCTGTACCTCGGCGCCGACTACCGCGCTCTGGAACGCGTCCGTCCGCTCGGCATGTTCGAAGTCTGCGACGCGCTCGCCGTCTCCGCCTACGTCGTCCTGGGCCTGGCCGGCATCCTCGCGGGCACCTCGTTCCTCGCCAACACGCTGCTGCCGTACGGCACCTTCAACACGCTGTCCTCCGGGGGCACCGTTCCCCTGTTGAACGCGGCCGTCGGCATGGAGGTGGCCTGCGCGGTCGTCCTGCTGCTGGCGGGGTTCCTGGACCAGGCCGTCGAGATCGAGGAGAAGGAGGGGAGTTGAGAGCGCCGTGATGCAGGTCCTTCCCTACCTGGTCGCCGCCTACGTCTTCCTGACCGGCTGCTACGGCCTGGCCACCAGCCGCAATCTGATCCACACGGTCGGCTGCCTCGCCGTGTGCCAGTCGTCCACGTACGTCCTGCTGCTGGCCGTCGGCTACCGCGACGGAGCGACCGCCCCGGTCTTCTCCGATCTCCCGCCCGGCTCGCGGCCGGTCGTGGACCCGGTCGTACAGGCCCTCACCCTCACCGACATCGTCGTCGGTGCCACCGTCACCGCACTGCTGCTCGCCCTCGTCCTGCAGGTCGCCAAGCGGCACGGCACCCTCGATCCGGACGAACTCAGGGAGCTGCGCGGCTGATGCACCATCTGCTCCCGCTGCTCGTCGCGGTGCCGCTGCTCGGGGCCGCCCTGCTGGTGGCCACGGGCCGCCGGCTGCCCCGGGTCGCCGCCGAGACCATCGGCTGCGCGGTCTCCGCCGGCACCGCAGCCCTCGCTCTCGTACTGCTGCTCAACTCCTCCCCGCCGCTGGTCGAATGGGTCGGCGGCCGGCGGCCGGTGGACGGGGAGAGCGTCGGCATCATGCTGGTCGGGGACGGTCCGGCGCTGGGCATGGCCGCGGTCGTCTCGCTGCTGGCCCTGTCGGCGCTCGTGTACTCCTGGCGCTACTTCGACGAGCCGCCGCGCGGCCACGCCGGCTCGTTCCCCGCGCTGATGCTGGTCTTCCAGGGCGCGATGTGCGGCTTCGCCCTCGCGGGCGACCTCTTCAACGCGTTCGTGTTCTTCGAGCTGATGAGCGTCGTCGCCTACGCGCTGACCGGCTACCGGATCGACGAGGCGAAGGCCGTGCAGGGCGCGCTGACCTTCGGGGTCGTCAACTCGCTCGGCGCGTACGCGATGCTGACGGGAATCGGCCTGCTGTACGCCCGCACGGGCCAGCTGGCCATGACGAAGATCGGGCGCGGCCTCGACAGCACGGCCGCGCACGGCGGCCCGGACGCCCTCGTCCTGGCCGGGTTCGTGCTGGTCATGACCGGACTGCTGGTGAAGGCGGCCGCCGTGCCGTTCCACTTCTGGCTCCCTGACGCGCACGCGGTCGCCCCCACCCCCGTGTGCATGCTGCTGTCCGGCGTCATGGTCGAACTCGGCACCTACGGCGTCTGGCGCGTGTACGGAACCGTCTTCGCCGGACCCGGCGGAATCCCTGCCGCCGACCTGACCCGGGTCCTGGTGACACTGGGCGTCGTCACCGCCGCGATCGGCGCCGTCATGTGCTGGTACCAGCGGCACATCAAACGCCTGCTCGCCTACTCCACGGTCGCGCACACCGGCCTGTTCCTCATCGGCCTCGGTGTCCTCACCCCCGAGGGGGACGACGGTGTGGCGCTGTACATCGTCGGGCACGCCGGGGTGAAGGCCGCGCTGTTCGCCTGCACCGGCGCCCTCCTGGACCGGTTCGGCAGCGTCGACGAGCATGCCCTGTACGGCAGGGCACGCGAGATGCGCGCCTTCGCGGTGATGTTCGCGATCGGCGGCCTCGCCCTGGCGGGTCTGCCGCCGTTCGGGACGGCCCTCGGCAAGGCGGTCGCCGAGGAGGCGGTCGGCGGCCCGCTCACCGTGGTGTTCGTGGTCGCCTCGGCGGTGACCGCGGGCGCCGTGCTGCGAGTCACCGCCCGGGTGTTCCTGGGGCTCGGGCCGCGCCCGGAAGACGCCGAGTACGAGACCAGCGGGTCCGGCGAACGGCCCGAGACCGGCAGCAGGCTCCGCCGCATCCCGGACTCCATGACCGCGGTGCCCGCCGTACTGCTCGCCGCCGCCTTCGCCGTCGGCGCGGCGCCCGGCTTCGCCGCACTGGTGGCCCGCTCGGTCAACGAGGCCGGGTCGGGCGGCGCCCACGCCTCCGTCCACTGGACACCGCACGGCATCCTCCTGGGCCTGGCCTCCACCCTGCTCGCCGCGGGCCTCGCCGCCCTCGCCGTGACCCGCCCGCGCCGACTGGCCACTCCCGACCGGGCGCTGCCCCTGCGCCGCCTGCAGTCGGGTCACGTTGGCGACTACGTGGCCTGGCTGCTGGTCGGCGCCACCGTGCTGGGCGCGCTGGCCCTCCCGGGAGTGCTGGGCGGCTGATCAGGACCCGTACGAGACGTGCACCTCCTTGAAGCCGAGGGAGCGGAGCAGCCCCTGCAGCATGCCGGTGGTGTTGGTCTCGGCCCGTGTGGTCAGCCCGCTGCCCTTCGCGGCCTCGCCGATGTGCCGCACGGCGAGCCTCTGCACCGCCTGCTCGCTGTTGGGGTTGTCCGAGAACAGGTCGCCGAGCCGGTCCAGCAGACCGCGCTGCTTGGACACGGCGTAGGAGTGGTCGGGGTCGAGGGCCGGCCTGCCGAGGCGTGCGTGCGGCAGCCGGAGGGTCGCCGAGGTGCGGTCGCCGTCGACCGTCACATCCTCTGTGCCGACCTGGCCGAGGTCGACGTACGCGTCCACGGTGCCCGCGCCGACGTACAGGGTGCGGCTGCCGCGGATCGCGTCGGGCAGGTACTTGGCGTTCTTCTCCAGGTCCACCACGACCTGGAAGGTGCCGGAGGCGGCATCGTAACGGCTCATGTCCTGAATGGACTTGAGGAGTGCGGGGCCGGAACGGTCGTGCGACTCGGTGCCGAACAGGTCTTTGATGCCCGGGAGTACGGCCAGCCGGATGCCCGCGAACAGCACCACGAGCACCAGCGCGAACGCCGTGACCACCTTGGCCCAGCCGGGCATGCGCCGGGGCAGGCGCCTGACGGAAGTCGTCATGTCACGGTCCTCCTTCCTGTTGACCGGATTCCCGTAGAACGCCGTGCCAGACCGCCGAGTTGACCGAATGGCACCCATTGACGTACGCACCGGCTCACATCCTGGGCGTAAGGGCCCGGCGGCCGGGCGTCCGGTCATCGCCGGAGTTCGGGCACATCGTGGTGGCGCGGCTGGGCCGGGCCGCCGAGCGGTATCCACACGGTGAGCCGCAGGGCCGCCGTCAGAGCGTCCAGGGCGCGGGGCGAGGGCTGGGGCCGCGGGCCTGTTCCAGGCGTGTGCAGTAGTCGGCCGACATGTGGGCCGGCTCCCGCACCGGCAAGCACATCGCCCGTCTGCCGGCCGCCGAGGGCTTCACCGTGCACGTCGGCTCCCGAGACGCGTGGCGTGGGGAGGCGCCCGCGACGGAGACCGGCGCGGGCGCCCGCCCGCTGGGCCTCGACGTCATGGATGCGGAGGGCATCGACCGGGCCGCGGCTCGCATCGACCACCTGGACGTTCAACGCCTTCCTGCCCCCCTGCGCCGCTCCGACCGCCCGCGTGTCGTCAACGTCTCCAGCGGCACCGCGTCCCTGACCCGGAGCAGCCGGCCCAACCCCCGGTTCACCCCGGGCAGCGGGGGGCCGCAGGCCGAGGAGGGCTTCAAGGTGAACGCGCTCGCCCCCGGGCTCCGGGCCGCAGATCTCAACCCCCGGGCCACGGCCTGCGGCGGCGATCCGGCCGAGGCCGTCGAGGCGGCCCTGCGACTCGCGCTGCTGTCGGACGACGGTCCCACCGGCGGGTTCTTCTCCTGGGACGGCACACCGGTGCCCTGGTGAGGGTGGTGCCGCCAGTAGCATGACCGGCGCAGCCCGTGATGATCATGCGAGGAGCGGATCGTGCGAGACATCGCCGTCTTCAGTGGCAGTGCCCATCCCGAACTGGCCCAGGAGGTCTGCGCACACCTCGGAGTGCCGCTGAGCCCTATCCGGGTCAGCCGGTTCGCCAACGACTGTCTGGAGGTGCAGCTTCAGGCCAACTGCCGGGAGCGGGACGTCTTCCTGATCCAGCCGCTGGTCAGGCCGGTGCAGGAACATCTGGTGGAGCTGCTGCTGATGTGCGACGCGGCCCGCGGTGCCTCCGCGGGCCGGATCACCGTCGTCATGCCGCACTACTCCTACGCGCGCTCCGACAAGAAGGACGCGCCCCGCATCTCCCTCGGCGGGCGGCTGGTCGCCGACCTGCTGGTGGCGGCGGGAGCGAGCCGCGTTCTCGCCATGACCCTGCACGCGCCGCAGGTGCACGGCTTCTTCTCGGTGCCGGTGGACCACCTGCACGCGCTGCGCGAACTGGCCGCGCACTTCAGCCGGTACGACCTCTCGCGCACCACGGTCGTCTCCCCGGACCTCGGCAACGCCAAGGAGGCCGCCGCCTTCGCCCGGCTGATCGGCGCGCAGGTGGCGGCCGGCGCCAAACAGCGGTTCGCGGACGACCGGGTGAGCATCAGCTCCGTCATCGGCGATGTCGCCGACCGGGACGTCATCGTCCTGGACGACGAGATCGCCAAGGGCAGCACCGTACTCGAACTCCTGGACAGGCTGCGGGAGTCGGGGCCGCGCTCGATCCGGGTGGCGTGCACGCACGGCCTGTTCGCCTCCGGTGCGCTCAAGCGGCTGAGCGAGCAGCCGGACGTGCTGGAGATCGTGTGCACCAACACCGTGCCGGTGCCCCTGGACGAGCACACCGACAAGCTGCGCGTCCTGTCCATCGCCCCGGCCCTCGCCGAGGCGGTACGCCGTATCCACAACGGTGAATCGGTCAGCGCCCTCTTCGAGGACCCGCGCAACGGCTAGCCGGGAACAGGCGGCGCGGCACTCGCGGACTCGGCGGCCCGGCAGCCGCCCTCACAGGGAGCCGGACGCGGCCTCCGGCTGTTCCAGGGCCGCCTCCAGGGTCGGCTGCGGCGGCAGCAGCCGGGACAGGCCGGTGACCCGGAAGACCCGCAGGGTCAGCGGGTGGGTGCACACCAGGTGCAGCCGCCCGCCGCGCTCCAGTACCCGGCTGCGGGCCCGGTAGAGCAGGCGCAGCCCCGAGCAGTCGAAGAACTCCACGGACCGCAGGTCGATCACGATCCGGACGCCGGGCCGGTCGGTGGCCCGGTCCAGGGCGGGAGCGAGCTCCGCCGCCGCCGCGATGTCGATCTCTCCGCGTAATTCCAGGACCGTGTGCCCGCGGGCCTCGCGGATACGCAGATGCCGGGTGGGCGGTGTGGGCTCCTGCTGCACGACGGCATCACCTCCCACGCACGCCCGGAAACTGTTTCCCCGACCGTCAAGTTACCCTCGTCGGAAGGAATTTGAGCATGTTCGATTGACATATGTCTTCGAGTTTGTGGATGCGTGCCGCTCCCTTCGCGAAGACCGGCCGGTCGGTGCGGGACCTGAGCACGGGCAAGGCGATCAAGCCCGTGCCCACCTTCGGGCCCCGGGGGCTCAGTCCACCAGCAGCACCGGCCCGCCCGTCGTCCGGCCGGTGTCGCCCAGCTCGTGCGCCTTGGCGGCATCGCCCAGCGGGAAGGTCCCCGCGATCGTGGTCCGCAACTTGCCCGACTCCGCCGGTTCGGCCACGGACCGCATCCCGGACCGGTCGGCGTCCACCAGCATCCGCACCGCCCGCGCACCGAGGCGCTCGGCCTCTTCGTAGAAGTCCCGGTCGCCGACCGGCAGGATCGACACCACGACCCCGCCGGGACGCAGCACCCGCAGCGACGCGACGGACGTCTCCCCGCCCAGCGTGTCCAGCACCACGTCGGCGTCCCGGACGGCCTCGGTGAAGTCGGTCGAGCGACCTGCCGGTGGACCCCATCGCCGCCGAGGTCGGCTTCGCCACCGGCGCCTCGCTGCGCAGCACCGGCACGTGTCGATCGGGGTGTCCCCGAAGGCCTGCCGGTGCACGTTCCGGAAAGTCCGCTGAGCCGCGAACGTTCCGGCCCGGCCCCGCGTCGGAGGAGCGCAACGACAGTCCAGGAACAGGGGCGGGCATGCGCAGAGGGCTTGTGGCGGTGGCGGTGCTGGCGGCCGTGACCGTCGTGGGGTGCGACGACGGCACCGGAGTGCGGGTGACGGTCGAGGGCACGGCTCCGGCCACTCCGTACAGCGGTCCGCTGTACGTCCCCACCCGGGCCGTGGACGACAACAGCCCCCCTTCCCTGCGCCTGGCCTCCGGAGCAGCGGGCCGGGCCCTGGAGTGCGACGGGGAGATCTTCGAGGGCGGCGGCCCCGACGGGTGGGGCAAATCCGACGGCGGTGAGACACCGGAGGAGGGGCTGAAGCTCTACTTCGACATGTTCCGGCCGGTGCAGCCCGACCACGGCTACCGCGTGGAGCGCAGGGAGACGGACCGGGTGTTGTACTCCTTCGACGTGAGGGGCCGCACCAAGGTGGCCGTCGTGGTGGCCAAGGACCGGAAGGGACGCCCCGGTTGGGGCCCGGAGACCAATGCCTCCTGCGATCCCGCCGAACTCCCCGGCTCGTCCACGGCCGCCGAGGGCTGGGAGGTCTGGAGGGACCGCGACGGCAAGCGGGTGCCGGTGAGCCGGCTCAGCAGTTCCACCGGCCCGGAACACTGCAACTGGCAGTCGGCCCACTTCCTCGACATGGGCGACCGTTCGTACGTCCGCGATCCCGACGGCGTGCTCGGCGGCGAAGGCCTGCTCGAAGCGCCGTACCGCAAGCAGGTCCGCATGCCGGCGGGCGCCCACGACACTGGCTACCACTACCGCGACTGGCGCCTGTGGCTCACCGACGACAAGGACACGGCCTACGTCCGCACCTCCGAGGGAGTGGAGGCCTGGCCGCGGTCGAAGCACGGCGTCGGCTGCAAGTGACCCGTCACCGGCTCCGGTGCAGTGCGACCAGCAACTGCCACACCTGGTCCGCCACTTCGTCCGGCCCTGCCGCCAGCAGCCCGTGCAGCCAGTCCGCGAGGACCCCCGCGAAGGTCGCCGCCACCGCCGAGGCGACCAGCGGGGCGTCCGCCGCGCCCGCCAGTTCGCGCTCGGCCAGGCTGCGAGCCCGCAGGTCCCGGTGCAGCACCCGGCCGAGCGGCCCGCCGCCGCCCGGCGCGAGCAGCGACCGGTACAGGGCCGCGTGCGGGGCCAGACCGGCGAAGAACTCCCGAAGCGCCGGCGGGGCGTCGACCGGATCGGGCCGCCCCCGCCAGGCGTGCAGCGCGTCCACCGCCTGCCGTACGACATCCGCGCAGGTGTCGACCGCCAGCGCCTCCAGCCCGTCGTAGTGCACATAGAACGTGGCCCGGCCCACCCCGGCCCGGCGTACCAGGGCGGCCACGCCGACCTCCTCCAGTGGGCGCTCGGCGCACTCCGCGAGCAGGGCCGCGCGCAGCCGGGCGCGGGTGCGCGCCGCCCGCGGGTCCTCCTGGGGCGCCCGGGTCATCGGGCGGCGAGCACGGCCGCCAGGGCGATCGCACCCGGCAGCGCCTGGGCGAACAGGATGCGGCGGTTGGCGGTGGCGGCGCCGAACACGCCCGCCACCACGACACACGACAGGAAGAACACCTGGGCCCGGAACCCGGTCGGATCGGCCGCGACGAGCCCCCACACCAGGCCCGCCGCCAGGAAGCCGTTGTACAGGCCCTGGTTGGCCGCCAGCGGCGCGGTCGTCCGGGCCATCTCCGGATCGAACCCGTGCAGCCCCCGCCCCGGCTTCTTCTGCCACAGGAACATCTCGAGCACCAGGATGTACGCGTGCAGCGCGGCCACCAGGCCGACCAGCACGTTCGCCACGATCTCCATGACCAGCGGCCCCCTCATCTACTTGGACAGGTGTCCAGGATAACGGGACACCTGTCCAAGAAGTCACTCGGGGGCCGCTCCTCGCGCCGTGGTACCTCTGCGCAGCTCCCGGGCCCGTAACGCCAGCTGGATCTCGAAGCGGGCCGCCGGGTCGTGCAGCAGCCCGCCGAACAGCTCGTCCAGCTGCCGCATCCGGTACCGGACCGTCTGCGGGTGCACCGCAAGGCGCACCGCCACCTCCGCCACTCCCCGGCCGGACTGCAGCCAGGCCAGCAGGGTCTCCGCCAGCCGTTCCCGCTGCGGCGGCCGCACCTGTTCGAGCGGGCGCAGCCACCGCTCGGCCATCGCGTCGAGCAGCGCGTCGTCGCGCAGGAGCAGCAGCGTGGACAGATGGTCCTGGCAGCGCACCACTCCGCCGGCCGTGTCCGTGCCGGGCAGGACGCCTCGCCGCACGAGGTCCAGCGCCTCCGTGGCCCAGCGCAGCGAGCGCGCACCCTCGTCCAGCGCCACCGTCGGCCCCATCGCGGCGCGCAGCCCCTGCAGTGCGGCGGCGACCGCGCGCGCCCGGCCCGGCCCCTCCGGATCGGGCACCACCAGCAGCACGGGCTGCACCGCGAACCGGGTGAGGAACTCCGGCGGCACGATCGGCGCCGCGCCCGGTCCGGGGTCCACGGCCACCACCGCCACCGCCCGTGGCAGCGTCCAGCGTGCGGCATGCGCGAGATCGGCGACCGCTCCCGCCGGGGCCGGGGGATCGGCGGTCAGCAGGTCCACCAGCCGGGCCCGCCGCTGCTGGAGTTCGCCGGCCGCGTGCAGCCGGGCCTCGGTGTAGGCGGCCGTGGCCGCGGCCGCCATCTCGTCCAGGTGCAGGAACAGCGCCTCACCGAAGGCCCCCAGCACGTTGCGGGGCAGCAGCCCGTCGTCGACCAGGGCGTTGACCCGGCGCCAGGTCACCCGGGCGCCGAGCCGCAGCGCCGACTGGAACGAGTCGAGGCTGCGGCCCTCCTCGGCCTCCCCGCGGCCGATACGCTCATACGTCGCCTTCACCGGTTCCCAGTCGGTGTCCGGCTGGGCCATCCGCTCCAGCAGCCCGCGCAGTGCGTGGTCCACACCCAGGTGCACGGTCTGCATGTACGTGTCGTCCATCGGACGCGCGTACTCCGGTATCCCGGTTCCGATCGCGCGGACGACCTCCTCGGTGATCTCGGCGACATACGGTCTGAGGCGGTCGTGCAGTCCCGCGGGCAACGCCTTGAACGGGCCGCCCGTGTCGACACCAACCGCTGCGGCTCTCTTCGGCATGCCGGTGACGATACCCGCGAGTAACCCGTACGGGCTCATCACCCGGGGACAGTTGTCCGTGCGGAATTTGTGCGTCGCTGACAAAAGGGCCGACTCACGTCCCATCGGCCGCGTACACCCGTTCGCCTCCCACGTAGGTGAGCGCCACCGAGGTCTGCGCGATCGCCTCCGGCGGCCCGGCGTACGGATCGCGGTCCAGCACCACCAGGTCGGCGAGCGCTCCGACGGTCACCCGGCCCGTGTCGTCCAGGTGGTTCACATACGCCGACCCGGCCGTGTACGCCGTCAGTGCGTCCGTCAGGCTCAGCCGCTCGCCCGGCAGGAACACCGGCCCGCCGCCGCCCGGTTCCACACGGTTGACCGCGACATGGATGCCCTGGAGCGGGTCGGGACTGCTCACCGGCCAGTCGCTGCCCGCCGCGAGCCGCGCCCCGGAGCGCAGCAGCGCCCCGAACGGGTACTGCCACGCGGCCCGTTCGGGCCCCAGGAACGGGATCGTCAGTTCGTCCATCTGCGGCTCGTGCGCGGCCCACAACGGCTGGATGTTGGCGGTGGCGCCGAGCCGGGCGAAGCGCGGCACGTCGTCCGGGTGCACCACCTGGAGATGCGCCAGGTGCGGCCGGGTGTCACCCGGCCCGTTGGCCGTGCGGGCCGCCTCGACGGCGTCCAGCGCGTCCCGTACGGCACGGTCGCCCAGTGCGTGGAAGTGGCACTGGAAGCCGAGCGCGTCCAACTCGGTCACATACTCGGGGAGTCGACCCGGATCGATGAAGCTCTTGCCCCGGTTGGCGGTGGCGCAGCCGCACCGGTCGAGGTAGGGGTCGAGCAGCGCGGCGGTGTGGTTCTCGGCGACCCCGTCCAGCATCAGCTTCACGGTGCCCGCACGGAACCGGCCATGGCTCGACGCGGCCCGCTTCTCGACGAGTTCGGGCAGTTGCTCGGCCCCGCGCTCCCGGTCCCACCACAGCGCGCCGACCACCCGGGCCGTGAGCGAGCCGTCCCGGGCCGCCGTCAGATAGGCCTCGGCCGGATCGTCCATGCCGAGGAAGTCCCCGACCAGCGCGTCCTGCCAGGCGGTGATGCCGAGCGCGTGCAGATGCCGCTGGGCGTGCAGCAGCGCGGCCAGCCGGTCCGCCGCCGTGGCGGGCGGTGCGAGCCGGCCGACCAGCCGCATCGCGCCCTCCTGCAGCGTGCCGCTCGGCCCGCCCGAGGCGTCCCGCTCGATCCGTCCGTCGGCCGGGTCGGGCGTGTCCCGGTCGATGCCGGCCAGCTCCAGTGCGCGGCTGTTCACCCAGGCTCCGTGGTGGTCCCGGTTGGGCAGGTACACCGGCCGGTCCGGGACGACCGCGTCCAGCAGCTCCCTGGTCGGCGTCCCGCCCTCGAACGCCTCCATCGACCAGCCGCCGCCGAGGATCCACTCCCGCCCGGGGTGGGCCTCGGCGTACGCGCGCACCGCGGCCACGGTGGCCTCGGCCGTCGTCGTCCCGGTCAGGTCGCACTGGGTCAGTTCGAGGCCGGCGGGCACCGGATGGACGTGCGCGTCCTGGAAGCCCGGCAGCAGCAGCCGCCCGGCCAGGTCGACCACCTCGGTGCGCGGCCCGGCCAGCTCGCGCAGTCCGCCGTGCCCGACGGCGGTGACGCGGTCCCCGGTGACGGCCACGGCGGTCGCCGTGCGTCCCCCGGGGGTGAGGACGGGGCCGCCGGTGAAGAGCAGATCAGCGTGCATGATGCCTTTCCTGGAAGGTCAGTTGGAGGTGGTCAGAAGCTGCGGGGAGTCGGCGTCGGTGCCCTCGCCGGCGCGGAAGTACGGTGATCGGCGCACCCACTTCGCCCACGCGGCCACGACGAAGCCGGACACGATCATCACCAACGGCATGAGCAGCAGGAACCAGCCGTTGTCCGCGCTGACCTCGAAGTGGTCGGCCGAGGTGTAGAAGGACCAGCCGAGATAGCCGCCGAGGCCCAGCAGGGCGAGAGCGCTCAGGGTGGGCAGGACCACCGCCCGAACCCCCTGCCGCCAGTCCTGCCGCAGCAGCGAGCGGAAGCGGGCGGCGGCCGCGAGCGCGGTGAGCGCGTACGACAGCGAGACGACGATGCCGACGGCGTTCACCGTCGCCATGATCATGTCCGCGAGGCGGGGGATCACCAGGGCGAGCACCGCGACCCCCGTGGCCAGGGCCCCGACCAGCAGCGTTCCGGCCGCCGGCGTTCCGTACCGGGAACTGACCCTGGACCACACCGGCCCGAGGGTACGGTCCCGGCTCATGGCGAACATGCCGCGGGCCGTCGGGATGACCCCGGCCTGGAGCGAGGCCACCGCTGAGAACATCAGCGCCACCAGGGGCAGCGCGGCCAGCGGCTGGGAGGCCAGCCGGTCACCGAAGTACGCCAGCCCCACCGCTCCGTGCCCGGCCAACTCGTCCTCGGACAACACCCGTTGGAAGGCGACCGAGCCCAGCAGGAACAGCCCGAGCATGGTCACCAGGGTGATCAGCCCGGCCCGGGAGGCGTCCCGAGGGTCGCGCACCTCCTCGTTCACGGTGAACGCCGCCTCGAAGCCCCAATAGCAGAACACCGACAGCAGCAGGCCCTGGGCCAGCGCGGTCGCCGAGGGGATCGCGAACGGGTCGAACCAGGCCAGGCGGAAGGGGTGCGGGCCGGTGACGATGCCGTACCCGCAGAAGCCGAGCAGCACGACGTACTCGAAGACCAGCAGCCACGTCTGCAGCCGCGCCGCGGTGCGGACGCCGGTCACGGCGGTGAGGGTCACCGCGACCAGAACGCCGATCCCCACCGCCGTCGTCTGCGCGGTCGAGCCCGGATCAAGGACGAGCGAGCCGACCCGGCGCAGTCCCGCCTCCCCGGCCAGCTGCAGCATCGCGGATCCGGTGACCGCCGTGGTGTACGCGAGGAACGCCACGCTGGCCACGAAGTTGACCCAGCCCACCATGAAGCCGAGCCAGGGACTGAGCGAACGGCCCACCCACACATAGCCGTTGCCCGCGTTCGGCTCCACCCGGTTCAGCCGGGAGAAGGCGCCGGCGATGCCGAGGACCGGCAGGAAGGCCAGCAGCATGATCGCCGGCAGATGCAGGCCGACCACTCCTGCCGTCACCCCGAGGCCGATGCCGATGCTGGTGGTCGCGGCCGTGCTGGAGGCTGCGACGGCGACGCCGTCCAGCATGCTCAGGGACTTGCGCAGCTCGGGCTGCGCGGGTGGATCCACACCGAAGGGTGTCTCGTTCATGGCCGGCTCTCCGCTCGCACCGGGGGGCCTGGTCGGCCCCGGTGACCGCAGATGAAACCGCCCGTGCACTTCACAGGTCAACGGTGTTGTCATAAGGTGCCGGGCACGTCCGGCCGGGAACACCAGGAGGGCCTCCATGAGCGACCGAGTCGTCCCGTCCGCCGACCGGCAGCGCCGGCGCCCCACCAAACAGGGCGTCGTGCTCTCCGCGGAGCTGATCGTCGAGACCGCCCTCCGGCTGATCGAGGAGCACGGCGCCGACGCCCTCTCCGTCCGCCGCCTCGGCCGCGCCCTGGGCGCCGACCCCAGCTCCCTGTACCGCTACTTCCGACACACCGACGACCTGATGCTCGCCATCGCCGACGAGCTGATCGGCCGTAACCTGCGTGTCTGGCGGCCCACCGGTGACTGGTGCGCCGACCTGCGCGACCTCGGCCTGCGCATGCACGCGGGCGCCCTCGGCCACCCCCGGGCCGCGATGCTCAGCGCCCACCGGGTCACCGGGCGGGCGCACGAGATCCAGGCCGTCGAGAGCATCCTCGGCGTGCTGCGCCGGGCCGGGTTCCCGGACGCGGAGGCGGTGCGGATCTACCACGCCTTCGTCGACCAGGCCCTCGCCTTCGGCGCCCTGGACTCCGCCGGCACCGCCCTGCCCAGGGCCGCCCGCGAGGCCGAGGCCGAGGTGTGGAGGGACACCTACGCCCAGCTGCCCGCCGACACCCACCCGCACATCGCGGCCACCGCCCGCCACCTGGTGGCCTCCATGCGCACCAGCTCGTACCCCGCGGCCCTCGACCTGCTCCTCACGGCGACCCGGACACGCCTTGATCAGATCCGTGCGCGGACGGAGGGCTGACGGTCACACTGGAGGTGTTCGCACCTCACCCGCGCATCAGCCTGTCCCGAGGAGGCCGTACGACCATGACCCCGTCGCCCGCTCGCACCGCCGAACAGCGCAAGAAGGACACCCTCCACCGGCTGGAGCACGACGAGGACGCCTGGGTCGCCACCGCGGGCGAGGACGGTGGCGCGCCCTACCTCGTCCCCCTGTCGTTCGTCTGGGACGGCGCCACCCTGCTCCTCGCCACCCCGGCCGCCAGCCCCACCGGCCGCAATCTCCTGGCCACCGGCACGGCCCGGCTGGGCATCGGACCGACCCGGGACGTCGTCATCGTCGAGGGCGCCGTCCGGGCCGTGACTCCCGAGGACCTGCCCGAGGAGGACGCCGAGATCTTCGCCGGCAAGACGGGCTTCGACCCGCGCCGACTCGCCAGCCCCTACCTGTACTTCACCGTCATCCCGCACCGTATCCAGGCCTGGCGCGAGGCGAACGAACTGCAGGGACGGGATCTGATGCGCGACGGCGTGTGGCTGGCCGGCGACTGAAACCGGGGAACCGGGATATCCGCCTGAGAGGACATCTCCCGGGAGGAAGCATGCCACTGGTGAAAACGGGCGTCGTGGTGCTCGACTGCGCGGAGCCCGAGCAACTCGCGCGGTTCTACCTGGAGTTGCTGGAGGGCGAGCAGACGGACGCGTCGGCCAACCTGGTGGAGATCCGGGGCGCCGACGGGGTCCGGCTCGCCTTCCGCCGGGACGTCAACGTGACACCGCCCAGCTGGCCGCGCCCGGAGAACTCGCTCCAGGTCCATCTGGACTTCCTGGTCGAGGACCTGGACGAGGCCGAGCGCCGCATCGTCGGGCTCGGCGGTCGGCCGATCGAGACAAGGGACGCGGCGGGACCGCACGAGGAACGGGGCTACGCGGACATCGCGGGCCATTCCTTCACCCTGCGTCTCCTGCCGCCCACGGCACCCAAACAGGGCTGAGCCCGCCCGGTCCGGACTCGGTTCTCCTGCTCGGTGCCGGGCGGCACGCCGGTCGACGTACGACGCGGCCTCGGCACCGGTCCGTTCGGCGGCGCCGGGCACCACCGCGCGTTCCCCGTTTTCGTCCGCCGGCCCGGTGTGATCCGCCCGGGCAGGGGCAGTCGGCGACAGGTGAGCCGGACTTCCCCGCAACGGGCGACAGCCAAGGACGGTACCGGTACGACGAGCCGACGCGCGCACACGCCGGAGGCCGCGGACCGGCCCCCGCACACCCGCACGCCGGAGACCCCAGAGCCACCGGAGCCGGACGGACCGCCGCGGGACACGACCGCGGGTCCAGGGCACGGACCGAGGGACACGACCGCAGGACCGGAGCACCGGCGACGGGACTCGGTCCGCGGTCCACGGAGCCGGTCGCCGGATCCCGCCGCCGACGGGGAGCCCCGGTCGCCGGACTCCGCCGCCGACGTGAACCCCCCACCGCCGGCGCCCGCGGCCGGCCCGGAGCGCCCGTCTGCGGCCACCACCGCAGGGGCGGAGCCCCGGACTCCCCAAGCGCCCGGTGGTCCCGCGCCCGGTGGTCCCGCGCCCGGTGGTCCCGCGCCCGGTGGTCCCGCGCCCGGTGGTCCCGCGCCCGGCGGGACCGAACCCGGCGTCGGCGCGGACGCTCCCGGTGACACTCCGGAGGCCGGGGGCGAAAGCCGGCCGACCGGCTCGAAGACCGACCGCCACACCCGTGTCACCGTCCTCGTGGCGCTCGCCGCCAATCTGGTGATCGCCGTCGCCAAGGCCGTCGGCGGCGTGTTCGCGGGCTCGCCGGCGCTGCTGTCGGAGGCCGCGCACTCGGTCGCGGACAGCCTCAACGAGGTCTTCCTGCTGGCCGCGCTGCGCCGCAGCCGCCGCCCCGCCGATCGGCGGCACCCCTTCGGCTACGGCAAGGAACGGTTCTTCTGGTCCCTCCTCGCGGCCGTCGGGATCTTCGTGATGGGCGGCTGCTTCTCCTTCTTCCAGGGCTTCGAGGCTCTCCGCAAAGGCACCGAGGAGAAGTTCAGCGGCTATGTGGCGGGCCTGATCGTGCTCGGCGTGGCCCTCGTCGCCGAGAGCGCCTCGCTGGCCCGGGCGCTGTACCAGGTGCACCGGCAGGGCGGCGGTCGCGGCGGGCTGCGCGACCCGGCGCTGCGCACGGTGGTCGCCGAGGACGGCACGGCGGTCGTCGGCGTGACTCTCGCGCTCGTCGGCATGGCTCTGCACATGGTGACCGGGCAGGTCGTGTGGGAGGCCTCCGCGTCGCTGGCGATCGGCGCGCTGCTGGTCCTCGTCGCCTACCGGCTGGGCCGCGACGCCCGGGACCAGCTCATTGGCGAGGCCGCCGACCCGGAGCTGCGCGGCCGGATCCGGGCGCTGCTGGAGGCCCAGCCGGAGATCGACAGCGTGGAGGCGTTGTACACGATGCAGATGGGCCTCGACTCCACGCTGGTGGCCGCCCGTGTCGACCTGGTGCCGGGCCTGGACAGCGAGCGGGTCGAGGAGGTCGCCGACCGCATCAAGCGGTCTCTCGCCGGCATGTTCCCCACCGCCGGCCAGATCTTCCTCGACGTGACCGACCGGCCGGCGGACCGGGCATGCAAGAGCCCCGCCGCGACGGGGGAACGCGGCGGGGCCTGACGCACGGGTGCCCGCCCGGAAACCGGTTCATGCGTCCCCGGCACAGATTTTTCTAAAAGGAACCGCTTCCCGGCCTGAATCAGTTCTCGTCGAGGAGCTCCAGGACGAACACCGGGATCTCCCGGGAGGTCTTCTCCTGGTAGTCGGCGTACGGCGGGAAGGCGGCCACGGCCCGCTCCCACCACTCGGCCTTCTCCGCACCGGTGACCTCGCGGGCCTGCATGTCACGCTTGACCGGCCCGTCCTGCAGCTCCACATGTGGATCGGACTTCACGTTGAAGTACCAGACGGGATGCTGCGGCGCGCCGCCGAGGGAGGCGACCGCGGCGTACCTCCCGCCGTGCTCCACCCGCATCAGCGGCGTCTTGCGGATCTTCCCGCTCCTGGCGCCCCGCGTGGTCAGGACGATGACCGGCATCCCGGTGTCCTGCAACGTCGTCCCCTTCGTCCCGCCGGAACTCTCGTACAGCTCGACCTGCTCGCGCACCCACTGCGTCGGGCTGGGCTCGTACTCGCCCTGAAGTGCCATGGGATCCGTCTCCTTCGTCGGTTCAACGACTCGGTTGCGGCCGGTTACAACACCCGCGGCGGCCCGAATCATCCGTACCGCACGCCTGTTCGCCCGGGCGGGTGATCACCTCGCGGGTCGTCGTGCCGTCGGCATGGCTCGGGCACGGTGGTCCCCGTGGTGATCACCACGCGCCCGCCGCACCAGGCCGAGACAGGACAGGACCGCTCGCGATACCCGGCCGCACCACCCCGACCCGTTCCGTCGTGGACGAACTGCTCCGCAGGATCGGCCAGGCGACCCCGAGCGGATCGGCGAGCTGTACGCCGAGCACGGCGACTGGAGGCTGAGCCGGCCCGAGGACGAGCACGGCCGCGCCGACACCCCGTCGATCCGGCACCGCTCCACCCGCGCCGACGCCGTCGCCCACTGCCGGGAGCCGGCCGCCCGGCACATCCCGGAGAAGGCGGACACCCGGGTCGAGCACGTCGTGGTCGACGGCGACGACGCGGTCGTACTCGGCGCGATCCGGCAGACGGCCCGGTCCACCGGCCGCTCCCGCACCGCCCGGTTCGCCCTGCACCTCACCGTCCGGGACGGGCTGGTCGTACGCCACCACGTCCACGAGGACAGCCTGGCCGTCGCCCGTGCCTTCGCACCGGGCGCCGAGGGCTCCCGCGTGCCCTGACCGGCCGGCCGTCAGCCGGGTGTCACGGTCATCCGCACCGCCAGCACCAGGATCACACCGCTGGAGAGCAGCGACGTCGTCAGCCGCCCGTTGCGGCCGGTGAGCACGCGGCCGAGCAGGGCGCCGCCGCCGGCCAGCAGCAGCTGCCAGCTCGCGGAGGCGACGAAGGCCGCCACGACGAACACGGCCCGCTCCAGCGGCCGTACGGCGTCCGCGGTGCTGGTGCCGAGCACCAGCGCGGCGAAGTAGATCACCGTGACGGGGTTGAGGAGCGTGATCCCGAGAAGGCCGAGATACGCGCGTCCCGCGCCGGGAACCGGTCGCTCGGGGCGGGTGGCGAGCCGATGGGCGCGGTACTGGCGCAGGGCGAGGACCGCGCCCCATACCGCGAGGACGCCGAGGACCAGGGCCGAGGCCCAGCGCAGCGGGGTCAGCACCGGCCGCAGCGCCGCCGCGAGGGCGGAGCCGCCCGCCGCGGCGAGCAGCGCGTAGAGACCGTCGGCCGTGGCGACGCCGAGTGCGGCGCAGGCGCCGGTGCGCAGCGAGGTGCGGGCGGTCAGGGACACCAGATAGGTCCCGACGGCGCCGACGGGTACGGCGATGCCGTAACCGGCGAGCAGGCCCGCGAGGAGCGCGGCCGTCACGGGCGCGCGGAGCCGGGCCTCCGATGACGGCCGGGCTGCTGCTGACCCCGCGTCGGACGGACAGAGGCGGTGGTCGGCGGCACAATGGTGTGGGTAAGCAGCATGGGCCGATCCTGGGGCCGCCGCCCGAGCGCGGGCAAGCGAATTTCGGCGCGTTCCCGTCCCTGGTGACCACATTCTTCGGCCAGATCGCGCCGATCGCCGATCTGGCCGAACTTGGCATCGCCTCATAGGTGCCTCGGGCATCTAATGAAGATCGGCACGATGCACTTCTTTTTGTCTGCGAGGTCTTTCCATGACGGAACTGACGGACACCACCGGCCCGGCGACCCCGGCCGAACCCGTCGCTTTCCCGCAGGACCGCACCTGCCCCTTCGATCCCCCCACCGGATACGACCCGCTGCGCGACGGGCAGGGCCTGTCCCGCGTCACCCTCTTCGACGGCCGTGAGGTCTGGGCGGTCACCGACCATGCCACCGCCCGCGCGCTGCTCGCCGACCCCCGTCTGTCCACCGACCGGACCCGCCCCGGCTTTCCCGCGCCAACGGCCCGCTTCGCGGCCGTCCGCGACCGCCGGGTGGCGCTGCTCGGCGTCGACGACCCCGTGCACCAGACGCAGCGGCGGATGATGATCCCGTCCTTCACCCTGAAGCGTGCGACCGGACTGCGGCCGACCATCCAGCGGACGGTCGACGGACTCCTGGACGTGATGATCGAGAAGGGCCCGCCGGCCGAGCTGGTCTCCGCCTTCGCCCTGCCCGTGCCGTCCATGGTGATCTGCGGCCTGCTCGGAGTGCCGTACGCCGACCACGAGTTCTTCGAGGAGCAGTCCCGCAGACTGCTGCGCGGCCCCTCGGCCGACGACACGCAGCAGGCACGGGAACGGCTGGAGTCGTACATCGGCCGGCTGATCGACCGCAAGGCGCTGCAGGCCGAGCCCGGCGACGGAGTCCTCGACGACCTCGTCCACCAGCAGCTGAGCCAGGGCGCACTGGACCGCGCCGAACTGATCTCGCTGGCCGTCATCCTGCTGGTCGCCGGGCACGAGACGACGGCCAACATGATCTCCCTCGGCACATACACGCTGCTCCAGCACCCCGACCGGCTGGCCGAGCTGCGCGCCGACCCGGCGCTGCTGCCCGCCGCCGTCGAGGAGCTGATGCGCCTGCTGTCCATCGCGGACGGACTGCTGCGTGTGGCCCTGGCGGACATCGAGGTCGCCGGCGCCACGATCCGCGCCGGCGAGGGCGTGCTCTTCGCGACGTCGGTCATCAACCGCGACGGGTCCCTGTACGACGACCCCGACGCCCTGGACTTCCACCGCCCCACCCGCCACCACCTGGCCTTCGGCTTCGGCATCCACCAGTGCCTCGGCCAGAACCTGGCCCGCGCGGAACTGGAGATCGCTCTCGGCACCCTTCTCGAACGGCTGCCCGGCCTCCGGCTGGCCGCACCCGCCGAGGAGATCCCCTTCAAACCCGGCGACACGATCCAGGGGATGCTGGAACTCCCCGTGACCTGGTAAGAGGCTCTGCCCATGCACATCGACATCGACATCGACAAGAACGTCTGCATCGGCGCGGGCCAGTGCGCGCTGGCTGCGCCGGCCGTGTTCACCCAGGACGACGACGGCTACAGCATGCTGATCCCCGGCCGCGAGGACGGTGCGGGCGACGCGATGGTCCGGGAGGCTGCCCGCGCCTGCCCGGTGAGCGCGATCAAGGTCGGGGAGACGGCCGGCTGAGGGCGGTCCGGCCGGCGGTAGCCACCAGTGCCCGCGCCGCCTCGCGGGCCTCGGCCGCCGGCCGGGTGCTCCCGGTGACGCCCGCCGTGACCATGGCTCCCTCGGCCAGCAGGTACAGGGGGCCGGTCAGTGCGGCGGGCAGTTCCGCACCGGTCACGAGCGAGGCGAGGTAGCCACGGAACGCCTCCTTGTGCGCGCGCACCTGTTCCGCCACCCGGTCCGAGGTGGCGCCCAGCTCGCCGTACGCGTTGATCCAGGCGCACCCGCGGAAGCCGTCCTCGCCGAACCACCCCTCCAGCCAGTCGAAGACGGCCGGGATCCGCTCCCGCGGGTCGGGCTGCTCTGCCACGTGTGCGGCGAGCCGCTGCCGCCAGAGCCCGTCCCGCCGCTCCAGATACGCCTCGACGAGCTGTTCCTTGGTGGGGAACAGCTGGTAGAGGCGCTTGAGCGACACGCCCGAGGCGCCGCGCAGCTCGTCCATGCCGACGGACTGGATGCCGCGGCCGTAGAACAGCTCCTCCGCGGCGTCGAGCGCCTTGTCCCGGGCGACCGCGCTGTCCATCTCCGACCTCACTCCTTGACGAGAGAATGAACGTTCTCCTACGGTGGCAGTCATCTGGAGAACGCGCGTTCTGCACTGTCGCCCCGTACGAGGAGCCGACCATGACCGACCGCCCGCCCCTGCCGCCCTTCACCCGCGAGACCGCCGCGCAGAAGGTCCAGGCCGCCGAGGACGCTTGGAACACCCGCGACCCGCACCGGGTGGCGCTCGCCTGTTCGGAGGAATCGGTCTGGCGCAATCGCGACACCTTCGTGACCGGTCGCGCCGAGATCGTCGCCTTCCTCACCGCCAAATGGCAGCGCGAGCTCGACTACGCGCTGCGCAAGGACCTGTGGGCCTTCGACGGCAACCGCATCGCCGTCCGCTTCCAGTACGAGTGCCGGGACGCCGAAGGGCAGACGTGGCGCTCCTACGGCAACGAACTCTGGGAGTTCGACGAGCACGGTCTGATGACCCGCCGGGAGGCGAGCATCAACGACGTACGCATCGAGGAGGCGCAGCGGCGCATCACCGGACCGCGGCCCGAGGCCGACCGCGGGGCGTCGTTCCCGCTTCAGTAGGGTGCCCGGATGACCCCACAGGCCGAGAAGCCCTTCCTCTACGTCGTCGTCTGCGCGGCCGGGATCGCCGCCGGCGTCAGCAAGCTGATCACCGCGGCACAGGAACGGGACTGGGAGGTCGGGGTCATCGCCACACCGGTCGCCATGGGCGGCTTCTTCGACACCGCCGCCGTCGAGGCGCAGACGGGCCGCCCCGTACGGTCGGCCTGGCGCTCCCCGGCCGACCCGCGGCCGTTCCCGGCGCCGGATGCCGTGGTGGTCGCGCCCGCCACCTTCAACACCGTCAACAAGTGGGCGGCCGGCCTGGCCGACACCCTCGCCGTCGGCACCCTGTGCGAGGCCGCGGGGCTGGGCGTGCCGATCGCGGTCCTGCCCTGCGTGGCGGACGCGCTGGCCGCCCATCCGGCCTATCGGGACAGCCTGGTACGGCTGCGTGGGATGGGCGTCCGCTTCGGTGAGCCCTGGTCCGGCACGCCCGAGGAGGGAGACGGGCGGCCCGAGTTCCGGTGGGAGAGCGCGCTGGACCTGCTGGACCGGCGCCAGGGCCTGCCTGCCGAGTCCTAACCGCAGGACAGCGTCGGCCCGGCCAGCAGGTCTCCGGCGAACAATGCCTGGCCCTTCGGCATCCAGTAGCCGAGCTTCGACACCACCGTGGAGCAGTTCGACGCGAGCGTGACGCGGACCTTGACCGTCTCGGGGTGGCCCGGCTGAAGCTCGGTCAGTGCGCAGTCCAGTGAGTGCTGCAGCCGGGTCTTCGACGGATGCCGGCCGACCAGCGGGTTGATGCAGCGGGCGTCGTCCGTGGCGATCCGCACGCCGGTGCCCTCCTCGCCGATCAGCCCGAACCGGGCGCTTCCGTCGCCCTCGTCGCTGTCCCGGCGGACCGTGTAGGTCAGCGTGGTCGTCGCGCCCCGGCGCAGCGCGGTCCGGTCGACGGTGACGGCGTGCGTGGGCGTCGCCTCGGGCGTGGTCAGGGTGAGCGTGGTCTGGACGGTGCCCGCGAGGTCGACACCGGCGGGCGCGGACCGCACGCGCACGGTGGCCGTGATGTCGTAGGTCCCCGGGCCCGGGTACTGCTGCGAGCCGGGCAGCGTCCCGGTGGCCACGGTCCGGCCGGCGCGCCGGGCCGTCCAGGTGCCCTCGGTACGGCAGGTGTAGCGCACTCGGATTCCGGCGCGTCGGCAGCTCGCCGGGGCGGCCACGGCCAGCTGCGGGGTCCCGCCGGCCGCGCACAGGCTGACGACGGCCCGCTGGCCGTGTGCGCCGCTCAGCGTGCCGGCGGCCGCGCACAGGGTGGACGGCCCTTCGGCCGCCGGTGCCGGAGCGGGCCGCCCCCAGGCGGGGGTGACGAGGGTCAGGGGCAGCAGGGCTGCCCCCATCAGACATCTCAGGATGGTCGGACGTGTCGGCACCGCGGTGTCCTCCGTGCGGCCCGGACCGGCCGTGCGCCGGTCGACTGGGCCGAGGATGAGCCGACGATATGACTGTCGCACTTCCGCCGCGCCGGGAGGTCACCTGCAGGCAGCACCGCACGAGGGCCGGTCGGGCGCCTCACCGCACCTTTCGGACGTATTCGGCCTTGCCCGGTGTGGACACCTTCACGTCCCGGCGGACGATGCTCAGCCGGCCGCCCCAGCGTCCGAGGGCCTTGCGCAGACCGCTGTCGGTGTACTCGATGTCCACCACCCGGTCGTCGAACGCCTTGGCGTACACCTCGCACTCGTCGTACTGCCCGCACTCCTCCGCGACCGCGAAGTCCAGCCCCGCCCGTCGTCGCTGCCCGGCCAGTTCGGCGGTGTTCTTCTGCCCGATGGCCAGGTGCCGGGCGTGCGCGTGCCGGGAGAGCAGCCGCATGAACGCGGTCGCGTCGGCGGCCGTGAGCAGGTGCCGGGAGCGGGTGTAGCTGTCGTAGTTGTCGGGCTCCACGGCGTCGAAGCCCTTCTCCGCGCAGCCGTCGATCCATGTGTTCACCCGTTCCGCCACGCGCTCCCGCTTGGCCGGGGTGCGCAGGTCGAGCAGCGGCTCGTTCCAGTCCTCGTCGATGACGACCCTGCCGCGGGCGTCGCGCAGCAGCAGGTCGTCCGGCCACGAGGAGCGCTCCTGCGGCTGGGCCTGGAAGGCGTTGACGTAGCAGATGTTGTACAGGCCCGCGGCCGGGGAGTCGGACCGGTCGCGGCTGACGATCCGGACGCCGGAGGGCGGGGGATAGGCGCCGCCGATCTGGTAGTCGAAGCCGGCGTGGCGCGGCGGCAGGCGTACCGCGCCGGGCTTCGGCGACGACGCCCCCTGGTGCGTGCCGCCGGAGTCGCAGCCGGACAGCGTGGTCACCGCGAGGGCCAGGGCGAGCAGGGTCGCGCCGACGGTCGTCCCCCGACCTACGACGCGGGAAGCACCCTTGGTGGGCAAGTCCGCTCCATCAATCGCGGGTACGGCCCCGCCTCGGACCGGCGCGGAGCCGTCCTGGCGACTGGGGCCGGGCTGGGACCGTGTCCATGACGACCCGTCACCGGCTGGGCGCACCTCTGCGTGCCCCGCCGGCGGCGCGACACCTGTCAGGATCCAATCGTCCGCGCGAGGCGACAGTCAAGTCGGCCCCCGAGCAGCACGTACTCTCCTGGGAGACCATCCCTCCCGAAGGCAGGAGCAGCAACGATGCAGTACGTGAAGCTCGGTTCGACGGGCCTGGACGTGTCGCGGATCTGTCTGGGCTGCATGACCTACGGCCTGCCCGACCGCGGGGTCCACGAGTGGACCCTGGACGAGGAGGCGTCCCGGCCGCTGATCCGGCAGGCGCTGGAGGAGGGCATCAACTTCTTCGACACCGCCAACGTCTATTCCGACGGCACCAGCGAGGAGATCGTCGGCAAGGTCCTGCGCGAGTACGCCAACCGCGACGAGATCGTGCTGGCCACCAAGGTGCACGGCCGGATGCGGCCGGGCCCCAACGGCGGCGGCCTCTCCCGCAAGGCCGTGATGGCCGAGCTCGACCACAGCCTGCGCCGCCTCGGCACCGACTACGTGGACCTCTACCAGATCCACCGCTACGACCACGCCACCCCGGTCGAGGAGACGATGGAGGCGCTGCACGACCTGGTCAAGGCGGGCAAGGTGCGTTACATCGGGGCGAGTTCGATGTACGCCTGGGAGTTCTCCAAGGCCCAGTACACGGCCGAGCGGCACGGCTGGACCAAGTTCGTGTCCATGCAGAACCACTACAACCTGCTCTACCGCGAGGAGGAGCGGGAGATGCTGCCGCTCTGCGCGGACCAGGGTGTCGGTGTGCTGCCGTGGAGCCCGCTGGCCCGCGGCCGGCTCACCCGCGACTGGGGCACCGTCACCGAGCGCAGCGCGAACGACAACTTCGGTGGCCGCCTCTACCTGGAGAGCGACCGGTCCATCGTCGAGGCCGTCACCCGCATCGCCGGCGAGCGCGGCGTCCCGCGCGCCCAGGTCGCCCTCGCCTGGCTGCTGCACCAGGACACGGTGGCCGCACCGATCATCGGCGCGGCCAGGCCGCAGCACATCGAGGACGCGGTGGCCGCCGTCGAACTGGAGCTGAGCGACAAGGAGATCGAGCAGCTGGAGGAGCCCTACACCCCGCGTGGGATCAGCGGGCACTGAGCGCTCAGTGGGGTCCGTGCGGCGTGAACTCCGTGCCGCACGGACCGCCGCCCTCGCTCTGCGGCAGCGGGACGCGCTCACCGGACATGGTCAGCGTCCGGTAGTAGCCGCCGATGCGCTCGGCCGAGCGGCCCACGTAGTGCCCGATGAAGGAGCGCCGGAAGCGGTCGGCGCTGCGATTGGGCCCCGAGCCGTGTACCAGGCTGCCGTTGAAGAACAGCACGTCGCCCGGCGCCAGGTCCACGGGCACCGGGGTCAGACCGGGTGGCGGCGGGACGTACTCGCGGGCGAACGACAGCTCCTCGTCGGCCACTTCGGGGCAGAACAGGTCCATCCGGTGTGTGCCCGGGACGACTTCGAGACCGCCGTTGTTCCGGTCGATGACGTCACAGGCGACCCACGCGGCCACACAGGTGCCCGGCTCGACCCGCAGATAGAAGTTGTCCTGATGCAGCGCCTGGCCGCGGGCGCCCGGCGGCTTGAAGTAGAACATGCTCTGCGCGGCCAGCACCTCCTCGCCGAGCAGCACCTCAAGCACCGCTCGCAGCCGGGCGTCCAGCAGGAACTCCCGGGCCGGCGGGCTGAACTCGTGCGGCTGCATCACCCGGGGATGCCTGCGCAGCGGATCGGGATCCGCGGGCCGCGGCTCGAAGTGCCCGGGGACCGGCCCGGCCGCCCGCAGCGCCGCGAAGGCGTCGCGCAGCCGGTCGATCTCGTCGTACCCGAACAGCCCGCGTACGACGATGAACCCCTCGCCCTCGAACCGCTGCCGAAGGTCCTCGGGCAGGATGGCGCCGATGTCCCTGGCTGTCATGCGTCCGCTCCTCGCTCCGGTGGCCACTTGCCTGCCACGCTAGGCCGACGCGCCCCCGGGGAGGATGCCCGTGCCCGCTGACACACTGCCCGGGACTGCTGTCTGCGCCCCTTCGCCGCCTCCCGGCCTGGTGGTGGCCGGCCGCTACGACCAGGGCCCGGAGTACGGCGTCGACCGGCCCCAGGGGTCGCGCAGTTGGCTGTTCACCTTCACCACGGGCGGGCGCGGTCTCATCCGGCAGGGTGAGACCGGTGCCGACGCGGTGGCCGGGCACCTGGTGGTGCTGGCGCCGGGGGTGCCTCACCGCTATGCCGTGGCGCCCGGTGCCGCGCACTGGCGGTTCTGGTGGGCGCACTGCCAGGCCCGCCCGTCCTGGGCCCCGTGGCTCGGCCCGTACGCCGTCGCCGACGGCCTGTATGTCGTCGCTCCTGTCCCCGGAACCCCGCACGACCGTATCGAGGCGGCGTTCGACCGGATGCTCGCCGATGCACGCGGGCCCGCCGAAGGCCCCGCGCCCGGGGCGGACCCGGTGGCCGTGGCCGACGGCAGCCTGGCGCGGGAACTGGCCCTGTGCGCGCTGGAGGAGGCCGTGCTGCGCGCCGTCGCCGGCGCCCGCGCACCGGCTCCCGAGCCGGGCGCCGACATCCGGGTGCGCCATGCCGAGGAACTGATCGCCGCCGACCCGGGCGCCCCGCACACCGTCCGCTCGCTCGCCGCGAGCGTCGCCCTCTCGCCGTCCCGGTTCGCCCATCTGTTCACCCGGCGGACCGGCGGACCACCCATGCGCGCCCTGCGCGAGGCCCGGCTGCGGCATGCGGCCCGGCTGCTGGAAGCCACCGACCTGACCGTGGAGCGGGTGGCGGCGGCGTCCGGATTCCCGAGCCCCTTCCACTTCAGCCGCGTCTTCCGCGAACGTTACGGAGTGCCACCGGGCGCCTATCGGGCCGGCGAACGATCGTAATGCGCGGCAAAGGCTTTCATTGACGAAGTGTCGAAGAACGGCTTGTCGACGCAATGTTTAAAAGCGGGAGATCTCTTGTTCAATCACGTCGGCCTGTGCAAAAGTGTGCGCTGTCGGCGTGCAGACAATTACATTTCCCGCTGCATGAGCCACAGGCCGCTCCCGTGCGCCCCCCACGCTTCAAAAGAGCAGCCCAGGTGGACGTTCGGGATGCCGAATACCCACCCATACTCCTTGGTATGGACTAATTTCCGTGTCGCGCCGGAGGAATGCAGCCGTGAATGACGCAGGTCCGTGGGATTCTGCCCCGACCGCCCGCCGGTTCGACGCGTCGGACGAGCAGCTGAGCGCCGAACTGAAGAAGTGGACGGGAACGACGCCCGCGCTCCATCCGGTCGGGGAACTCCTGGACCGGCACTGGGAAGCGGCCTTCGCCTACGCCCGGTTGTGCACCGACGGACCGCGCGCCGCGGGCATGCTCACCACCGCCGCCTTCACCCGGCTGTTCGGCCAGTCCATCAGACAGTCGGGCCCGTCCGCCGCCTGGCGGCCCCAACTGCTGGTCACCGTCCGCCGGATCGCCGCCGAGTGGGACGGCGACGGCCGCCAGGAACTCCTCCACCCCGCCCTGCGACCGGGCCCCGGCAGCGGTGAGCGCGCGGCCGCCCGGCTGCTCCCGCCCTCCGGCCGGCGACTGCTGTCCCGCGCGTTCCAGCGGCTGCCCGAGTCCGCCCGCGCCGTGCTGTGGCACACCGAGGTCGAGTCCGAAGCCCTCGCCGTCCCCGGCGCGCTGCTGGGCCTGGACGAGGAGGAGACCGGGATCGAACTCCGCCGCGCCCGCGAACGGCTGCGCGAGGAATCCCTCCAGGCCCACCGCGAACTCGCCCCCGAGGCCGAGTGCCAGCAGTACCTGCGCATGCTGGACGTGACCTTCCGGCGCGGCGGTGTCGACATCGACCCGGACCTGCAGCAGCACCTGGCCGGCTGCCGGCACTGCCGGCAGACCGCGGACCAGCTCGCCCGGTTCAACACCGGACTCGGCCTCGCCCTCGCCGAGGCGGTCCTCGGCTGGGGCGCCCATGCCTACCTGGAGTCCCGGGCGGCCCGCAACGACGAGACCACCGCCCCGCAACCTGACCCGGCCCGGGCCCCGGCCGCACCCGCGGGCGGCGAGGCCTTCACACCCGTGGCACCCGCGCCGGCCATGCCCGCAGCCACGCCCGCCGCCCGGGCGGCCGCCACCGTGCGCGGCCCCTCCCGCCGTTCCGTGCACCGGGCCGCCCGCCGCGCCCGGCGCCGCAACCTGGCCCTGGCCGTCCTCACCGTCAGCGGCCTGGTCGTCCTCCCGCTGGTGCTGTGGTCGGTGCTCGGCTCGGGCGACGACCAGGCCCCGGCCCCCGGCGGCACGCCCTCCCGGACGCCGGGCAAGGACTCCGCGACACCGGGCAAGTCCTGGGCCGGGACCGGCCCGACCACCCAGGGAGCGCTGCGCGGCCGACTGCACAACCTCGCCTCGGGCCTGTGCGTGGGCGTCGTAGGCAAGAAGGCCGTCAAGGGCGCGGAGACCGAAGTCACCACCTGCTCCTCGACGGCGAGCCAGCAGTGGTCGTACGAGAGCGACGGACTGCTGCGCAACGCCTCCGCCCCCGACCTGTGCCTGGACTCCCACCTCGGCTACTCGGTCCGGCTCGCCCCCTGCACGGCCACCGGGAAGGCCGCCAAGGACATCCGCTACGACTTCACCCTCCAGGGCGCCCTGGTTCCCCGCTCGGACCAGGACCTGGCGCTGACGCCCGCCGCGACCGACGGCTCGGGCGCCCTCGTCCTCAAGAACCGCAGCGCGACCTCCGCCCAGCGCTGGAGCGTCGACACCGCCAAGCCCGACCTGCAGATGGAGATCGTGAACTGGGGCACCGACAGCACCCGTTCGCCGTCCCCGTCCCCGTCGGCCAAGGCCACGCCCAAGGCCTCGAAGACCCCGTCGCCGACCCCCACGCCGTCGGCGACAGAGCCCGGCCCGACGCAGTCGAGTTCCCCCACGCCCGACTACTGCTCGGTCTACCCGGACTACTGCGACTGGGGCGGCGGAGGGTACGGCGGCGGTGGCTACGGCGACGGAACGGGACGGCACCACCACTGAGCGGCGGTGCGGCCGCCGGGCCCACGGCTGAGGGCCCCGCCGCGCGGGACCCGGGCTCAGTGGTGATGCGGCGGCGGGGGAGGGATCGTCCCGAGGTCCGGAGCCGGTTCGGGCCACACCAGCAGCACCGGGCAGGGCGCGTGGTCCACGGCGAACCGGACGGCCGGACCCAGGCTGCGCGGCCCGAGCCGGGAGCGGTCGCCGTCCCGGGCCAGCACCAGCAGATCGGCCCCGCCGGCCGCGGCCACCACCTCCCGCTCGACCCGCCCCGTCCGCTCCTCACGGGTGCAGGGCCGTCCCAGCCGCTCGGCCGCCGCGGCCAGGAGCTGCGCCGCCGAACTCCCGCCGAGCGCCTCCAGCCGGCCGCCCGGATCACGCTCGGGATGCCCACGGCCGAGAAGCCCCGCGTACGCGCCGTGCGCCACCCCGGGCACGTCCGGGCCGGTCACATGGAGCAGCACCACCTCGGCGGCGTGCGGGGCGTGGGTGCGTACGGCGTCCACGCAGGCGGGCCAGGTGCCCTCGACGAGCCAGGCGATCACGCGCATCCGGCCGGCCTCCCTCGGCTCATGGAACCCTTCAGAGAATCTGCAGCGCCCCCCACAGTGCCACCACCGACACCACCAGCGCCGAGGGCACGGCGATCAGACCGAGCCGGGTGAACTCCCCGAGGTCCACGTCGTGCTCGTGCTGCTGCACGATCCGCCGCCACAACAGGGTGGCCAGCGAGCCGGCGTAGGTCAGATTCGGGCCGATGTTGACCCCGAGCAGCACCGCCAGCATCGCACCGGAACCCACGGGAGCGGCGAGCGGCAGCAGCACCAGCACCGCGGGCAGGTTGTTGATGAGGTTGGCGAGGACGGCGGCCAGCGCGGCGGTCCCCAGCAGCGCGAGCAGCCCCGTGCCGCCGGGCAGGACGTGACCGAGCGCATCCGCGAGCCCGTTGTCCACGACCGCGCGCACCACGATGCCCAGCGCCAGCACGAACGCCAAAAAGGCCGGCGCCGCGGCCCGTACCACGGTCGGCACAGTCGCTTTCCGCCGCAGCAGCGCCCGCCCGGCCAGCACCAGCGCTCCCGCGGCGGCCACCCACGCCGGTTCCACCCCGAACGCGGACGCCACCACGAATCCCGCCAGAGTGCACCCCACGGTCACCAGCGCGAACAGCGGAAGCGGCGGCGCAGCACCGGTGTCCGCGCCGACCGGGGCAGCCGCGGTGAGGTCACCGGCGAAGAACCGCCGGAACACCAGGTACTCGGCGCCGATCGCCGCCAGCCACGGCAGCGCCATCAGCGCCGCGAACCGGGTGAAGCTCAGCCCGCTCGCCGCGAAGGTGAGTAGGTTCGTCAGATTGGACACGGGCAGCAGCAGCGACGCCGTGTTCGACAGATGCGTGCAGGCGTACACATGCGGTTTCGGCCGTACGCCCGTCCGCGCGGCGGACGCGAAGACCACCGGGGTCAGCAGCACGACCGTGGCGTCCAGGCTGAGCACGGCCGTGATCGCCGACGCCAGCGCGAACACCGCCGTCAGCAGCCGCACCGGCCGGCCGGCCGCCCAGCGCGCCATCCATGCCCCGGAGGCCCGGAACAGGCCCTCCACGTCGCAGAAGTGGGCGAGCACCAGCACCGCCGCCAGGAACCCCACCACGGGGCCGAGCCGTTCCGCCTCGGCCCGGGCGTGATCCAGCGAGATCGCCCCGGTCGCGGTCGCGATCCCGGCGGCCGGGACGGCCATGGCCGCCTCCGACCAGCCGAAGGGCCGTACGACGGCCCAGGCGAGCACGGCGACGAGCAGCACAGCCGACAGGGCCTCGGCGAGCGGGGTGTTCAGGGCGGGTCCTCCGGATCGGTCAGGTGGTGCCCGCCCATGAAAACAAACGACGGTGTGCGGACTACGAGGAGTGGGTGCCCGCCGCGCCCAGGAACTCCTCCCACCCGCCGGCCGGGGCCTGGCCCGGCACCAGTGTGCGCAGCTTGCGCAGCACCGCCGGGTCCTGTGCCTCCAGCCAGGCCACGAGCTGCTTGAAGGACACGAACCGGACCTCGTCGTGCTCCGCCATCCGGCCGATCGCCTCCTCGACGGCGTCCATGTAGACGCCGCCGTTCCAGCGCTCGAAGTGGTTGCCGATGAAGAACGGGGCGCGGTTGCTCTCGTACGCGCGCCGGAACCCGGCCAGATAGGTGTCCCGGGCCTGTGCGCGCCAGGCGTCGTACTGGGCGCGGTCGCCCAGGGGGTTGCCGCCGGACTGGTTGAACATCATGTTGTAGTCCATCGACAGTACCTGGAAGGAATGGCCGGCGAACGGTATCGACTGCAGCGGGAAGTCCCAGATCCGGTTGCCCTGCACTTTGCCCGGCCAGATCTGCAGCCCGCCGGGGGAGCTGGCGTCGTACTTCCAGCCGAGCGCGGCCGCGGTGGGCAGCAGGTTGGTCTGGCCCTCCAGACAGGGGGTGCGGCCGCCGATCAGCTCCTTGCGGTAGTCGAACGGCAGGGGGTCGAGATCGGTGAAGCCGGTGTTCGTCTTCCACTTCGTGACGAAGCCGACCGCCTGCTCGATCTCGCTGCGCCACTCGGCGGGCGACCAGTTGCGCACGCCGGTCGCGCCGCAGAAGTGCCCGTTGAAGTGGGTGCCGATCTCGTGGCCCTCCAGCCAGGCGGCCCGCACCTGCTGGATCGTGGCGTGGATGTGCCGGTCGGCGAGGTAGCCGATGTCGGACGCGCCGACCGCGTGCTGCGGGGGACGGTACAGGCTCTTCTTGGACTCCGGCAGGGTGTAGATGCCGCTGAGGAAGAAGGTCATCTTGGCGTCGTGGTCGGCCGCGATCTTGCGGAACCGGGAGAACAGCTGGTTGCTCAGCTCGCCGGCGCCGTCCCAGGAGAACACCACGAACTGCGGGGGCTTCTGACCGGGCTTCAGCCGGACCGCCGCCGGCTGGTGCGGCTGGGCGCCGGTGTCGGCGGTGGAGCCGTCGCCTATGGGCTTGACCGGCCGGGCCTGAGCGGTGCCCTTGCCGTACTGCGGGTCCTTCTCGCCGAAGGACAGCCCGCCGCCGGAGGAGCAGGCGGACAGGGCCCCGAGGGCGCCCGCAGCCGCCCCCGCCGTCAGCACTCGCCTGCGTGAGATGCCGCTCATCTTGTTCCCCGATTTCCTCGTCGCGGCTCCCTGCGGAGCCTTCTCGCTGTGTGGTCGACGGGTTCGATGAGGGGAGTTCGAGGAAAGATCGCGGCGTCCGGGACGTGTTGCAGTCCTGTGACACTTGTGGCGCGCTCATGGCGAACCCCGCTGCCCGGGGGCGGACAGCGGGGTTTCGGTGGGGGATTCGGTCAGGCGCCGGTGCCGGAGCCGAAGACGGTCAGGAAGACGGAGGAGGAGTTCCCGGAGACGGGGACCGCACCGGCCGTCCACGCCACCTTCAGCGGGTCCCGCTCGTCCGGCGGGGTGACCACCAGCGTGGCCGGCGTGGCCGTGTCGGCACCGCTGACCTCAGGGTTGGAGAAGGTCAGGCCCGCCCAGGCGCTCTGTCCGGGCCTGAGCGTGACCGTCACCGGGGAGCCCGAGGAACGCTTGGGATCCGGGCCGAGCTGGGAGCCGGAGGCGTTCACGAAGGCCGCGCCCGGATAGCCGCGCAGGGTGCAGGTCCGGGCGGACTTGTTGGTGAGCACGATGGGGAAGTTCTCCTGGCCCGCGCCCGGGTTGTTGCGGCCGACGGAGGCGCGCAGCTCGGAGGTGTGGCAGCGGCCGCCGGCACTGTCGATCTTGGTGCCGGTTCCGGTGCCGGAGGGCGTGGCCTTGCCCGGGGCGGCGGAGGACGTCTTGCCGCTCGGTGTGGAGTCGGACGTGGAGGCCGGGACCGAGCCGCCGGTGCCCTCGGTCGCCGGACCGGCCGTGCCCGGCACCTTCTGGGGCGTGGAGTTGACGTCCTGGCTGCCACAGGCGGTCAGAAGGCCCAGTACGGCGACCGCGCCCGCGAGCAGGGCCCCGCGCTGCGCTGACCGAGATGAGTACGCCATGTCGCTCCACACTCCTGGTTCGTCACGGCACGCTGCCGAGGCGCGCCTGCGGCGCCTGGTGCGCCGTCATCACACTCCGATGCCCGGTCCACCGGAAAAGTTCGGGACTCACAGGGTTCTTTTCCCCGTCTTGACGCTGTTCCTCCCCCCGACCCGCGGACCGGCCGGCGCCCGGTCCGTTCTCTCAGGTGACCCGCAGCGAGCGGAGTATCGCTTCGGTCGCCTCCGCGTCACCCTCCTGGCGCACCTGTACGTACACCTGCGGCTGACCGGAGCCGTCCGCCGGACCGAGCGCGGACTCGGTGACCGAGCCGCCGTCCGGACAGGCGTTCCAGGTCCGGATCAGGCCGTGCCACTGCGCGCTGGAGAAGCTGCGGCTGCCGGTGTAGTGGCAGTCGGAGTGGGCGAGGCCGTTCACCCGGTCGGCGACGTCGCCGTGCTCGCTGACCCCGACGAACACGCCGTCGACCGCGGTCTTCAGGTCGGACCAGTGCGCCAGGTCGTCGGCGACCACCAGCCCGGGCTGGTGCCCCGCCGTCAGCCCGAGCGTGTGCGGATCCCAGCCGGAGTCGCGCAGCTGGCGGGCGAAGGTGGCGGGCACCTCGACGGCGACCCGGCCGGTGGAGTCCGTCACCGCGGTCCGGTCGGCGCTCCCGGGCCGGTGGAGCACCAGCGTCACGGTCACGGCGGCGGCCGCCGCGGCCAGCAGCGCGGCCGCCACCAGGGCCCCGGTGCCGAGCCGGCCCCGGACGGCGTCCAGCCGCCGGCCCGCCCGGACGCCGGAGGCCGCCGCCAGCCGGTCCAGCTCGTGCGCGAACGCCTGCGCTCCCGGCCAGCGCCGCTCTCGGTCCGGCTCCAGGGCGCGCAGCAGCGCCCGCTCGACCGCCTCGCCGAGGTCCGGGCGCAGCCGCCCCGGCGGTACGACCTTCCCCGGCGGGCCCGGCACGGTCCCGGTGACCAGCTCGTAGCCGACCGCGCCCAGGCTGTACACGTCGGCCCGTGCGTCGATGCCCTCGCCCGGCTCGGCCTGCTCCGGCGGCTGGTAGCCCGCCGAGCCCGCCGCGAGCGTGAGCACCGAGGCCTGTGCGAGGCTCTTGGCCAGGCCCAGGTCGGCCAGCAGCACCCGCCGTTCCCCGTCGGGGGCGGTGTGCAGCAGCACGTTGGTCGGCTTGATGTCACGGTGCACGATGCCCGCCTCGTGCAGATCGGCGGCGCTCCGCGCGGCCAGCGCGGTCAGCGCGAGCGCCTGGGCCACCGGCAGCGGGCCGGCCACCAGCAGATCGGCGAGCGTTCCGCCGTCGGCGTACTCCATCACGAAGTACGGCCTGCCGTCCGGGAGTTCACCGACGTCGTAGACCTGCACCACGCGGCTGGAGCCGGCCCGGCGCAGCAGTCGCGCCTCGGACAGGAAGCGCTCCCGGATGTCGAGCCGGTGCGCCCAGTTCTCGGCGAGTACCTTCACCGCCACGGGGGCGTCCAGCTCTTCGTCGTGTGCGAGCCATACGGTGGCGAAGGCGCCGGTGCCCAGACGTCGTTCGAGGCGGTAGCGGCCGATCCGCTCCAGGGAGTGCATACGACTATCATGCCTGCCCTGAGATCGACTACGAGGGGGACCCTGACGTGCAGGACCCGGTGACGGCCGAAGACCTGGCCCGGCAGGCCGCGGCGGGCGACCGAGCGGCCCTTGACCGGCTGCTGACCGAGCTGCGGCCCGAGATCCTGCGGCGCTGCGGGCGCTTCCTGCCCTGCCGGGAGGACGCCGAGGAGGCCGCCCAGGACGTGCTGCTCCAGGTGGCCCGGCACATCACCGCCTTCGAGGGCCGCAGCCGCTTCAGCACCTGGCTGTACACAGTCGTCGCCAACTGCTGCCGGCAGAAGTACCGCGAGCTGAAGCGACGGGCCGCCGAACAGCCCGTGATCATCGAGCCCGCCGAGCACATCGACCCGCGCACCACCAGCGTCATCGCGGGCTCCCGGATCGATCTGCTGGAGGCGCTGGACCGGCTGGAGCGCGAGTACCCGCACCTGGTCGCGCCCCTGGTCTACCGGGACATCTGCCAGCTGGAGTACGCCGAGGTCGCCGAGCGCATCGGGATTCCCCTCGGCACGCTCAAGTCCCGTCTCCACGAGGCCCGCAAACAGGTGAGGCCCTGGCTGCGGGGCTACTGATCCTCCTCCAGCAGCCCCAGCTCCGCCCAGATCGTCTTGCCCTCGGCGGTGTGCCGGCTGCCCCAGCGCTGGGTGAGCTGGGCGACCAGCAGCAGCCCCCGGCCGCCCTCGTCGAAGATCTTGGCGCGCCTGAGGTGCGGTGCGGTGTGGCTGGTGTCGGAGACCTCGACGATCAGCGTGGCCGTCTCATGGATCAGCCGCAGCCGGATCGGGTGGGAGCCGTACCGGATGGCATTGGTGACCAGCTCGCTCACCACCAGCTCCGCCGTGAACGCGATCTCGCTCAGCGACCAGCGCTCCAGCTGGTCCTCGACCTGCTTGCGGATCGGCGCGACCAGCGCCGGATCGGCGGGGATGTGCCAGGTCGCGACCTGGGAGGCGGGCAGTCCCCGGGTGCGGGCCAGCAGCAGCGCCACGTCGTCGGCGGCGCCGCCCGCCGGCAGCAGGGCGTGCAGGACCCGGTCGCAGGTCTGGTCCAGGGCGTCGGGATACCCCCGCAGCGCCCCGAACAGCTGCTGCCGGCCGGAGTCCCCGGCGCGCTCCCGGGACACCATCAGGCCGTCCGTGTACAGGGCGATGACGGTGCCCTCGGGCAGCTCAAGCTCGGCCGACTCGAAGGGCAGCCCGCCCAGGCCCAGCGGAGGACCGGCGGGCAGGTCCAGCTGGCGGGGCTCGCCACCCGGCTCCAGCACCACCGGCGGCGGATGCCCGGCCCGGGCCAGGGCACAGCGCCGCGACACCGGGTCGTAGACGGCGTACAGACAGGTGGCGCCGACCTCGCCGGGGCTGCCGTCGCCGCCGGACTCCTCCGACAGCCGGATCACGAGGTCGTCCAGGTGCGTGAGCAGCTCGTCCGGCGCCAGGTCGATGTCGGCGAGGGTGCGTACCGCGGTGCGCAGCCGGCCCATGGTGGCCGAGGCCTGGATGCCGTGCCCGACGACGTCCCCGACGACCATCGCGACCCGCATCCCCGACAGCGGGATCACGTCGAACCAGTCGCCGCCCACCCCCGCCCGGGCCGCAGGCAGATAGCGGGAGGAGACCTCCAGGGCGGCCGTGCGCGGCAATGTGCGGGGCAGCAGGCTGCGCTGCAGCGCGAGGGCGGTCTCGCGCTCGCGGGAGTAGCGGCGGGCGTTGTCGATGCAGACGGCGGCGCGGGCCGTGATCTCCTCGGCCAGCAGCATGTCGTCGTCGGTGAACGGGTCCGGGCGCCGGTGCCGGGTGAGGACCGCGACCCCGAGGGTCAGCCCGCGGGCCTGGATCGGCACGGACATCGAGGAGTGGATGCCGAAGTCCCGCACCCGCTCGCCGCGCGCGCTGCTCCAGGTCAGCCACTGGTCCATGGCGCCCCCGGCCACCGTGGCCCGGATGGTGCGGCCGGCCGTCAGTGAGTCGGCCTGCGGGGAGAAGGCCGGGTACACCTCCAGCTGCCCGGGCTTGGCGACCGCCTCCGGAATGCCCCTGAGAATCGACTGGTGGGCGACCCGGCGCAGGTTCAGCGGGGCCGAGAGACGGGCCGGGGGCTCGCCGCCGTACTCCTGCGGGTCCAGCAGGTCGATGGTGACGAAGTCGGCCAGTACGGGCACGCACACATCCGCCAGCTCCTGTGCCGTCCGGGTGACGTCGAGGGTGGAGCCGATGCGCACGCTCGCCTCGTTCACCAGCTGCAGCCGCTGCCGGGCCCGGTAGTTGTCGGTGACGTCATGTGCCGCCAGGCACACGCCCCGCACCCGGCCCTCGCCATCGGTGACGGGTGCCATCCGGGCCAGCCAGGCGTGCGCCCGGTTGTCGGCGCTGGTGCGCATGGCCGTCTGGACGTCCAGTGGCCGGCCGGTGGTGAGCACCTGGAGCAGGCCCTGTTCCAGCTCCTCGCTCTGTGGTCTGCCGCCGATCTCCGAGAGCCTGAGCCCTTGTACGCGCTCCTCGGGCAGGCCTATCACCTCGGCCATGGCGTCGTTCATCCGTCGCAGCCGCAGCGCGTCGTCGTACACGGCGACGGCGCACGGCGACTGGATCAGGCCCGCCCGGATCAGCGGATCGTCGGGGGTGCCGGGGTCCTGGCCGGTCAGCGGGGAGACCAGCAGCCAGTCGCCGCGGTGGCCGTCGCCCGGTGGCCGACGGTGGGCGAGCAGCCACACGGAGAGCGTACGGCCGTCTCGGTGGCGCAATCCGACCGTCCCCGCCCAGCGCAGCCCGGCAGGCACGGCCGGGGCGCCGTCCCCGGCCAGCAGCCCGGCCGCGGGGCGGCCCAGGACGTCGTCGGCGGGGTGGCCGAGCAGGCGCCGCGCGCCCTCGTTCCACTCCATCAGTGTTCCGTCGTCGTCGATGACAGCCCGGGCCGTCGCCGCATCGTCGAACGGATAGACCCGGCTCATCGTCGCCGCTCCCAAGAGCACACTCACAGTGAACAGGTGGCACCACGTGCGTTCCAGCGTAGTGCGTCGCGCACGCCCGTGAACCGCGCCCCCCGGCGACCCGGCCGATCGGTCGAACACGGTCAAGGGGGAATTTCGGCCGAAGTGCCGTCCCCGGTGGCAGCGGGATCCCGCACCCTTGACGTCTGCGTGTGGCGGACCGTCAGAATCTGTTTGTTCGCGATTAGTTGTGAGTACTTCTGGTCCCTGATGAGGGAGAGTCGCCATGACGGTCACACGCAGATCGGTTCTGGTCGCAGCCACGGCAGCGCCGGCGGCCGGAGCACTCCTGGGCGGCCCGGACGCCGCGGCCGCCGGGACGTCCGGTGCGGCCGCGGGACGCCAAAGCGTCGCACTGCGGGACGGCTGGCGCTTCGCGCTGGTCGACCCCGGCGGAATCACCGACCCGGCGGGCGCCTACGCGCGGGCCGCCGAGCCCGGGTACGACGACTCGGCCTGGCGCGAGGTCGCCGTACCGCACGACTGGAGCATCGAGCAGACCCCCACGACGGACCACGGCACCACCAGCGGCACCGGCTTCTTCCCGGGCGGCCTCGGCTGGTACCGGTTCACCTTCACCCTCCCGCCCGCCCACGCCGGCAAGCGCATCTCGGTGGAGTTCGACGGCGTCTACATGGACTCGTACGTCTACTGCAACGGCACCGAGGCGGGCCACCACCCCTACGGCTACACCGGCTTCGCGCTCGACCTCACCGACCTGGTGCACACCGACGGCAGCACCCCGAACGTCCTCGCGGTCAAGGTTCAGAACCAGCTGCCGAGCAGCCGCTGGTACTCGGGCAGCGGCATCTACCGCGAGGCCCGGCTGGTGATCACGGAGCCCGTGCACGTGGCCCGCTGGGGCACGTACGTCACCACGCCGCAGGCCGGTGCCAAGCGGGCCGTGGTGCGGGTGGCGACCACCGTGCTCAACGAGTCGGGCACCGGCACAGACGTCCAGGTCCGCTCCCGGATCGTCGGCCCCGACGGCCGCACGGTCGCCCGTACGTCCACCACGGTCGCCGTCGCCGAGCAGGCCACCGAGCCCCATGAACTGACGGTTCCCGAGCCGCTCCTGTGGGACTTCGCCACTCCCGGCCACCGCTACACCCTGCACACCGAACTCCGCGCCGCAGGCCGCACCACCGACACCCACCTGACCGCGTTCGGGATCCGCAGCTACCGTTTCGACCCGGACGAGGGCTTCTCCCTCAACGGCACCCCCACCAAGATCAAGGGCGTCGACCTCCACCACGACCAGGGCGCCCTCGGCGCGGCGATCAGCATCGACGCGGTGCGCCGACAGATGACGATCATGAAGTCGATGGGTGTGAACGCCTTCCGCACCTCGCACAACCCGCCCTCGCCGCAGATGATCCAGGTCTGCGAGGAGCTGGGCATCGTGATGATGGTGGAGGCCTTCGACTGCTGGAGGACCGGCAAGACCAGATACGACTACGGCCGGTTCTTCGACGAGTGGTGCGAGAAGGACGCCACGGAGATGGTGCTCGCCGCCCGCAACTCGCCCGCCGTCGTCCTGTGGTCCATCGGCAACGAGATCCCCGACTCCACCTCGACCGCCGGGCTCGCCATGGCCGACCGGATCATCGGCGCGATCAAGGCCGCGGACGACACCCGCCCCCTCGTCATCGGCTCGAACAAGTACCACGGCGTGCCCGCGACCGGCTCGGCGGCCGACCGGATGCTCGCCAAGCTCGACGGCCTGGGCCTGAACTACAACACGGCCAAGTCGGTCGACGCCCTGCACGCCACGTACCCCCACCTGTTCCTCTTCGAGTCCGAGTCCTCCTCGGAGACCTCGGCCCGGGGCGCGTACCAGGAGCCGGAACACCTGAACACCGGCGAGAACCACACGCCGGGCAGGCGCGAGACGTCCTCCTACGACAACAACCTCGCCTCCTGGACGATGAGCGGCGAGTACGGACACAAGAAGGACCGGGACCGGAAGTGGTTCGCGGGGCAGTTCCTCTGGTCGGGCATCGACTACATCGGCGAGCCGACCCCCTACGACGTCTTCCCGGTGAAGGCGTCCTTCTTCGGCGCCGTCGACACGGCCGGTTTCCCCAAGGACATGTACCACCTGTTCAGAAGCCAGTGGACGGCCGAGCCGATGGTCCACCTGCTGCCGATGAGCTGGAATCACGGGCCGGGCGACACCATCGAGGTCCGGGCGTACGCGAACGTCCCCTCCGTCGAGCTGTTCCTCGACGGAAAGTCCCTGGGGGTCAGGGAGTTCGACGTCAAGAAGACCACCGACGGGCGCACCTACCTGGAGACCACCGAGGCCACGGGAGACGACAAGACCTTCACCGACGGCCCCTACCCGGGCAGTTACACCAGCCCCAACGGCAGCGCGGGCAAGCTGCATCTGACCTGGAAAGTGCCCTACCGGCCCGGTGAGCTGAAGGCGGTGGCCCGGCGGGACGGCAAGGAGGTCGCCACCGACGTCCTGCGCACCGCCGGCGCCCCGTATGCCGTGCGCCTCGGCGCCGACCGCACGTCCCTCGCCGCCGACGGCCGTTCACTGGTCTTCGTGACCGCCGAGATCGTGGACGCGCACGGTGTGGTCGTGCCCGACGCCGAGCACCTCATCTCCTTCGACGTGACCGGCGGATCACTGGCCGGCCTCGACAACGGCCGCGAGGAGAGCGCCGAGCGCTATCAGGCCGCCACCCGCACCGCCTTCCACGGCAAGGCCCTCGCCATCGTCCGGTCCGGCAGCGAACCAGGCACGCTGAAGGTCACGGCACGGGCGGACGGTCTGCGCCGGGGCACGGCGAGCGTGCGCACCACACCGGCTCGCGCCGCCGCCACCACGGCCGCGCCCGCGTTCCAGCCCGACCACCCGGCGGCCGTCAACCATCCCTGGGCGGACGCCAGTTACTCCGGCCGCCCGGACACCCTGCCCGCCGCGATGCTGGACGGCGACCCGGCCACCGGCTGGTCCAACGCGTTCGCCAAGTCGGCCACGGCCCTGCTGCCCGCCTTCAACGGTGCCCGCACGAAGGACTGGGTGTCGGTCGACTTCGGGCGGACCCGGACCCTCGACCGGGTCGCGGTCTCCTTCACCGTCGACGGCACGCACGCACTGCCCGCCGACGCCGAAGTGGCGGTCTGGGACGGGCGCGCGTACCTGCCGGTGACGGGCGCGAAGACGGACTGGGCCACCGCTTCGGACAGCCCGACGGTGATCACCTTCGAAGCGGTACGCGGCTCTCGGGTGCGCCTCATGCTCACCAGCGCGTACCCGGGCGAGGCCAGGGGAGCGGTGCGCATCAGCCGGCTCGATGTCTGAGGGCTGCGGCCCGTGAGGAGGATCGGAACGGCCGGTGATGACGGCGGGACCAGCTCGGTTCCGGTTCGTTGAATCTGGCCATCTTTCCTGGTCAGCGGCTCTGCGTTCCGGGTCGTGCCGGTTGATCTCCCGTCCGGCGCGGGTCTCGGAGCCGGAGCGGCCGCGGACCGGGCGGATGCGGGTGTCGGGCACCGCGATGCGCGAGACCCTCGACCGCGCGCGGGAGGTGCGCTCGCTCGGGGCCGGTCCACTACGCAGTTCAGGACCTGTCGGTGGGACGAGGACGGCTGGTCAGGCGCTGTCGGGCCACGGGAACCCGAGTTCCTCGGCGCGCTCACGGCTCCCACCGCACACCCGTGCGTAGGACTTCGGGTCCTCTTCAGCGAGCCGTCGCAAGGCGGCTGCGGCCTGGGCCTCGGGCGGGGTCCCGTCGTCCGGCACGACCCAGCGGAACTGAAGCGGCCTGTCGGCACGATCCGGATTGCCAGATGCCAGCCCCGGCACGTACCAGAAGGTCACCACGGCGGTGCCGGGGTCGTCGAAGCCACTGCTGATCCAGCCTCGGCCGGCATCCCATCGGCTCAGCAGATCCGGTTCCTCGATCAGCCCCGCCTTGATCAGGCGGGCGATGGTGCGAGCCCGCCAGGACCAGGAGCAGTCGGTCTCCGCTCTGGCGATCTCCGTGTCATAGGCGGAGGCCTCGAACCGGTAGGCGGGCAGCTCCGCTGCGGGATTGCGGGAGCCCGGCATGGTCTTCCGCCAGTTCTCCCAGACCACCTGGTCCGCGTCTCGTCGGATGGTGACGTAGAGCGCGCCACAGCACCCCTCAGTGCAGTGAGCCTCCGCGAGCTGCACCTCGCGAGGCTCCACCCCGGCCCGCAGCCGACCCTCGTCCAGCAGGTACTCGGGGCTGTGGGCGGGCCCGCTGTCGAACACCGACGGAACCACCGGACGGCCATCGATGAGCACACGTGCCTCGACGGGTTCCCGGTCCGCGGGGTCGCCGGCCACCACCTCGATGCGGAATGAGCCGGGCACGGCTGTGCGGTGCTCGAACGGCCGCCGTCCGGTGCGGCGGATCCAGTCGGCTCGCAGCCGCTGGTCCGCCGCGCTTGCGGTGGCGCCTGCGGCCACCCACCGGGGCTCGGCCAGTAGCCGCCCCAGCGATTCCAGCAGTTCGGCGCGCCGCTCGGGCGGCCAGTCCAGCAGAACGCCGGGGCCGCTGCTCAGGTCCAGGGCGAGCGACAGCAGCAGGGCAGCGTTGTCGAGGGTGGGCGGCAGCAGACCGGCTCGGCCGACGACGCTGTCATACACGTGCAGCGCGTCGCGGTAGGCGAGGAGGTCGGTCGGGTCGTTGCGTGAACACCCCATCCGGACGAGCAGTCTGCCCGCGCGGGCGAGCAGGCCGGTGTCGGAGGGGTGGTGGTCGAGGAGGTCGGGCAGTGGGGAAGCCTCCGCGATCCGGCGGGCGACCGTGCTGCTGACGAAGCGGGGTGAGGCAGGCAGTGCGACCAGTTCCGGGCGGACGGCCTGCCGGTCACCTGTCCACAGGGCGCGGACGAATGGCTGAAGTTCGACACGGCGGGCGTAGGCCACGAGCCACACGATGGCCCCGGATCGGCGATCGAGGATGTCGAGCGCGTTGACCGCTGCGCCGGCAAGTTCCCGGAACAGTCCGAGAACGGAGAGATACGGGACGTCCTCGGGCTCGCCCAGGCGGCCCAGCAGGGCGATGCCCGCGGTGACGGTGGGCGCGGTCGTGCCGGTCCGGATCAGCATCCGTCCCAGAGTGCGGGCCACATCCACCTGATCAGTCGGCAGTGGCAGCCCGGCGACGGTGGACCTGATCAGATGGATGTGGCGATCCTGAATGCCGAGTCGTTCGAAGCGGCGTTGCAGAGTGATGGGGTCGTCCGGGAGCGGGCTGAGCGCTTCCCGGACGGCACTCTTCGCCTCTTCCCGGGAGAGCGGATCCTCGCCCGCAGCGGTTTTCAGAGGCAGGCAGTAACCGCGCCTGGGCGGGACCCCACCGGGGGACTCGCGCAGCAGATGCAGGACGTGGTCATACAGAGCGGTCGGGGGAGTGAGCGCGCTGCGCTCTTCCTGGGCGCTCACCGAGTGAAGCGTGACTCGATTCCGTAGGTCATGTGCACAGCCTGCCGGCCCGGTCGGCACCGTGTCGAAGGAATTTGGTGAGGCCGCGGCAGGTACCGGCATCTTGAACAAACCCTCATCCGTGCAGGGGACTGTCGAGGGTCCGGACCGGGAGGCCGTTCGCAGCCATCCCGGTCCGGACCGTTGACGGAGTGTCATGTCTGGAACAAGCATGGTGGGCGTCCGCATCTGGGAGCGCTCCCACCGGGGCGCCCACCCGCACCTCCCCCGAGGAGCCCAGACGTGAAACGACGCAGAACCGCCCTGCTGTCCCTCGCCGCCCTGCTGGTTGCGGCCCTCACCGCGGCTCCGGCCGCTCCGGCCGCGGCCGACGAGGTCGAACAGGTCAGGAACGGCACCTTCGACACCACCACCGAGTCCTGGTGGACCACCGGCAACGTCACCGCGGGCCCGGCCGACGGACGGCTGTGCGCGGATGTGCCGGGCGGCACCGCCAACCGCTGGGACGCGGCCGTCGGGCAGAACGACATCACGTTGGTGAAGGGGGAGTCGTACCGCTTCTCCTTCAAGGCCTCCGGCGTGCCCGCGGGGCACGTGGTGCGGGCGATCGTGGGGCTGCAGGCGGCGCCGTACGACACCTGGTACGAGGTCGGTCCGCAGCTGAGCGCCTCCGGCGACTCGTACGCCTACACCTTCACTTCACCCGTCGACACCGGCCAGGCGCAGGTGGCCTTCCAGGCCGGCGGCGCGGCGGACGCCTGGCGGCTGTGCCTGGACGACGTGTCGCTGCTCGGAGGCGTCCCGCCGGAGGTGTACCAGCCCGACACCGGGCCCCGGGTCCGCGTCAACCAGGTGGCCTATCTGCCCGCCGGGCCGAAGAACGCCACTCTCGTCACCGACGCCGGCACCCGGCTGGCCTGGCAGCTGAAGAACGCCGACGGCCGGCCGGTCGCCCACGGCTGGACCGTACCGCGCGGAACCGACGTCTCCTCCGGGCAGAACGTCCACTCGATCGACTTCGGCACCTTCCGCGGGCGCGGCAAGGACTTCACCCTGGTCGCCGACGGGGAGACCAGCCGACCGTTCGACATCGGGACCGGAGCCTACGAGCAACTGCGCCTGGACTCGCTGAAGTACTACTACACCCAGCGCAGCGGCATCGCGATCCGCGACGAGCTCCGCCCGGGCTACGGCAGGCCCGCCGGTCACCTGAACGCCACACCCAACCAGGGCGATGCGAACGTGCCCTGCCGGCCGGGCCTGTGCGACTACACGCTGGACGTCACCGGGGGCTGGTACGACGCCGGCGACCACGGCAAGTACGTCGTCAACGGCGGCATCTCCACCTGGGAGCTGCTGAGCACCTACGAGCGCTCCCTGCTCGCCCGCACCGGCCGGCCCGGCCGGCTCGGCGACGGCAGCCTGGCCCTGCCCGAGAGCGGCAACAAGGTGCCGGACATCCTCGACGAGGCCCGCTGGGAGCTGGAGTTCCTGCTGACGATGCAGGTGCCGGACGGGCAGCCGCTCGCCGGCATGGCCCACAGCAAGGTGCACGACGCCCAGTGGACCGGACTGCCCCTGCTGCCCGGCGACGACCCGCAGAAGCGGGAGCTGCACGCCCCGACCACCCAGGCCACGCTGAACCTGGCGGCGGCGGCCGCGCAGGCGGCCCGCCTGTACCGGCCCTACGACCGGGAGTTCGCGGCGAAGGCGCTCTCGGCCGCCCGCACGGCATGGCGGGCCGCCCTCGCGCACCCGGAGATGTACCCCGACCCGGACGACGGCACCGGCGGCGGCGCCTACCCCGACGACAACACGTCCGACGAGTTCTACTGGGCCGCCGCGGAGCTGTACCTCACCACCGGGGAGCGGGAGTTCGCCGGCCATGTGCTGAAGTCGCCCGTCCACACCGCCGACATCTTCGGCCCGCTCGGCTTCGACTGGAGCCGCACGGCGGCGGCCGGCCGCCTCGACCTGGCCACCGTGCCGAGCGGGCTGCCGGGCCGGGACAAGGTCCGCCGGTCGGTGATCAAGGCGGCCGACACCTATCTGGCGACGGCCGGTTCCCAGCCGTACGGCATGCCGTACGCACCCGACGGCAATCTCTACGACTGGGGCTCCAACGCCCAGGTCCTCAACAACGCGCACGTCATCGCCACCGCCTACGACCTCACCGGTGCGGCGCAATACCGTGACGGCGCGCTGGAGAGCATGGACTACGTCCTCGGCCGCAACGCGCTCAACATCTCGTACGTCACCGGTTACGGCGAGGTCGCCTCCCACCGGCAGCACAGCCGTTGGTACGCCCACGAGCTCGACCCGAACCTGCCCGACCCGCCGAAGGGCACCCTCGCGGGAGGCGCCAACTCGAGCATCCAGGACCCGTACGCACAGAGCAGACTCAAGGGCTGCACGGGTCAGTTCTGCTACATCGACGACATCCAGTCCTGGTCCACCGACGAAACGGCCGTCAACTGGAACGCGGCGCTGGCCTGGATGGCCTCGTTCGCGGCGGACCAGGACTAGGGTTCGGCTCCCCCGCGCAACTGGTCAGGTGCGGTATCCGAGGATGGTCATCATGCCGCTCTCCGAGTGGTACTGGTTGTGGCAGTGGAACATCCACAGGCCGGGGTTGTCGGCGTCGAAGTCCACGACCAGCTTGCGGTGGGGGAGGACGATGGTGGTGTCCTTGCGCGCGCCGACGGCGTCCAGGCCGGTGAGCGCGAACGTGTGGCCGTGCAGGTGCATCGGGTGCCACATGCTCGTGGCGTTGATGAGGGTGAGCCGGACCCGCTCGCCGGCGCGGACAGGGTGGCGCTGGTGGAGGTCGTAGGCCTTGTGGTCGAAGCCCCAGTCGAACCTCTTCATGCTGCCGGTGACCCTGATGCGCATCTCGCGGTCGGGTTCGCGGTCCTCCAGGGCCACCGATTCGTGCGGCACGAGCCGGCGGGCGGGGACGATCTTCCCGTCCAGCTCGACCGGGCGGACATGCGCAGGGGGAACGGTTCTTCCCTTGTTGGTGCGCAGGACGGCGAGGGCCTGGCCCTTCTTGCCCTCGGCGAGTGCGACGAGGGGGAAGACGCCGTCCTTGGCGGTGATGAGAACGTCGTAACGCTCGGCCATGCCGATGAGGAGGGCATCGGTCCTCGTGTGCTCCACCGGGTAGCCGTCGGTGTGCGTGATCGTCATTTCGTGGCCCTCCAGCGCGACACGGAAGGCGGTTTCGGAGCCGGCGTTGATGATGCGCAGCCGGATGCGCTCGCCGGGGCGGCACCGGAACTCCGAGGGCTGGCCGGCCATGCGGCCGTTGGCGAGATAGATGGGGTAGTCGACGCTGCCCGCCTCCCCGTGGAGCATGCGGCTGTGCGAGTTGTGCAGCAGGCGGGAGGGTCCGCTCGCCGTGCGGGAGTGCGACGCGTGCGGGCCCGCCGACGCGCTGGGACCGGGACGGCCGGCATCGGGGCCCATGGCCATGCTGCCCATCTTCATGCCCGTACTTCCCGAGAGCTGTCTGAGCACCCCGTCCGGGGTGGAGCCGCCCACACCGTCGAGCCAGTCGTCCAGGAGGAGGATCCATTCCTTGTCGTACGCGAGGGGCTCCTTGGGGTCGTCGACGATGAGCGGGGCGTACAGACCGCGGTCGGGCTGGATCCCCACATGGGAGTGAAGGAAGTAGGTGCCCGGGTGGGCGACGGTGAACCGGTAGGTGAAGTCGGTTCCCGGATCGATGGCCTTCTGGGTCAGATCCGGAACGCCGTCCATGTCGCAGCGCATGCGCACGCCGTGGGAGTGGAGCGTGGTGGTCGCCGGCAGGCGGTTGGCCAGAGTGAGGCTGAGGACGTCACCGGCCGTGACGCGCACCAGCGGCCCGGGCAGCTGCTCGTGGTAGGCCCAGGTCCGCACACTGCGCCCGCCCAGGTCCAGGGTGGTCTCGGTGGCGGTCAGCTTCAGCATGCGTACCGGGCCGGAGCCGCGCTTGCGCTCGGCGGCACGGACCTCCGGACCTGACGGGTCGACATATCCCTTGGGCCCTGGGGGAACGAAATCCCCCTGGGCGGCCGCCGCGCCGTGCGGGCCGGGGCGGGCGGGGGAGCCGGAGTCGGTGCAGGCAGCCAGGAATCCCGCGCCGGCGGCAGCGAACGGGGCTCGGAGCAGGGTACGCCGCGAAGGTGTGTGCATGTATGAAATAAGACACTTTTTGCCCTGAAATATGCGGGAACTTCGGCGGCGCGTCTGATGGTGTCGGGTGCCAGGGGGTGGTGCGACGCGCCCGCTTCAGGCCGCGTCGTGGAACACCAGCCCCAGGGTGCGGCGCCGCCCGGACCGCACGGTGCTCACTCCGTGCCGCATCGCTCCGGCCGACCAGCCGCGGCGCGTATGCACGGGACGGTCACGGGTCGTGAACACCAGACCGTGCCCCTGCCGCAGGGCGGTCGCCGTCCCCCGGGACTGGGCGCGCGGCCGTTGCTCGACCATCAGGAACTCGCCTCCGGTGTAGTCGGAGCCGCAGGCGTCCAGGGCGATCACGACCTGGAGAGGGAAGACCAGCTCGCCGAACACGTCCCGGTGCAGGGCGTTCCAGTCACCCGGTCCGTAGCGGAGCAGGATCTGCGCCGACCGGTCCTGTCCGGCGGCGTGGCAGCGCTCCAGCCACTCGGCCAGGGAGTCCGGCCAGGGCGCCGGACGCTCCAGACGGGCCGCCCAGTCCCGGGCGACGGGGAGCAGGCGGGGGTAGAGGGCGGCCCGCAGCGCGGCCACGGGGGCGGGCAGGTCGTGGGTGAAATAGCGGTACTCGCCGGAGCCGAACCGGTGCCGGGCCAGATCGACGGTGGTGCGGAACAGCTCCGGTGCGTCGTAGAGCGCGGCCAGGCCGGCGCACTCCCCGAGGGTAAGCAGCGGGCCCGTGGGCGCGCTGCCGTGTTCGTCCAACTCGGCCGTGAGCGCGGCCCAGTCGGTTCCGGCCACCCGGCGCAGGGCCTCGGCATGGGTGAGTTTCATGACTCCGTCCTTCTCGCGGTCCCTCACAGCAGGGTCGGCTGCAGCGCGCCCTCGTGCGTGAGCAGCCACACCTTGCGCTCCACGCCGCCCGCGTACCCGCGCATCGAGCCGTCCGCGCCGATCACCCGATGGCAGGGGCGCACCAGCAGCACGGGGTTGGCGCCGAGGGCCCGGCCCACCGTGCGGATCTCGGCCCGGGGCACGCCCAGCCGCGCGGCCAGTTCGCCGTAGCCGGCCGTGGTGCCGTAGGGGATGTCGTCCAGCGCCCCCCACACCCGCTGCTGGAACGGGGTTCCGGCGGGGGCGAGCGGCAGGGAGAAGCGGGTGAGGCGGCCGGCGAAGTAGGCGTCCAGCTGCCGGCGCGCCTCGGCGAACGCCCGGTCGTCGCGGCTCTCCGCGCGGACGGCGGGCGCGCCGCGTTGCCCCGGCAGGGCCAGCGAGACGAGAGTGAGGAGGCCGCCGGACTCCTCACCGGTCAGCAGCAGTTCCCCGAGCGGGCTCGGGCAGGTGGTGTGGACGGTGTGCGTGGTCATCGCAGCTCCTGACTCTCGGCTTCGCTGTCGAGTCTGCTGCGCCCGGCGCCGTGTCACCGGCGGAAAACGGACATGACACTGACCTGGCGCTGACCCTCCGCGGGTACCGCGGGAAAGGGTGCTTGACCTGGTGATATTTACGGGTAAGTACCCGCGCGGTACCGTGATGGCATGCCAGCTCTCAACGTGGAGTTCAGCGAACGCGAACTCGAGGACCTGCGGCAGATCGCCAAGGAGCGCGGAACGTCGATGAAGGCCCTCGTCCGCGAGGCCGCCGCAGCCGACATCGCCCGGCACCGGGCGCTGCAGGAGGGCGCGGAGGCGTTCCGGAGCTTCTTCACCGCCCACGCCGACGAGTTCGCGGCCGCGTTCCCCGACGACGAGGCCCCCGCCAAGGGCCAGGCCGCCTAGTGATGCCTTCCGTCATCCATATCGACGTCCCGTGGCTGCTCCAGCGGCACGAGGAGGTCCTGCCCGACCAGCCCACGGTCGACGACTTCTCCGCGCTGGTGGCCGCCGTCGCCCGGCATCGCGTCGACCCGCCCCGGCTCGGCGTGGACTCCGACCCCGCCTGGCGGGCCGCCGCCCTGCTGCACACCCTCGCGCTGCTCAAGCCGCTGCCCGCGGCCAACGCCCGCTTCGCCTGCGCGACCGCGGTGGCCTACATGTTCGTCAGCGGCGTGGGTATCGACCCGCCCTACGGCGCCCTGGTCGACCTCGCCCGCGACCTGATCTCCGGCAAGGCGGACGTGTACGGCGCGGCCGACCGGCTCCGTTCCTGGCAGATCTGACACCGCCCGGACCGGCGGGGGAAGCCGCCGGGGCCGCCGGCCGCGGGCGGAGGAACGGGGCCGGCGGCCGGTTGCGCGCAGGAGAGCCGCCGTCCTGCGCGGGGCCTTCCGAGGGGGCCGGACCCCAGTCCACCACCGGGCCGGACACCCCGGGAGCGTGCGTGGCCGGCCGGTGTGTGCGCGCCTTTCGCACGGGGCGCACGGAAAACCGAATGCCGCCGTCGCGGAGCCGGTGTCCCACCCCGCTTCTGACTTTCCTTCAAAACTGCCGATGTCTTACGAGCGCCTTGTTGCGTGTGTGGAGGTTGTGCAAGGGTTGAAACACCTGTGCGGGGGACAATCGCCGGGACCTTTCCGGCAGTTGGGGAACCGGGCCGGTACTGCATCGGCGAATTCCCGCTCCCCGCGCGCGCATCCCTGAGATTGGCGCCGACGCGCCATACGCACAAAGGATTCCGCTCAGTGCCCACCCCCCACCCTCCTCGTCCTCCCTACCCGCCCCCCGGGGGCGATCCCGGGGAGTCCGACGAGTCCCTCGCCGCACCGCTGCGCGCCGGTTCCGACGCGGAGGCCTCCCGTTCGGCCGCCCTGCTGATGGCCCGGCACTGGCGGCCCGTGCAGGACTACGCGGTCATCTGCCTGGCCACGTCCGGGCCTCTCGCGCACATGGTCGCCGCGGCCGCCTTCCACCAGGTCCTCGACCGGCTCGCGCTCGGCGAATCCGCCGAGGCACTCCGGCCCCGTCTGCTGGTCGCCGTCCGGGACGCGGTCGTGAACTGGTCCTCCGCGGACCGGATGGCCGCCGTACTGCCGGGACTCCAGAAACCCGCCGGGGGCCGCAGTATCCGTGCGGCGAAGTCCCTGATACCGGAAAACCGCGCCCTGTCCGAACGTTCTTTCCAAAGCCTTCCCCGACTCGAACAGGCGTTGCTGTGGCACACCGAGGTCGAGGCCGAGCCGATAAATGTCCCCGCGGGGATGCTCGGCTTGGACAGCGACAGCGCGGCGGCCGCACTCGAACAGGCCCGCGAGAAATTCCGGGAAGGCTGTGTCAGCGCACACCGGGAACTCGCACCGAGCACCGACTGCCGGCACTACAACCGCCTCCTCGACGTACCGATCCGCCGGGGCGGCGCGCTTCTGCCGGACGTCCAGCAGCACCTCGCCGGCTGTCCCTACTGCCGGCACGCCGCCGAGCAACTGAGCCAGATCGAGGCCGGGCTGGGCGTGCTGCTGGCCGAAGCGGTCCTCGGCTGGGGCGCCCGCCGGTACCTGGAGTCGCGCCCCGGCCGCGGCCGGCCAGGACCCGCGCGCAGCCGCAGCACCTCCCGGGGCTCCGGCGGCCGCCGACGCGCCGGCGGGCCCGGGCTGCTGGAACGGGTCACGGCGCCCGGCGGCCGCCGACGGGGCGGCGCAGAGCCCGGGACGCTCGCCCGGACCTCAGGACGCCGTGCGCCCGGGGGCGGCTGGTCGTCCCGGACCCTGCTCACCGGAGTCGGCGTCGCCTCCGCCGGGCTGCTGGCGACCGTGCTCGCGATCAGTGTGTGGCCGGACGACGGCGACGGCACCGACCCGGTCGCCTCCACCAGCGCCGCCCCCGGCACCGACGCCCAGTCACCGCCCGCCTCCGACACGGCACCCGGCACGGCGGGTCTGCCCTCGGCCGGTCGGCCGACCCGGCTGCACAACGCAGCCGCCGACCTGTGCCTGGACATCAAGGGCAAGCCCGTGGCCGGCGCGAGCGCGGTACTGGCCGTCTGCTCCTCGGCGCCGACACAGCAGTGGACGTACGACGGCGACGGGCTGCTGCGCAGCGTGGCCGGCTCCGGGCTGTGCCTGGACTCGCACGCCGACGCGGGCGTGGTCATCCTCGGCACCTGTGCCGACGCGGGCGCGAAGCGCGGCGACGACGTGCGCTACGACCTCACCCCGCAGGGCGAGTTGCTGCCCCGTTGGGACGAGACCCTCGCACTCGCCACGGGCGGCGAGAACGCGGGCGCCGACATCGTCGTCAAGGTCCGGGACCGCTCCGCCGGACAGCGCTGGCTCGCCGACGGGCCGTCGGCGAGCCCGGGCTCCCTGTCGATCGCCGGCCGCGACGGGTCGTCCGCACGGCCGGCGGAGCTGCTGAGCACGCACACCTAGCCTCCCCTCGCCGCGTCTGGCCACCGGCCCGTGGCGAGACGCGGGCGGGTCCCGGGGGACGGCGAGGATCGAGCGAACCGGGGGCGGGACGCCGTCCGGACACGGGACCTGGGGAGGTGGGACCAGGTCCGCCGATCAGTACCGGGCGGACGGCGAGAAGCGGGGCGGCGGCGCCATGCGGTCCGGTGGTGCCGGGTGGGTCGGCGGTCGGGCGTGGTCCGGTGGTGCCACGGATGGGTCGGGGGTGCGATACGGATCCGCGGCCAGGCACGGGCCGGTGGTGCCACCCGAGCCGGTGGCGGCGGGTGGGCCGACGGTCAGGCATGGTCCGGCGGTGTCGCGCAGGGGCCGACGATGCGTCACGGGTCCGCGGCGAGACATGGCCGGGGTGCCACCAGCTCCGGCGGCGGCCGCATGGGGTGGCGTTCAGGCACGGGCCGGCGGGGCCACGTGGCCCCGCCGTGCCACCTGGGCCGGCGGGGCGACACCGGGTCCGCGGGGCCACCCCGGCCCATGGTCCGGCGGACGCCGGATCTCACACAGGCGTCTCGACGAGGTCGCTCGCCGTGACCGTCGACGGGCGGGAGTGCCCGCAGAGGGCGAGCGTGAGGTCCAGTTCCGCGAGCACACAGCGGACGACATGTTCCACGCCCGCCTGTCCGTCCAGACCGAGGCCGTAGACGTACGGCCGCCCCAGCAGCACCGCCCGGGCGCCGAGGGCGAGAGCCTTGAACACGTCGTCGCCGGTGCGCACCCCGCTGTCGAACAGCACGGTCAGCCGGTCGCCGACCGCGTCCGCGACCCGGGGCAGCGCGTCGGCCGCCGCGACGGAACCGGCCACCTGCCGGCCGCCGTGGTTGGAGACCACCACCCCGTCCATCCCGGCGTCCGCGGCGAGCCGGGCGTCGTCCGGGTGCAGGACGCCCTTGAGGACGATCGGCCCGTCCCAGTGCTCCCGCAGGAAGGCCAGGTCCGGCCAGGTGTGGCCGGGGTCCCCGAACAGGCCGAGGAAGTGCAGCACGGCCGCGTTCGGGTCCTCGTGCACGGGCTTGTCGAGGCCCGCCCGGAAGGCCGGGTCGGTGAAGTAGTTGGCGGTGCCCACCCCGTGCAGGAACGGCAGATACGCCTGGTCCAGATCGCGCGGCCGCCACGACAGCAGCGGGGTGTCCACGGTGACGACCAGCACCGAGAACCCGGCCGCCTTCGCCCGGCCGAGGAAACTCCGCGTCACCTCACGGTCCTTGCCCCAGTACAGCTGGAACCACCGCTCGGCGTCCCCCATCGCCTCCGCCACCTGCTCCATCGGCGTACTCGACGCCGACGACAGGATGTACGGCACCCCCTGCGCGGCGGCGGCCCGGGCGGCCGCCGACTCGGCGTCCGGATGCATGATCGACAGCACGCCCACCGGGGCCAGGGCAAGCGGCGCCGGCAGGGCGCGGCCCAGCACCCGTACCGACAGGTCGCGCTCCCGCACGTCCTTGAGCATGCGCGGCACGATCCGGCGGCGGGCCAGGGCCGCCCGGTTGGCGCGCGCGGTGCTGCCGTCGCCCGCGCTCCCCGCCACATAGCCCACCGGGCCGGGCCCGAGCCGGTGTTCGGCCAGTTCCTCCAGCCGGGTCAGATCGGTGGGTAGCCGGGGTACGGCCCCCGTCATCCCGTTGAGATAGATCTCGTACTGGAAGTCCGCCCAGTGCTTCGCCATCCGTCCCTCCCGCCGTTCGTCACCGCTCGTCACCGCTCGTGCGCGTGCCGACGATACTCGCCGGTAAGTGCGGGGCCGTCCACCGGGGACGGCCCCGAACGGGCCGTCGGCCGTCAGCCGACCCGGGCGACCGCCCGTACCGGAGCGCCGTCCGCCCCGGGGAGCCGCAGCGGGAAGAGGAACACCTCGACCGCCCGAGCGCCGACCAGCCGGTCGAGACCGGTGAGGTTCTCGGCGATCACCCCGCCCGCACCGCACAGCACCCGATGGGCCGGCAGACCGAAGTCGGCGTGGGGATCACCGGGCCGGGGCGTCGGGTCCACACTGAGCGCGTCCACCGCCACCGTGCGGGCCCCGGCCCGTACGACGGCCCCGGCGGCCTCGGGCGTCAGCCACGGGTGGGCGAGATACGCCTCGGTGCCCCAGTGCGCCGACCAGCCCGTGACAAGCAGCAGCAGCGCCCCGGGAGCCGCCGCCAGGGCGTCCAGCGCGGGGGCCAGCAGGGCGGGCGTGATGGGCGACCGTGGCGGCAGACCCCGGACGTCGGCCACGACCGCGGGCCCGGCGAACCGTTCCAGCGGCAGCTCGTCCAGGCGGGGCCAGGCGTCGTCGACGTGGTAGGGCGCGTCGACGTGCGTGCCGGACTGCGAACCCAGGTGCAGGGCCAGGACGTTGACGCCGTCGGCCGGGGCCCGCAGCGCGGACGAGACCGTGACCTCCGGGTCACCGGGATACACGGGCATCCCGGTGACCACGGGCACCGACAGATCGAACCAGCCGGTCATCGGCCGCCCTCGGCCGCGAGCGCGGTCGGCACGACGTCCGCCGCAGGACCGGGACCGGTGATCGGCGGCACCGGCGCGTCCACCGTACGGGCCAGTCGCGCGCCCTCGGGTCCGTACACCGCCCGGGGCTCGGGGAACAGCCGCAGCAGGGCGAGGAACAGGACGGCGGCCGTCGCGAGCGACAGCGGCAGGCTGATGTCGACGCCGTTCACCAGGTTCCCCAGCGGGCCGACGAACTGGCCCGGGATGTTGGTGAACAGGACACCGATCACCGCGGCGACCCACCAGGCCGTCATGCCGCGCCAGTTCCAGCCGTGCGCGAACCAGTAACGGCCGCCGCGCTGACGGCGGTTGAAGACCTGCAGCGCGTCCGGGTCGTACCAGCCGCGCCGGGTGTAGAAGCCGAGCATCATCACGACCATCCACGGCGTGGTGCAGGTGATGATCATCGTGGCGAACGTCGAGATCGACTGCACCAGGTCCAGGCCGAACCGGCCGATGAAGATGAAGGCGATGGACAGCGCGCCGACCAGCAGCGTCGCCTGGACACGGGACAGCTTCGGGAATACCGACGAGAAGTCCAGGCCGGTGCCGTACAGCGAGGTGGTGCCCGTGGACATGCCGCCGATCAGGGCGAGCAGACACACCGGCAGGAAGAACCAGCTCGGCGAGATCGCGAGCAGCCCGCCCACGAAGTCGGGCGCGGCCGGGTCGACGTACTTCGGTGCCTTGGTCGCGATGATGCTGGCGGTCGCCAGACCGAACACGAACGGCAGGAGGGTCGCGATCTGGGAGAGGAACGCGGCGCCGACCACCTTGCGGCGCGGAGTGCCGGCCGGGATGTAGCGCGACCAGTCGCCGAGGAACGCGCCGAACGACACCGGGTTGGACAGCACGATCAGCGCCGCACCGATGAACGACGGCCAGAAGAGCGACTGGGTCGAGGCGTCCGCCGAAGCCGTGAAGACACCGGCGTACGACGGGTCGAAGTCACCGGCGAACGCGATCGCACCGAGCAGGAACAGCACGGTCGCCGAGGCAACGGCGATCTTGTTGACGAAGAGCATGAACCGGAAGCCGTAGACGCACACCGCGAGGACCAGCCCGGCGAACAGGGCGTACGCGACGACGTACGACAGCGTGCCGCGTTCCAGGCCGAACAGCCGGTGCGCGCCGCCGACCAGGGCGTCGCCCGAGCTCCACACCGAGATGGAGAAGAAGGCGACGGCGGTCAGCAGCGACAGGAACGAGCCGACCACCCGGCCGTGCACGCCCAGGTGCGCGGATGAGGACACCGCGTTGTTGGTGCCGTTGACCGGACCGAACACGGCCATCGGGCACAGGATCAGCGCGCCCGCGAGGACACCGAGGAGGGTGGCGGCGAGCCCTTGCCAGAAGGAGAGCCCGAACAGGATCGGGAACGCGCCGAGGACACAGGTGGAGAAGGTGTTGGCGCCGCCGAAAGCGACCCGGAACAGATCGAGCGGGGTCGCGGTGCGGTCCGCGTCGGGGATGCGCTCGACACCGTAGGGCTCGACCTCGGTGAGCGAAGGCGGCGGCGCGGTGGGGGAGTCGGGGGGCGGAGGGGTCAACGGGGGCTCCAGCGAGGATGCGGCGATGGAGCGCTTGGTGGCGCGGCGGTGGCGAACGACCGTCGGTGCCGCGGGGTGTGCGGCACGGGCTGGGGCCGTCCCGGAGGGTTCTGCCGACGCTACGGCGCCGGCAGAACCCCTGCCAGAGGATGAATCATCCATCTTCACCGTCGTCGGTGGAGGAATCAGCCACCTCCTCGGAGTCCGGCCCCTGCGCCCGTACCCGCTGGACGTGTTCCAGGGACTCGCGCAGCTCGGTCAGCCAGTCGTCGGTGTGCCGCTGGACCAGGCGCACGCACCAGGCGAGGGCGTCACTGCGGCTGCGTGCCACGCCCCCCGCGATGAGCGTGTCCAGGACCTGGCGTTCCGGCTGGCGCAGCCGGGTCATCACCGGCGCGGCCACATGCGTGAACAGGGCGCGCTCCGTGCCGCAGACGACACCCCAGGACACCTTCCGGCGGAACAGGTGCTCGGCCTCGCGGGCCGCCTCCATCCGGGCCTCGCGGGTCCGCTCCCGGAACTCCTGGATCCGTGCCCGTACGGCGGACTCCCGCTCGGCGTCCGAGGCGTTGCCGGCGAGCCGGGGCTCCGGGATGCGTCCGATCACCGTGATCTCCTCGCGGTCGGCGGTCACCTCGACCAGTTCCTCGAAGAGATCGTCGGACAGCCGGCCGGCGAACCAGCCGCGCAGCTTCGCTTTCTGCTCAGTTGTAATCATGTAATGAGGATTACTCCAGCCATTCCATGAACACAAGGCGTCACGAAGGGGTTCGCCGTGGGCAGAGCCGGAATGTTTCAGGCCTATTAACGAAGCGGTGTTTTTCAGCCATCCGGCCGTCGCCCACGATCAAGAGCGGCTCAGTTGAGCGGTCGGCGTGTTCGAATTCCGTGACTTCACGCCACTGTTTCAACACGCAAGGTTACTGAAAGCTGTGGGTCGGATGTGTGTTTCGACGGCGGACTCGGCAGAGTGGCGCTCGCCGCTCCGGCGCCTACCGGGCCGAAGCTGGCACCCGTCTATTCGAGCGGAAGGATGCACACAATGCGGAACACCGCGCGCTGGGCAGCGACCCTCGGCCTCGCGGCCGCCGCCGTCTGCGGACCCCTCACCGGGGGCGCCGCCGCTGCACCGGATGCCGCGCCGTCGTCGCTCTACGCCCCCTCGGCGCTGGTGCTCACCACCGGTCACGGCGACAACGCGGCCTTGGCCACTCCAGAGCGCGCCGTCACCCTGAACTGCGCCCCGACGGCCTCCGGCACCCACCCGGCCGCAGCCCTGGCCTGCGCCGAACTGCGCGGCATCGGCGGCAACTTCGAGGCCCTCAAGTCCCGCGACGACGTCTGGTGCACCAAGGTGTACAACCCCGTGGTCGTCACGGTGGACGGCGTCTGGCAGGGCAAGCGCGTCTCGTACGAACGTACTTTCGGCAACTCGTGCGTGAAGGACGCACTGAACAGCAGCGTCTTCGCGTTCTAGGGACCGGGATCGCGCGGTCACCCCGTATCACCGGATCAGGCCCGCAAATGGGGAGTGCGGCCCCTGGGGCGGGGAACCTGCGATCTCGTACCGGGGCCGACGGGCGGAGTGGGGCCGCCCGCCGGCTACCGGGCACGATGCCGCTCCCCGGGCTGGCCTGTGGGGGGTCGTCCCGGGGAGCGGCGAAAAACAACTGGTTTCAACAGGACCCATGTCACGTACTGGTGACTCGTGTCGCACCAGGCGTGACGGCGGCCGCCCAGGCCTGTGCACGGACTGTTGCCACGCCACGCCGCGGTCGACCGCCAGGGCGCGCCGAGGCCGACCGCCAGGGTGTTCCGCGAGCGATCGCGACGACCCGCCGCAGCGCCCTCAGGCGCCCCGCCGGTGCATGCGCCGCGGCCACCAGGCCGGTACCGCCCGCCGGTAGACCCCGTACTCGGCGCCGAACCGGCGCGCCAGCCCCGGCTCCTCGTGCGGCGCACGAAGGCCCAGATCAGCACCCAGGTCCCGGCCGCGTACGCGAACAGCACCGACCGGGCGACCAGCAGACCCTGGCCGCACAGCGCGGCGACGACCGCGACGTGGATCGGATGGCGTACGTACCGGTACGGCCCGTTCACCACCAGCCGCGCGGGCGGCGCGACGGGCGCCGGGTGCCGAGTCCCTCCGGGCGAACCGGGCAGAGGACTCAAGGATCACGGCGGCTCCGGCCGCCAGGGGAGCGAGGCCGGGCAGTCGCAGCGGAAGCCACCGGTCACCGGCCCGCCGGCCGCCGGTCCACCACGGCACCAGCACGGCGGCACTTCCCGGGATCACGACGAGGCAGAGGGCGCCGCCGTCGCCGACCCCTCGCCTCGCGCATGCCCACACCATGACAGCGGAGAGGGGCCGCCGTCTCCCTGCTGACGGCGGCCCCTCTGACCGGAGGGCTCCGCTAGGCGGTTCGGCGGAGCGGACGCGGCTGTCACATGTGGACGACCGGTGCGGCCCCGGCGTCCTGCTTCGGCACCCCGCGCCGGTAGAGCAGGAACGCGATCACCGTGCCCGCGGCGAAGAAGCCCGCAGACCACCCGAAGGCGGTGGTGTAGCTCTCGATCGTCGCCTGCGCCTGGACCGGCCTGCTCGCGGGGTTGTGGCCCGACAGGTAGTCGGTGGCCGCGCTCGCCGCGAGGGTGTTCAGCAGGGCCGTGCCGATCGAACCGCCCACCTGCTGCATGGCGTTGACCGTCGCCGAGGCGACACCCGCGTCCTCGGCCGCGACCCCGCCGGTGGCCAGCTGCATCGCGGGCGGCATGACCAGGCCGAGGCCCGCGCCGATCACGATCAGCTGCGGCAGCACCGCGCTGACGTAGTCGGAGCCGAGGCCGATGCCGGTCAGCCAGGCCATGCCGGCCGTGGCGATCGCGAAGCCCAGCGGGATGACGGCCTTCGGGCCGATCCGGGGCATCAGGACGGTCGTGCCCACCTGGGAGGCCACCATCAGAGCGCCGACCATCGGCAGGAACGCCACACCGGTCCTCGTGGGGCTGAAGCCGAGGTTGAGCTGGAGGTAGTAGGTCAGGAAGAGGAACACGCCGAACATGCCCGCGCCGGTGATCAGCACCGCGAGGAACGAGGCGCCGCGGTCGCGGTCGAGCAGGATGCGCAGTGGCAGCAGCGGGTGTGCGGTCCGCGTCTGCCACCAGGCGAAGGTGGCCAGCAGCAGCCCGCCCGCGCCGAGGAAGCCCCAGGTCAGCGGCGAACCCCAGTCGTGGGTCTCGGCGTTGGAGAAGCCGTACACCACAGAGAACAGGCCGGCGGCGACCAGGACCGTGCCCGGCACGTCCAGCCTGGCGTTCGCCGCGTCCCGGTGGTTGCCCAGCAGCACCCAGCCGCCGATGAAGGCGACGACCGCGATGGCCACGTTCACGTAGAGCGTCCAGCGCCAGTCGAACGCATCGGTCAGTACACCGCCGAGCAGCAGACCGACCGCACCGCCGGCACCCGCGATGGCGCCGTACACGCTGAACGCGCGGGCCCGCTCCCGGGCGTCGGTGAACGTCGTGTTGAGCAGCGACAGCGCGGCCGGGGCGAGGAGTGCGCCGAAGACGCCCTGCAGGGCGCGCGCGATGACCAGCATGGTGAAGCCGTTCGCGGCACCGCCGAGCGCGGAGGCGGCGGCGAAGCCGACGACGCCGACGAGGAAGGCGGGCTTGCGGCCGAACAGGTCGGCGATCCGGCCGCCGAGCAGCAGCAGTGAGGCGAAGGCCAGCGCGTAGGCGGTGACGATCCACTGCCGGTTGCCGTCGGAGAAGCCGAGGTCGGCCTGGGCGGAGGGCAGGGCGATGTTCACGATCGTGGCGTCGAGCACCACCATCAGCTGGGCTATGGCGATGACCGCGAGGATCCACCACCGCTTGCCCGAGGCCTCGGCGTGGGCTTTCGCGAGAGCCCCGGTGCGGGGACCGTCGGTCAGGGTCTTCTGGGGCATGGGGGCCACTCCAGGGAAGTCGTTCGGCAAGGGCGCGCAACGGCCGCGTAAACGAAACTGTTTCGTACACATTGTAGGCTAGAGGAGATTTAGCGAAACGGCAACGTTTCGTTTTCCGGGCTGCCCCGACCCGGTCCCCAGGGCGGAGCGCGTCCGCTACGGTGGCGCCGTCGGCATGGGGGCTCTGAGTCGAGAATCGGTTACAGGTGGCAGACACTTCTTCTGGTCCCGTAGCGGTGATCCTGACCGCGCTGCACGTCGAGTACGACGCGGTGCGCGCCCGGCTCGAGGACCTCACCCGCAGCAGCGAGAGCGGCACGATCTTCGAGCGGGGCCGGCTGCCCGGCTCCCCGTGGACCGTCGTCCTGGCGCAGACCGGTCCCGGCAACGACAACGCGGCCGTGGTCACCAAGCACGCCTACGACCTGTACCGGCCGAGGGTGCTGTTCTTCGTCGGTGTGGCGGGCGGGCTGAAGGACGACGTCCGGATCGGCGACGTGGTGATCGGCGAGCGCATCTACGACTACCGCGAGAAGCAGAGTCCGCGCGGCGGTCACTACCGGCCCCGGGGCTGGGAGGCGCCGTGGTGGCTCGTCCAGCACGTACAGCGCATCGCCTTCGGGTCCGAGGTGGCCGGCCGGGTGCGGGTCGCGCCGATCGCCTCCGGGAACGTCGTTCTCGACCGGGAGACCTCCGAGCTGGGCGAACTGCTGCGCGGGAACTACGACGACGCCGTCGCGATCGAGATGGAGAGCGCCGGCGTGTGCCGGGCCGCCCATCTCGTCGGCGGGCTCGACACGTTGACGATCCGGGGGATCAGCGACAAGGCCGACGGCGGCAAGCACCGGGCGGATTCGGGCGGTTCCCAGGAGATCGCGGCGTGGTGCGCGGCCGCGACGGCCGTGCGGATCCTCACGTCGCTGCCGCCCGAGCGCACGGTGGGTGCCTCGGCCGGCCCTGACACCGTGGGCTTCGAGGGTCGGTCCGGTGCCGGTTCCGGTTCCGGTTCCGCGTCCCCCGCGTCCGAACACGCGTCGGCCGCCGGCACCGACGCGTCCGAGCCGGGCGGCGGTGATGCCGTCGTATACGGAGCGCGTGGTACGGACTCCGCCGCAGCCGGGACGGACGGTGACGAGCCGCTCGTGTCGGAGGTGGCCGCATCGGAGGTGGCTGGGTCGGAGGTACCCGAATCGGAGGTGCCCGCTACCGCGGCGGTCGTGTCGGAGGCGGCGGATGACGATTCCGTCGTCTCCCCGGTCCGCCGCGAGCGCAGCACCCCGCAGGGTTCCGGCACCTCCGCGGAGCGCCGGGGTGACCCGCCCGTACCCCCGGCTCGCCGCCGCCGGGCGCTGCTGCCGGCGGCCGCGGGACGCGTCCGATTAGGCGAGCGGTCCGCCGGCAGGTTGTCCGGGCGTACCCGAGCCGTCCTCGTGGCCTGTGTCGCGATGGCCGTGGCCGGTGCGCTCGTCGCCTTCCTGCTGAAGGCCACGGGCGACTCCGGCACGGATGACAAGAACTCGGCGCTGGCGCGCTGTTCGCTCGCCCGCGTCAAACTGCACGTCGCCGCGTCCATCGACGTCTCGACCTCGCTGAGCGAGGCCGCCGCGCAGTACAACGCGCGGACCAGCACGGACGGCACCTGTGTCAAGGTCGAGGTCTCCTCCGTCAACTCCGGTACGGCGATGCGCGCGCTGGCCACGGGCTGGGGCGAGGACGACGGTGACCGGCCCGACGTGTGGTCGCCCGCCGGCAGCGAGTGGCTCACCCTGGCCCGCGCCCGGGCGAAGGGGGCGGCGAAGAGGCTGCTGCCCGAGACGGCCGAGCCCATCGTGACCAGCCCGCTGACGATCGCCATGCCCAAGCCGATGGCCGAGGCCCTCGGCTGGCCGGAGTCCACCATCGGCTGGGGCAAGCTCGCCGAATGGGCCGCCGACCCGGCCAAGTTCTGGGAGAGCGTCGGGCAGAAACAGTGGGGCGCGTTCAAGCTGGGCAAGACGAACCCCTCGTACTCCACCTCCGGCCTGAACGCCACCATCGGCGCCTACTACGCCAAGACCCGCACCAGCGCCGAACTGTCCGCCGAGGACATCGACGCGCCGGACAACCAGGCCTTCGTCCGCGCCATCGAGAAGTCCGTGGTCCACTACGGCGACACCACGCTGACGTTCCTGGCCAACCTGCGCGCCGCCGACGACCGGGGCGGTGCCGACGAGGCGCTGAAGTACATCTCGGCCGTCACGGTCGAGGAGGACGCCGTCGTCGCGTACAACGAGGGCTACCCCTGCGGGGCCTACAGCAAGGCGCGCGGCTGCGAGAAGCGGAGCCGCCCGCGCACCCCGTTGGTCTCCTTCTACCCGAGCGACAGCGACCCGGTCAGCGACCATCCGTATGTCGAACTCGCCGGCATGGGCAAGGTCAAGCGGCCGGTGGCCCGGGACTTCCTGGCCTACCTGCACCGCCCGGAGGTCTACGGCAAGTACTTCGCGCCGTACGGCTTCCGGACCCACACGGGCGCCGCCGGCGCCGCCCCGGCCCTGTCGCCGGACAACGGCGCACTGCCCACGGCGAGTATCTCTCAGTACGCGGCCCCCGACGGTGACGTCCTCGACCGGCTGCAGACCGTCTGGCCCACCCTGCGGCGGCGGGCGAACGTCCTCGTGCTGATCGACACCTCCAAGTCGATGGGCGACAAGGTGCCCGGCACCGGCGGCAGCAAGATGGAGCTGCTGCGCAACGCCGAACCCGCGCTCTTCGGCGGGCTCGCGGCCACCGACCGGGTCGGCCTGTGGAAGTTCTCCAACGCGGCCGGTCTCGACGGCAAGCACCACTACGTCCCGCTGGTGGACATCGGGCCGATGGGGGAGAAGCCGGCCGGGCGCGGCGGTGCGACGCGGCGCGCGGTGCTCGCGGACGAGGTCGGCAACCTGGTGCCGAGCGGCGCGACCGGCCTGTACGGCACGGTCGAGGCGGCGGTGGACGCCATGCGCAAGGACTACGACCCGGGCGCCATCAACGCGATCGTCCTGCTCACCGACGGCCGCAACGAGGGCGTGCCGCCCACGCCGTCCCTCAAGCAGGTGCTCGCCGGGATCGGCACCCCCGAGAAGAGGGTCCGCGTGTTCACGGTGGCCTACGGATCGCAGGCCGACCAGCAGGACTCGAACGGCCGGACGGTGCTGGAGGAGATCGCCGCGGCCACCGGGGCGCACGCCTACGACGCCAAGAACCCGAACATCATCAGCGAGGTGCTGACCAGTGTGATCTCGAACTTCTGAGAGCTCGCGCGCCGAGGCCCGGGCAGTCTTCCATTCCTTGACAGGAATATAACCGCAGAGGCATATTGGTCTCATGTCCGACGCCGCGCTCTGGACCGCTCTCGCCGACCCCCACCGGCGGGCCATCGTCGCTCTGCTCCTGGAGCGGCCCCGGCCCGTCGGGGAGATCGTGGAGGCATGCGGGCTGAGCCAGCCGAGCACCTCCAAGCACCTGAAGGTGCTGCGGGAGGCGGGTCTGGTGCGGGTCAGGCAGGACGCGCAGCGCCGCGTCTACGCCCTCGACCCGGCCCCGATCGCCGCCCTCGACGCCTGGCTGGCGCCGTACCGCAGACTGTGGAACAGCAGCCTCGACGCCCTGGGCCGCCGCCTCGACGAGGCCAACGAGCCGAGCGAGCCGAGCGAGGCGAACGAGTCCCAGGACTCCGTCGAGCGGGACGAGATATCGGACGCCACCTGAATCCCCCCATCGTGAAGGACCCGAGCACCATGTCCGTCGACCTCACCGGCACCTATCTGACCCTCGACGACGGCCGCCCAGCCGTCCGCTTCAGCCGTACCTACGACCACCCGATCGACCGCGTCTGGCACTTCGTCACCGACCCGGACGAACTCGCCGCGTGGTTCCCCTCCCGCGCCGAGGCGGACCTGCGCCCCGGCGGCGCCATCCGGTTCAGCGGCGACCCCAACATGCCCGAGTCCACCGGCCGGGTGCTCGCCGTCGACCCGCCCCGGCACCTGTCCTTCGAGTGGGGCGGCGACGAACTCCACTTCGACCTGGAGGCGGCGGACGAAGGGCGCACCCGGTTCACCCTGACCAACGTCCTCGTCGCCGAGAACACCGCCGCCCGCAACGGCGCCGGCTGGGAGGTCTGCCTGACCGCCCTGGACGCCATGGCACGCGGCGAGCGCTCGGCGGGGCCGCACGCAGGGGCGGGCGCGCCGTGGAAGGAGTTCTACGACGGCTACATCGGGGCCGGAATGCCCTCGGGTGCACCCGTCCCGGGGCTGGACTGACCCGCGCTCTCAGCCTGCGAACACCCGGGCCAGGGCCGCGGAGAGCGGCCCGGGACCGGCCGGGGACACCCGTGCGCCGAGATAGCCGTCCGGGCGCACGAGGAACGCGTTGCTCCCACCGGTCCCGTACCGCTCGCGGAACTCGCCCCGGCCATCTCGCAGCACCGGCAGGGACAGGGGACCGGCGTCCTCGTGTTCCGGCAGCACGCAGTAGCAGGCCAGCCGGCCGTGCGCCATGCGGCGCGCGGTGCCGGCCAGCTCGTCGAACCCCTTCGCCCCGTCGGCGCGGTCCGCGTACAGAAGCAGGACGTGGTCCCGCTCGCGCAACACGTCGTAGAGACGGAGCGGGAAGTTCGCGAGCGGGTCCAGCAGGCCGCCGCAGTCCGGTGCGCGCTCACCCGCGGCCGGGCCGGGACCGGCTGCCGGTCCCGGTTCGACGAGCGGGCTGTCCGGGTAGGCGATCAGCAGCTGTGCCTCCCGCAGTCCCACGGTCAGGGGATCGTCCGGGTCGGCCTGGATGCCCTGCGCCGAGTGCCGCAGGGTGCGGCCCACCACTTCCTGTCCCACCGGCCTGCGTTCGGCGTCGTAGCTCGCCGGCAGCCCGGGCCGGGCGACGCCCTGTGTCGCGAGGGCCAGTTTCCACGCCAGGTTGCAGGCGTCCTGGATCCCGGTGTTCATGCCCTGGGCGCCGGTCGGCGGATGGATGTGCGCGGCATCGCCGGCCACGAAGACGCGGCCCTCGCCGTAGCGGTCCACGATGCGGTGGCTGATGCGGAACACCGACGACCAGCGCATCGCCGACGCGGTCGTCGGCCGTGGGGACAGCCGGTCGAGGACGGCCTGGACGTGCTCCAGGCGCGGGGCCGGCCCGGTCTCCAGGCCGTGGGTCACCGCGTCGACCGCCTCCGGCCGGTCCCGCAGCGAGAGTTCGGGCGGGACCAGCATGGACATGCGGTAGCGGTACCGGCCCGGCAGCGGGATGCACACGAGTATGTCGTCCACCGCACCGCCGGGATCGCGGTGCATCGCGCGCACCGTCCATCCCGGTGCCAGGTCCCAGTCCACCTCCACGTCCGCGAGCATGTACTCCTCCGGCAGCGCCCCGCCTTCGAAGGACAGCCCCAGCGTCTTGCGCACGACGCTGTGCGCGCCGTCGCAGCCGACCAGGAAGCGCGAGCGGATCTCCGTCTCCTCGCCGTCCGAGGTGCGCAGCCGGCCGGTGACCCCGTCGGCGTCCTGGGTGAAGGACAACAGCTCCGTTCCGCGCTCGATGCGGTTGCCGAAGCAGGCCAGGCGCTCTTCGAGGATGCGCTCGGTCTCGTACTGCGGCAGCGCGGCGAACCCGTACGGCACCTCGGGCGGCAGCGACATCTCCATGCGCCCCTGTTCGGTGCCGTTCACATAGGTGAGCTGTCCGCGCAACGGAACCGCCGCGTCCAGGGCCGCGCGGGCCACGCCCATCCGGTCCCAGATCTCGATCGTCCTCGGCTGGATCCCCACCGCCTTCGCATACGGCAGCCGCTTCGGAAGTCTGTCGACGAGCCGGCAGCCGACCCCCCGTCTGCTCAGTTCGAGGGCGGCGGTCAGACCGACCGGGCCCGCCCCGGCGATCAGTACGTCGGTGTCCGTCATGCGCTGCTCCCGCCCGGCGGCGGGCGAACGGCCCCGGGGCCGGCTCCGTGCGGCCCCGGCCCGTCCGGGCCCCGCCGTGCTCGTTCTCGGTTCCATGGTCGTCCGCGGGAACCGGCACGGCGACCCGGCCACCCGGCACGGGCGGCCCTCGGCCCTACGCGAGCTGCCTGCGCACCAGCTCGTGCAGCCGCCCCGCGGTGTCCGCCAGCAGCTCGGCGGGCCGGCCCTGCTGGATGACCTTGCCGTCCTCCATGACGACGACCCGGTCCGCGTCCAGCACCGTCGACAGGCGGTGGGCGATGACGATGCGCGTGGCGTTGAGCTTGCGGGTGCTCTCGATGACGATCCGCTGGGTGTCGTTGTCGAGGGCGCTGGTCGCCTCGTCGAAGAACAGGATGCGCGGGCGCCGGATCAGCGCCTGGGCGATCATCAGACGCTGGCGCTGCCCGCCGGAGATCGCGCCGTTGCCCGCGACGATCGTGTGCAGGCCCATGGGCATGCGCTTGATGTCCTCCGCGAGCCCCGCCATCTCGGCGGCCGCCATCGCCTCCTCCGGCGTGTACGGCTCGGTGCCGCAGATGACGTCCAGGATGGAGCCGGTGAACGGCTGGGCGTGCTGCAGCACGACCCCGCACTGGCGGCGCACCGCCGACTGGTCGAGGGCCGCCAGGTCCTGGCCGTCGTACAGGACGCTGCCCGAGACCGGCTTGTCGAAGCCGATGAGCAGCCTCAGCAGCGTGGACTTGCCGCACCCGCTCGGGCCGACGATCGCCACGAACTCGCCCGGCCGGATCGCGAAGGACACGTCGTCCAGGACGAGCGGGCCGTCGTCGGCGTACCGGAAGGACAGCCGGCGGGCCTCCACCGCTCCGGACAGCGGGCCCGGGCGGGTGCTGGCCGTGCGCACCTCGGGGGTGGCGTCCAGGACCGGCCTGATCTCCTCGAACAGCGGCAGCGCGGCCACCGCCGAGACGAACGAACCCGTGAGCTGGGTGACCGAGGTCAGCAGCATCGTCACCGACGTGTTGAACGTGAGGAACGCCGCCGCCGACATCGCGCCCTTGGCCGGCCCCGCCAGCAGCATGAACATCAGCAGGGTGCACACCGGCAGATAGACCGCGCCCAGCACTGTGGTGAGGTTCTTGATCCGGCCGACCCTCTGCTGGAGTTCCCGGCTGCGCGCGAACTCCCGCGCCCAGGCGGCGTACGCGTAGTTCTCCGCTGCCGCCACCCGCAGCTTGGGCAGGCCCCGCAGCGTCTGGAACGCCTGGTTGTTCAGCTTGTTGCCGAGCACCACCAGCCGTCGCTGCCAGCGCACCTGCCACAGTCCGAGCCCCAGGAACACGGCCGCGATGACGACGAGCATGCCGATCGCCGCCAGCGCCATCGGCACGCTGTACCACAGCAGCAGACCGAGGTTCATCGCACCGACCGTCACCGACTGCGCGACCACCGGGCCGACGCCCGCCAGCAGCCGCCGGATCGCGCTGATGCCCATGGCGGCGCTGGCCAGTTCGCCGGTGGAGCGCTGGGTGAAGAACCGGGTCGGGAGCCTGAGCAGCCGGTCCCAGACGGCCGGCTGGAGCGCCGACTCGATACGGCCCTCCAGCCGCAGGATGGTCAGGTTCTCCAGCAGCGTGAACGCGGCCGACACCACGCCGCTGACCATCACCGCCAGGCACACCTGGACGATCAGGCCCTCCTGCGCCCGCGGCACGTACTCGCCGAGCACCTTGCCCGTGGCGATCGGCACCAGCGCACCGATCGCCACCGTCACCAGCCCGGCGAGCATCAGGTTGACCAGGTCGCCGCGCGTGCCGCGCAGGCTGAACCGCAGCAGCCCGAGCGGTCCGAGCCGCCGCTCGGGCAGCGGCCGGTAGAACATCACCGCGCGCGGCTCGAACTCCTCCGCGTTCGCCTTCTCGATCGGCGTCTCACGACCGGTGCCCGGGTGCACGGCCACGTACCCGCCGCGCCGCCACAGGAGCGCGACCGGCGCCCCGGACAGGGCCCGGTGCCCGACCAGCGGGCCCACGTTCTCCCGCCACCAGCGCCCGTCCAGGCGCACGGCCCGGGTACGCACCCGGGAGGCCAGGGCCACCCGCTCCACCGGGTCGAGCCGCTCGCTCTCGGTGCCGCTCTGCGCGGGCTCGGCGAGGGTGATCCCCGCCGCCTCGGCGACGAGCTTGCAGGCCGCGTAGCCGGCGTCGGCGTCGGCGGCCGTCGTACGGCGCGCCGAGCGCTTGCCGATGGAGGCGAGCAGGGTCTGGTCGGCCTGGGCGCGCACCTCCTCACCGGCCTTGATCCCGGCGGCCGTTCGCGTCTCGTGGGTGCGCTCCAGCTGTTCGATCCAGCGGTCCAGCGCGGTCAGCAGCCGGTACTGCTGGTCGACCATGCTCTGCCACAGGGCCGGGTCCATCAGCAGGTCTGCGGAGGCCTCCGCGCCGTACAGCGAGCCGTACTGCGCGCTGCCCGGCGGCACCTGCATCCAGAACACGTCGTCGTCCGCGGGTGCGACGGCCCGTTCCTCGGCCATCGGCGCCTGGAAGAGGACCGACAGGCCGCGGCCGACGCCCAGCGCGAGGGCGTACTCCAGCGGGCTCGACGTGGGCGGAACGTACTGCGGGTTGCCGTACTCGTCGTACGACCAGGTCTGGGTGTGGGCGGGCTGGTACAGCTCGCGCAGGTTGATGCGGTGCACCACGCAGTCCCGCACCGGGCGCGCCACCAGGGTGTGCTGGGGGCCCGCGACCGGGCCGAGCAGCAGCGCGCCCGCCTCCAGCCGGCCGAGATGGTGCCAGTGGCCCTGCTGCGCGGCGTCCACCGCGAACAGGTCGATGGCGCCGGCCGCGACCAGCCACAGCACCTGCGGACCCTCCAGGTCCACGCGGTTGAAACCGGCGCAGTCGACGCGCGTGCCCAGCGAGCCGAGCGCGCCGAGGACGAGGTCGCCTTCGTACCCCTCCTGAACAGTCGTCATCTCACCGCTCCCTGACCAGCGCGGCGTACGCGCCGCCGCGCGCCACCAGCTCCTCGTGCCGCCCGCGCTCCACGACCGTGCCGTGCTGCAGCACCACGATCTCGTCGCTGTCCCGGACCGTGCTCAGCCGGTGGGCGATCACCACACAGGCGCAGCCGCGCCGGCGCAGGTTGTCCATCACGGCCAGCTCGGTCTCCGCGTCCAGCGCGCTGGTCACCTCGTCCAGCACGAGGATGCTGGGCCGCCGTACCAGCGCGCGCGCGATCTCCAGGCGCTGGCGCTGCCCGCCGGAGAAGTTCCGCCCGTCCTGCTCCACCTTGCTGTGGATGCCGCCGGGGCGGCGCATCACGACCTCGTACAGGGCCGCGTCCTTCAGCGCCTCCACCACGGCCTCGTCCGGGATCGACGGGTCCCACAGGGCCACGTTGTCGCGGATCGAGCCCTCGAAGAGGAAGACGTCCTGGTCGACGAAGGAGACGGAGGCGGAGAGCGCGCCGCGCGGAATGTCCTCCAGGCGGCGGCCGTCGATGCGGATCACACCGTCCCAGGGCGTGTACAGGCCGGAAATCAGCCGGGACACCGTCGACTTGCCGCTGCCCGAGCCGCCCACCAGCGCCACCTGCTGTCCGGGGCCCACGATCAGGTCGAAGCCGGTCAGCAGCGGCTTGTCCAGCGGGCTGTACCCGAACGTCACGTTCTCCAGCTCGACATGCCCGTGCAGCCGGCGCGTGGAGTCGCCCCCGCCGGGACGGGCGTAGAGCGGGTCGGCCTGGAAGTTCTCCACGTCCTTCAGCCGGGCCACGTCCGCCGCGAAGTCCTGAATACGGCCCGCCACGCCGTTGAGCCGGGTCAGGGGCGCGGTGAAGCGGGTGACCAGCGCCTGGAAGGCGACCAGCAGGCCGACCGAGATGTGCCCCTCGACCGCGCGCAGGCCGCCGATCCACAGGATCAGCGCGCTGTTGAGCGTGGCGAGCGTCGGCGCGACCACACCCAGCCAGGCACTCGGCACACCGAGCCGCTGCTGCTCCTCCAGCGTGGTGGCGTGCTGCCCCGCCCACTTGCGGAAGTAGCCGTCCTCGCCGCCGGTCGCCTTCATCGTCTCGATCAGCTGAAGACCGGTGTACGAGGTGTTGGTGAGCCGAGCGGTGTCCGCGCGCAGCTTCGCCGTACGGGTCGCGCGCAGCCGTACGACCATGCGCATCGCCACCACGTTGAGCAGGGCCACGCCGATGCCGACGAACGTCAGCTGGGGGTCGTAGGTGTACAGCAGCACGGCGTAGAGCACGACGACGATGGCGTCCACGCCCGCCGCCGCGAGGTCGCGGGCCAGGGTCTCGGCGACCTGGTCGTTGGACTGCAGCCGCTGCACCAGGTCGGCCGGGGAGCGCTGGGAGAAGAATGTGACGGGCAGCCGCAGCAGATGGCGCAGGAAGCGGGCGCTGGAGAGCGTGGAGGAGATGATCCGGCCGTGCAGCAGGTTGGCCTGCTGGAGCCAGGTCAGCACCAGCGTGAGCAGCACACAAGTGGCCATCGAGGCGAACAGCACACCCAGCAGCGAGGTCTGCCCGCCGATGAGGAACATGTCGATATAGGTACGGCTGAGCGCGGGCACCGCCGCGCCCACCGCCACCAGCAGCAGGCTGGCCAGCACCGCCGCGGGCAGGGTCCCCGCGGTGCCGCGCAGCCGGGCCGGCATCGCGCCGAGCACGCCCGGCCTGCGTCCGCCCTTGGTGAAGCCCTCACCCGGCTCCATCACCAGCACGACACCCGTGAAGCTGCCGTCGAACTCCTCCATGGGCACGAACCGGCGGCCCTTGGCGGGATCGTTGATGTACACCCCGCGCCGTCCGAAGCGGCGGCCCATACCGTCGTAGACGACGTAGTGGTTGAACTCCCAGAACAGGACGGCCGGCGCCGCGACCTCGGCGAGGGCGGCCAGATCCATCTGCATGCCCTTGGCGGTCAGGCCGTAGCTGCGGGCCGCCTTCAGCAGGTTGCTGGCACGCGAGCCGTCACGGGAGACACCGCAGGCGATGCGCAGTTCCTCCAGCGGGACGTGCCGGCCGTAGTGGCCCAGCACCATCGCCAGGGAGGCGGCACCGCACTCGACGGCCTCCATCTGGAGCACGGTGGGCGTACGGACCGTGCCGCCGCGGGGCTTGGGGACCGGACGCCTCGCGGGGGCGGCCCGTCTGCGGCTGCGGGTTTCCTGGGTGGTGGTCACGGGAGCAGCCAATCGAGGGGGCGCTGGTCGGTCAGCCGGATCGCACCGGTGGCGAGGGTCATGGAGTCCAGCCGGTACGGCGGACCCTCGGCGCTCGACCACCGGTAGCCGCTCTTCGTGGCCGACGACTTGTCCAGGACGACCAGGACGGCCACCGGGCGTCCCTTCCGCGTGAACTGCTCGCCGAGCTGGCTGTCGCCGAGGAACGTGGAGATCGACTGGGCGGACTGGGCGGTGCGGTCCACCGACTTCACATGTCCGCGCAGTACGCCGTACCGCTGGGTCGGCACCGAGGACACGGTGAGGTCCACGGCGGCGTGCGCCGGGATGGCGGCCGCGTTCTCGGCGGGGACGTACACCGTCGCGTACAGGGGGTCGGAGGCGTGGGCGACCTTCTCGACGGCCGCCACGTCGGTGCCGGTCTGGATGATCTGGCCGATGGTGGCGGCGAGCGCCGTGATGCGGCCCGCGGCGACCGTGCGGACCACGGAATCGCCCTGGCCGGTACGGACCTTGAGCACGGGAGCGTCGGCAGGCAGCCGCTCGCCCTGCCGGGCGAGTACGGCCGTCACCTGGCCGGCCACGGGGCTCTGCAGCACATAGCTGCCCTGCCCGTGGGTGAGGACGGCCTGCGCGCTCACCGTGGAGGCGACCGAACCGGTCACCGCCCACACGGAGGCCGCCGCCATCACGACGACGGTGACGCCGAGCGCGAGCCAGCCCTGGGGACGGGCCAGCCGCACCGGAAGATCCAGCTCCTCCGGGGACTGGAGCTTGGCGAGGGCCTGTTGGCGGAACTGCACGGAACTTCCCTCACCCGAGGAGAGACATCGTCACGACATGCTTCGGAACACCCGAGAGTCCCGGAGCCGGGGGGCGGCTCCGGGACTTCGGTGACACCGAGGTGCGATCAGAGACCGGCAACCAGGCCGGAAACCGGGGCAACGCTCAGGCCGGTGACACCCTCGACGGTGCCGACGGCGGTGTCCACCAGGCCGGAAAGCGGGGCAACGCCGTTCAGGGCGCCGGTCACGGTGTTGAGGGCGTTCACGGAAAGACCGCCGGAGACGTTGTCCAGCTCGGCGTCCGAGATCTCGACGGTCTCAACCTGGGGGGTGGAGTTCATGGTGGAACTTCCCTTCGTATGGATATTTCACAAGGGGGGAAGCGGCCCCCTCTGGGGACAGACGGACGGCCGCGCCCACGGGCACCGGGCCCCCGTTTCCGGGAACCCGGGGGAGTCCCGCGGTGCGATGGATCAAAGCACGCACGCGGGTTGCGCTTCCAATCAAGCAGGCCTCTCACCAGCGCACTTGGCTCGCCCGCAGGCCCAACCGTGCAGGTGTGCGCACGGCATGTCGGCGACTCCTTCACATGGCGCACGGCATCGGCGCAACCCGCCTCTTGCTCGCCCCGCCGCGAATCCGGCACTCCGCGCCAAAGGCGTACCGGGGGGCGTGCGGATGTGCAGAACCGGGGGCGTCAGTGACTTGGTTGAGTATTCAATGTGTAGATTCTCTGAAGCAGGGATTCCGGTACGTGATCGGAACGTACCGCTACCGATCAGTAGCTGAGCGTGTCAGCCCATGAGTGCATAGACCGTGCTCGCGCGGGCGGCGAGCGCACCCGATCCGGCATCGCCCAGCGTGATGTCCGCGAACGCCATCCGCCGGCCCAGCTTGGTCAGGACCGCTTCGATCAGGACATCCGAACCGGTCACCGCCCGCAGGAACGACGTCGACTGCTGCACGGTCGTCATCGGCACGAAGCCCCCTCGCGCGGCCGAGACCGCGATCACCGTCGCCGTGTCGGCGGCGGCCATCAGCGCCTGCCCCGACAGCCCGCCGCCCTCCCGGGCCAGCCGGTCCGACCAGGGCAGACGCAGAACGGCTCGGTCCTCGCCCAACGCCTCCACGGTCAGCCCGAGGTCGAGGACCCAGGGCGCGAAGTTGGCGGAGAGGATCTTGTCGGCTTCGGCGGTGGTCATCGTCATATGGGGGATTCTTCCCGGCCGCACGGCGCGACACGCGGTGCCTGGCCGATTCGCGGCCATGGCACGGAAGTTGGCAAGCGGAATTGAACGCACCGCGTGACCCGCCCGTACCTAGGGCCATCCAGGCGCCCCGATCAGCTGCCCCAGAGCGGCATACCCCCCGTCCCAGGAGGTCGAGAAGTTTGAGTCACAAGCGAATGCCCAAGCGCAAAGCCGCGATAGCGGTGGGCGGTGTCGCGGCGCTCGGAGCGGCGGCCCTCCTGCTGCCCAACGCCAACGCGTCCCAGGATCAGAACAAGGCCTCAGGCGCCGGCGCCGCGAAGACCCTGAAGGCCGCGGACGCCTCGGACCTCTCCGCGCAGCTGCAGAAGCTGCTCGGCGACGCGCTCGCCGGTTCCTACTACGACAGCGGCAAGCAGCAGCTGGTCGTCAACGTGGTCAGCGGTGACAACAACGTCATCCAGCAGGCGGAGAAGGCCGGCGCGGTCGTCCGCCAGGTCGAGAACAGCATCTCCGAACTCAAGTCCGCCGCGCAGGCCCTGAAGACCAAGGCGACCGTCCCGGGCACCGCCTGGGCCGTCGACCCGCGGACCAACAAGGTCGTGGTCACCGCCGACTCCAGTGTCACCGGCGCCAAGTGGAACCGGCTGCAGTCGACCGTGCAGGGCCTCGGCTCGGGCATGGCGACCCTGAAGAAGTCCTCCGGCACCTTCAAGACCTTCGTCTCGGGCGGCGACGCCATCTTCTCCCAGGTGCAGGGCGGCAATGTGCGCTGCTCCCTCGGCTTCAACGTCAAGGCCTCCGACGGCAGCCCCGCCTTCCTGACGGCCGGTCACTGCGGGGTCGCCGCCAAGGACTGGTCCGACTCCGAGACCGGCCAGCCCATCGCCACCGTGGACCAGGCCACCTTCCCCGGCGAGGGCGACTTCTCGCTCGTGAAGTACAACGACGCGAACACCCAGGCGCCCAGTGAGGTCAACACCGGCAACGGCCAGACCGTGCAGATCACCCAGGCCGCGGACGCCACCGTCGGCGAGAACGTGTTCCGGATGGGTTCCACCACCGGGCTGCACAACGGCCAGGTGACCGGCCTCGACGCGACCGTCAACTTCCAGAGCGAGACCGACCCGAACGGCGTGGACACCGTCACCGGGCTCATCCAGACCAACGTCTGCGCCGAGGCCGGCGACAGCGGCGGCTCCCTGTTCACCCAGGACGGCGGCGCCGTCGGCCTCACCTCCGGCGGCAGCGGCGACTGCACCAGCGGCGGCGAGACCTTCTTCCAGCCGGTGACCGCCGCCCTGCAGGCCACCGGGGCCACCCTGGGCGACGGCGGCAACGGCGCGGGCGACCAGGCCGGCGGAGGCGACCAGGCGGGCGGAGGCGACCAGGCGGGCGGAGGCGACCAGGCGGGCGGAGGCGACCAGGCGGGCACCGCCGATCCCTCGGCCTCCGCCGGGGACGAGGCCGGCGCCGGTGACCAGGCCGGCGGCGACCAGATCGGCGGCGCCGCCGACCCGTCCGCCACGGCGGGTGACCAGAGCGGTGCCGGTGACCAGAGCGGTACCGGCGACGCCTCGGGCACCGGGGACCAGTCCGGCGAGGGCACGGGCGACGGGTCGGACTCCCTCACCGGGACCCACTGAGCCGCTCCGCACCGGGACGGCCGTTGAGCCGTCCCGCACCGGGGACCCGACGATTCGTCCCACCCCGGGCCTGACGAGCCGTCTCGCCCCGGGAACCTGACGAACCATCCCGTCCCGGGACCTGACGAGCCGCCCCTTCACCGGGACCCGGCAAGCCGTCCCGACACTCCCTGACCGGCCCACAGCGGTTCCGGCCGGCAGGGACGGTCCGGCCCTCCGGCGGGAGGGCCGGACCGCGGCTGTCGGGGGTGGCGGCTCAGCGGTCCTCGCGCGCCCGCAGCAGCAGCACCGCCACGTCGTCCATCCGCTCCCGCGCCGCCGCGCTGTGCCGTACGAGCTCGTCGGCCAGGTTCTCCAGCGGCTGGTCGCCGACCTCGGCGAGCAGCGCGCCGAGTTCGACCAGCGAGTCCTCGATGTCCACGCCGGGAGACTCCACGAGACCGTCCGTGTAGAGGGCGAGGACCGTGCCGGGCGTCAGGCACACCTCGGTCGTCGGGTACGTGGCCGCCGCGTCGATCCCGAGCAGCGGGCCGCCGGCCAGGTCCAGCACCCGTACCCGTCCGTCCGGGCGTCTGAGCAGCGGCGGCGGATGCCCGGCACGCGCCATCACGGCCTGCCCCCGCGCCGGGTCCAGCCGCAGATACAGGCAGCTGGCGAACAGGTCGGCACCGAGGTCGATGAGCAGCCGGTTGGTGCTGCGCATCACCTCGTGGGGCGCCTGACCCACCGTCGTGTACGCCCGTACCCCGGTGCGGATCTGGCCCATCAGCGCGGCCGCCGTGACGTTGTGCCCCTGGACGTCCCCGATCACCGCCGCGGCCAGCGGAGGGGTCGGCACCAGGTCGTAGAAGTCGCCGCCGATCTCCATGCCGTGGGTGGCGGGCAGATAGCGGGCGGCCGCCTCGATGCCGGGCAGCGGCGCCAGTGAGTGCGGCAGCAGCGACTCCTGCAGCCCCTGCGCCAGCCGATGCTTGGCGTCGTACAGCAGGGCACGCTCCAGTGCCTGCGCGATCAGGCCGCCGAGGCTGGTCAGGACGGCTCGTTCGTCGGCCGGGAAGACGTGCCGGTCGGCGTAGGCCAGCACGCAGGTGCCCACCGGCCGCCCGGATGCGATCAACGGAAGATACGCCCACGCCGCGTACCCGTCCGGGGTTTCGTACCGCTCCGGGTACAGCCGCTCCAGCTGCTCCCGCGAGTCGAAGAAGGCCGGCACCCCGCTGGTCAGGACATGGGTGCCCGGGGTGCGTTCGCTCAACGGCACCCCGTCGAACCGCTCCACGACGTGCGGGTCGACATACCCGCGCTGCCCGAGCACATGCAGCCGCCCGGCCTGCGAGCCGAGGATCGCCATCGCCTGGCAGCCGACCGACGGGGCGACCTCCTCCCACACCAACTGCACGACGTCCTGCACCCCCACCGCCTCGGTCAGCGCCCCGGCCAGACTCAGCACCTGCGAGATGGTCACCAGCCGCGAGGGCCCCGGCCCCGACTGCGGCGCCGCCCGCGCCATCTCGGCCACCGCCCGGGCCCGGCTGATGCGCACGCTCAGTCCGGTCGTGCTCGGATACAGCCGGAACGACAGCCACTCGCCCGGCGGGCGCAACGCCACGAACGACGTCGTCTGCTGGCTGATCAGCGCGGCCCGGTAGCGGTCCTCGTAGATCGGGTCGTTCAGCCAGGGCACCGACGCCCACGGCAGCGTCCCCAGCAGTTCCGCGACGGGTCTACCGAGCAGGTCGGCGGCCGCCGTGTTGGCGAAGGCGATCCGGCCGTGCAGATCCAGCGACACCAGTCCGTACGGCAGCCGGGAGACCATCCGCGCCGCCTCCACCGTGCCCAGCGTGCCCGACACGCCCGACGCCGGCGCCGCCAGCAGGTCGGCCTCGGGGCCGATCGGCAGGTTCTGAGCGGTGGCCCGCTCCAGCCGCAGGGCCAGCCGTGCGCAGCCCGTCGTCAGAATGTCGCGTTCCCGGTCGGACAGTTCCGGCGGATGCGCTCCGGGCCAGGTCACGAACAGTGCGCCGTACACCCTGCTCGCCGTCGCCACCGGCAGCGCGGCCAGCGCGAACGGGTACGGCAGCACCACCGCGATACGCGGATAGCGGCGCGCCATCTGCTCCTCGCCGCCCACCCACACCAGGCGCCGCTCGCGCACCGCCTCCGACACCGGGACCGGCGCGCTCAGCCCCACCCGCTCCCACGGTGCCGCGAACGCACGGGGCATGCCCGCCATCACCGCCATCTCAAGGACCGGCTCATCGGGCTTGAGCAGATACACCGCGCCGGAGTGCGCGTCCACGTCCTCGATCATCGAGGCCAGCGCGAGCGAGAGCAGCGGCTGGCCGACCGGGGTTCTGGCGGCCGCCGGTGCCTGAGCGGGCCCTGGCCCGTCGGACAAGCCGACCACCTCCTCGTACGGCCGCGCGCCGCATCCCCGGGTCAAGGCTCCCTCGCGGCGGCGTGCGGCGCACGGCGAGCGCCTCCCGCGCGCGTCCATCGGCTGTCCGGACCTGCGGACGCGCCCCGGCGCCCCGGTCGCACCCGGCTACCCCCTCCGGCCGGGCCCATGCGCCGGCAGCCGAAGCGCGTGGCGGCGTACGGGCGCCCTCCGTGCGCCCCCACGCACCCTGATGGCCGGTTCTACGCGCCCGCGAACGGTGATCGCACCCAAGAATGGGGCACGCGGTCAACACCTGAAGACGAGAGCACGGCGATGCGGGCGAAGTACGGCCTACTGGAGGGGCGGGAAGTGATCCGGGTACTTCTGGTGCACGACGCGTGTCTGGTGCGATCGGTTCTTGCCGAATGGCTGCGGGGGGAACCCGGCCTGCACGTGGAGGACACGCCATGGCCCGCCGCGCTCGCGCGGGCACGGTCCGTGCGCCCGGACGTGTGCGCGGCGGACCTGGACTGTGCCGACGGTCATGGGGTGCCGCCGCTCGGCGAGTTATGCCCGCCCGGCACGGGCGGCCGGTCACCGGCGCTCGTGGTCCTTGCGAGTGCGAAAAGGCCGGGGCTGCTGAAGCGGGCGGCCGAGGCGGGGGCGCTCGGCTTCGTGGACAAGGCGGGCTCGCCGGACCGGCTGGTGCGGGCGATCCACTCCGTCGCAGCGAGGGAACGTTTCGTCGACGAGTCCTTGGGCTTCGGATTCCTCAAGGCGGCGCAGATGCCGTTGACGAGACGCGAGCTGAGCGTGCTGTCCCTGGCGGCGGGCGGGGCGTCCATCGCGGAGATCGCCGGGAGCCTGCACCTGTCCAACGGCACGGTCCGCAACTACATGGCGGCGATCACCCGGAAGACGGGGGCGCGCAACCGCATCGACGCGATCCGGATATCGCAGGGGGAGGGCTGGGTGTGATCACCGCACCGGTGCGGCCGGCCGCACCGTCCAGCCGCCGACCAGGTCCCGGTACAGGGCCGAGGTCCGCAGCAGCTCGTCGTGGGTGCCACAGACCGTGCGCGGCCCGTCCAGCACCAGGACCCGGCCGGCCCGGCGGGCGGAGCTGATGCGGTGCGCGACGACCACCAGGGTGCCGCCCGGGCGCGCCGCGAACGCCCGCTCGGCGCGGTCCTCCGCCTCCGGGTCCAGATGGCAGGTCGCCTCGTCGAGCAGGGCGAGCGGCGCTGGTGACAGATAGGCCCGGGTCAGGGCGATCAGCTGCCGCTCGCCCGCCGACAGCGCCGCCGGGTCGACCGTGCCCGCGGGCCCGCCCAGCGCACGCAGCAGCGGGGTCAGGCCGACGGCCTCGGCGGCGGCCAGCAGCTCCGCCTCCGGCACCGGGTCCCGGCGGAAGAGGCCCAGATTCTCGGCGAGGGTCCCGCCGTGGACGTACGCCTCCTGCGGGATCAGCACCCGGGAGGCGCCCGCTTCTGGACCCGGCACGGTGTGCCCGTACACCCGGACGGCCCCCTCCCGGGGTTTCAGCAGCCCGGCGACCAGCCCCGTGAGCGTCGACTTCCCGATCCCGCTCGGCCCTACGACGGCGAGGTGCGCGCCCGCGGGGACGGTGAGATCGAGTCCGTGGAGGACGGGCTCACCGGCCGAGCCGTACGCGAAGGTGACGGAGACGAGGGCCAGGGCGGGTGCGTCGTGCGGTACGGACTGCTCGCACGGCCCGGGCGAGTCGTCCCGCTCCGGCCGGGCGTGCCGCGGTGTCGGCGTCGTCGGCCGCGGTGGGGCGGGCCGGGCGTCCGGCCGGGTTGCTCCAGTGCCTGCCGGCGGGGTCAGGCGGCGCAGGACGACCATGAGGCGGGAGCCGCTGGTGCCGAGGCCGTGGACGAGGTTCTGGAGGGCGGGGAGGAGGGACTGGGTGACGTAGGCGAGCGCACCGACCAGCGCACCCGGAGTCACGTCGTGGCCCAGCAGCCAGGGCGCGGTGGCGAGCAGCAGGACCACGGGCAGTTCGCCGCCCACCGCCAGCGCGGCCACCCGGGCCAGGCTCCAGCGGGCCAGGGCGCGGGCGGCCCGTCGTTCCGCGTCGATCAGCTCCGACGTGCGGGCCGCGACCTGCGCCTCGGCTCCGGCGGCGGTGACATCGCGCAGCCCCGGACACACCGCACCCAGGTCCTCGGCCAGCGCTTCGTCGGCGACGAGGAAGGCCTCCTGGCGGCGGGCCAGCGGCCGCAGGGTCGCCGCGAACAGGCACATCCCGGCCAGCAGCGGAGGCACGACGACGGCCAGCAGCAGCGGGGCCAGCGAGAACAGTCCGATCAGCGCTCCGGCGGCGGTGAACAGGAAGGAACGGGAGACCAGGACCAGGCCCGCGAGGGTGTCCCGGGCGATCTCCACCTGCTGGGTGAGCCCGGACAGCGCCCGGGCGTCCGCCTCCCGCACGCCACGCCCGACCACGGCCTCCACCAGCCGGTCCCGGACCGGTTCGACCAGCGCGGCGACCACGCCGTACACGCGCCCGGTCCCGTACGCGCCCGCGACCACCGCAAGCCCGGCCGCCCCGAGCCACAGCAACCCGGCCCGCGTGTTCCCGGCAAGGAAGCCGGCATCCAGCGCCCGCGCCAGCGCATACCCGATCAGAAAGGTCTGCCCGGCCTCCTGAACGGACCACAGCCCGAGCCGGACCACCACCTGCCACCGCGCCCGCAGGACTTCTCGCGCCTGCTGTTGTACGGGCATCAGGGGGTTCCTTCCTCGGCCGGGACCCCGGCCGTCAGGCGTCCCTGCTCCCGGTCACCTGAACAGGCCACGGGCCGAGCGGGACCAGTACCTGCCACTTCACCCGCAGGAACCGTCCCGCCCGCCGTCGTACGGCCCGCGGGCTCCCTCCCGGGTGCCGGGAAGCCTGCGGACGGCGCACGCCGACGCGACCGCGGCGACCCGAGGACCCCTGCCCGCGCGCTCACGCCCGGCCCTCCTCCCCGAACACGGCCCGGTACTCCGCGTCCCGCCACAGCTCGGCATGCGTGCCGACCGCCCGGACGCGCGCCCCGTCCAGCCAGGCGACCGTGTCGGCGCGGGCTGCCGTGGCCGCGCGGTGGGCGATCAGCAGCCGGGTCCGGCCCGCGTCCGGGGCCAGCAGGGACTCGGTGATCCGGTGCTCGGTGACCGTGTCGAGGCTGGAGAGGGCGTCGTCGAGGATCAGCAGGCGGCCGCCGTGGGCGAAGGCGCGGGCGAGGCCGAGGCGCTGGGACTCGCCGCCGGAGCGGGGCGCGTCGGCGCAGCGGGTGGCGTAGCCGTCGGGCAGCCGGCGGACGAACCCGTCGGCGCGGGCCGTGCGCGCGGCCGACCGGATGCGGGCGGGGGAGGGCGCGGTGAGACCGAACGCGATCGTGTCCTCGACGGTCGTGCCGAGCAGGGCGGGGCGTTCGAAGGCGTAGGAGATCGCGCGGCGTACGTCGGCGTGGGTCAGGTCGTGCAGGGGGACGCCGTCGAGAAGGACGACACCGGTGTCCGGGTCGGTGAGCCGGCCGGCGAGTTCGGCGAGCAGGGACTTGCCGGTGCCGGAGCGCCCGACGACGGCGAGGGTCGTGCCGCCGGGGACGACCAGGTCGATGCCGTCCAGGACCGTGCGTTCGCCCCGGCGGGCCGTCACGTTCCGCAGTTCCAGCCGCCCGGAACCGGACGGCAGCCCCAGGGTGCCGTACCCGGGCGCCGGTTCGGACAGCACCTCGGCGAGCCGCCCGGTCGCCGCGCGGGCCCGGGAGAGCGCGGCCAGCTGTCCGACCAGCACGCCGACTCCCGTCGCGAGGACGGCGTACCGGGAGGCGGCCAGCATCTCGCCCACCGACAGGCGATGCCGGGCGAGCAGCAGTCCGGCCACCGCGATCACGCCCAGGTTCAGCAGCGGTGCGACGGTGACCGCCTGTGCGGCGGCCCGCCCCTGCACCCGCCACATGCGGTGGCCGGCGCGGGACAGTTCGGGCAGCGGCGCCAGGATCCGGGCCGTCTCCCGGTCCTCCGCGCCCGCGGCCCGGATCGTGCGGAAGCCGCCGACCGCCTCCGCGAGGGCGGCCGCCATCCGGCCCTGTACCCGCTGGTAGTCGGCCACGCACGCCGAGGTGTCCCGGGCGAACGCCCGCAGCAGCAGCGCCAGCACCGGCGCACCGGCGAGAAACACGGCAGCCAGCCACGGGTCGATGAGGCCGAGCGCCACCACGCCCCCGACCGGCCCGGCGAGCGCGGCGACCAGCGCGGCCAGCGCGGCCGGCGCCGTCCCGGCCTGCGCGGCACTGCCGACGAGCCGCGCCACGAGATCTCCGGCGCCGAACCGGGCGCCCGCACGCGGGCCCACGGCGAGCACATGTCCGGTGACCCGGCGGCGCAGCCATGCGGTGGACCGGGCGTCGACCGTGCCGCTGAGCACGCCCGCGCACCCGTCCAGCACGGCGAGCAGCAGCACCAGTCCCGCACAGCAGGCCACCCAGCGGGCCGCCGGAGCGCCGGCGAGCAGGAGGTCGAGGGTCCGGCCGAGCGCGGCGGGCAGCAGCAGTGCGGCGGCCGTGGTGGCCGTGCTCACGGCGCACAGGGCGGCACAGCGGGCGCCGCCGTGCCGGAGGACGGCACGCGGCAGACGAGCGGGGGAGTCGGGAGAGGGTGTCATCGGCTGCGGCCTCGCGTCGGGGCGGACGGGAAGGCTCCGGGGCCCCTCCCGAACGGGGGAGTGGGCTGCCCGGAGCCGTGGACTCACCGACCGGTCACAGACAGAGCAGAACGCTCGCCGCCGAGACGCAGGAGAGCAGGCTCACCGTGCTCGCGCCGGTGTGGGACAGCTCGTCGGACTCGAGGGTCTGCAGGTCGAGAAGTGCCATGGTCGTGTCCTTTCATCGGGGACGGGGTTGTGTCACGACTCCGTCAGCTCGCGGAGCCGCGTGTGGGGGCCGCCGACGGCGGCGGAAGGAAGGGCAGGTACGCGGTGGTCCCGGCGTCGCGGGCCGCCGCGAGCGCCAGCAGGCAGCCTGCCGTTCCGGTGGCGAGGTCCATGGAGAGCCGCATCATCTGGTGCCCGGGGAAGGCGAGTTGGCCGTGGTAGGCCATCGCGAACCAGCCGAGCCCCGCGATCTGCTGCTCCAGCCGCTCCCGGCCGGCGCCCGGCGCGGTGCTGCGCGCGAGGTGCAGAACCATGCCGGCGCGGCCCTGGAAGAGACCGGGCTGCGCGTAGAAGCGGGAGGTGGCGGCGGTGAGGATGCCGGCCCGGGCCTGCTCGAACTCCCCTGCGGCGCCGGCCGCGTGGGCGAGCAGAGCCGCGTCCCGGCTGTCGTCACGCGCCCGGGCGGCGGAGTCGAGTGTGCGGCCGCCGTCGCCCGCGTGCGCCAGGTAGTCGTCGAGGACCAGCCCGATCCCCACGCTCCCGTCGCCGAGGTAGGGCAGCGTCCGCCGGCCCTCGTCCACCTCCAGGCCGCCGCCCGCCTCCTGGACGACGCAGCAGGCCAGGTCGCGCCGGAGGGCCTCGGCCGCCGCAGCCAGAAGCCGCGGCTCACCGGTCTCCTCGTACCAGCGGAGCAGGAACAGCGCGGGTCCGGTCGCGCCCCGCAGCAGCCCGGCCCGCCGCCGCGGCGGGTCCGGGACGGGTTCGGCGAGGCGGCGTACGAGGATCTCGGCGGCCTCGGCGGCACGGTCGCGCAGCGCCGGATCACCGGTCGTGGCCGCCAAGTGGCCGAGGACCAGGCCGAGTCCGGCGAGCCCGCCGTGCAGGTCGGAGGAGAGGTTGCGCCAGTTCTCCCGCAGGACGCCGGCCAGCAGGTCAAGGGCCCGCTGCCGGTGGCCGAGCCGGTCCAGGACCAGGGCCACGCCCGCGAGACCGTCGTACAGGCCGAGCGGGGTGCCGGGCGGCGGCGGGGCGGTGTGGTCCAGCAGCCAGCGCTCGCCCTCGTCGTACCGGCCGGCGCCGGACGCGTCCAGCGCGTACAGCACCCCGGCGGCGCCGTGCGCGAGCCCGAGGCCGCCGCCGTCGGCGAACTGGGCGATGTCGCCGGGGAAGAGCCGGTCGTCACGCTCCGGGGTCGCGGAGGCGAGGATCGCCTTGACCATCGAGTCCCGGCTGTAGGGCCAGTCGCCCGGCACCACCCAAGGGGAGGACGCACCATGGGCCGTGCCGCCCCCCGTGTCCCGGGTGATCTCCGCGACCGCCTCGTCCAGGAAGGCGCGAGGCACGTCCGGGAACTGGTCCGCGATCACCTCCGCCAGATGGGCCGCCTTGCCGCGGTCCACCACGAACAACGTGGTCACGGGCAGGAACAGGGCCAGCCGCAGACAGGCCAGCGCATACCGGTCGACGTCCTTGCCACGGCGGTCCGGCGGGGCGAAGAAGCCGGGATGGGCCACTATCTGACGGCCGTTCTCCTCGGCGGGGGCGGCTGCCTCGAAGTCGATGAGGTACACCGTCTCCCCGTCGGGAGCGACCATGACGTTGAAGACGTGCAGGTCGTTGAAGACCAGCCCGGACGCGTGCACCGTCTCCACCGCCCGCTCCACCTTCCGGTGGATGCGCAGGGCCCAGGCCGTGTACGCGGCGACCTTCGCCGGATCCGGATCGGACGTGAGCAGCGGATGCCGTTCCGCGAAGAACGAGTTGAGGGGGCGGCCCTCCAGGAAGTCCATCACCAGGAACCGGTGCTCGCCCAGCGTGAACCAGTCCCGTACCTCGGGCACCACACCCGTCCCGGCGACCCGCTCCAGCGCGGCCTTCTCCCGCTCCAGCCGGGCCACCGCGTCGGCGCCGTCTGCGGCGAGCCCCGCGTGCGGACGCCCCTCCTTCAGCACCACCCGGCGCCCGTCCCGGGAGTCCGTTCCGACGTACACCCCGCCGCCGTTGGAGAAGTGCAGCGCCTTCTCGATGCGGTACGGCAGTTCGCCCACCGTCGTGGTGTTGCGGGCCTCCAGATGCGGCCGCAGGAACTCCGGCAGCGTCACCCACTCGGGCACCTGGAAGGACGGTGCCCGCCCGTCCGGGACCAAGCGCCCCGCGCCGTCGGTCACCGCCAGGACCAGCGAGCCGCGCTCGTCGACGACGTACCGGCGCGCGAAGGCGCCGTAGCGGACGTAGAGCGGACCGTCGTGCCAGCGCAGGTCGGTCAGGATGTACGGCCCGGCGCAGCCCTCCAGACGCGTGCCCAGCTCCCGCAGCACCTGGTGGAGCTGCTCCTCGTCGGCGGGGTAGACGGTGACGAACTTGCCGCTGGTGTCGCGGCCCGCGTACTTGGCGTTGCGCAGATGCAGCAGATGCGCGGACGGCACGAATTTGAACGGGATGCGGCGCGGCACGCAGTAGTCCCAGACGATCCCGGCGATCCGCTCCGCGTTCGCCGCGGTCGCCGACGAGTGGATCTTCCAGCCCTGGGCCGGCGACGGAAGCGGCACGCCGTCCTCGCCCAGCGGGGTCATCGTCAGCCAGTCGCCGGTACGCGCCGTGTGCCAGCCCTCCGGGACCGTGCGACACGCCGTCGCGAACAGCGGTGCCGGCTCGCTCCCGTCCGCCGAGAGCCGGTCGGGCGTGTCGTAGAAATGCCCGTCGGCGAGTGCGTACACCTCGTACCGCTTGTCCATGCGCCTCCCGCCCTCCTTCGGTGACCCGGAAGACACTCGCAGCAGGGGTAAGGTCGCGGACAGTAATGACTGTCACGAGATCACCGTGCGGAACGCACGGGTAAAGATGTGTTCGGCGGCTTTCGAGCGAACCGGGAACGCGCGGCGCGCGGAGGGTTCACGGGGGCTGCGCAGGCGGCTCATACGCGCTGTAATGGCCAAGTGGCCAGTGAGGGTGCTGCGGTGCGCAGAACGAGAGCCGGGCGTGCCGAAATTGCCCTTGAAACGATTACCGCCGCGCCCGCCTCTCCCGACCGGCTTCGCCGCGTACTCGAACAGGCACTCGTGTTCGCAGGGGCGGCGTTCGTGGGTGTCTACGTGCCCGGCGACGACCCCTCGCTGCTGTGCCTGACCGAGTCGGCGGGTCTGCCGCGCACGCTGTACGGCCTGCGCGACGGCTATCCGGCCACGGGCCGCTCCCCGGTCGCCCACGCCCACCGCACCGGACGGCCCCTGTGGCTCGGCCCGGACGAACTGGCCGACTGCCCCGAGGCACGCCGGACGCCGTCGGCGGACTTCTCCGTGGCCGTCCTGCCGTTCGTTCCGGCCGGCACCGGCTGCCTGCTCGCCGTCGGCGAGCACCCCGGTGGCTTCGGCACCGACGACCGCGCCTGCCTGGAGCTGATCGCCCGGGCGGTCGCCGTGCCGGTGCCGGTCGGCCCGGCCGCCGACACCGGCGAACTGCCCGCCGACGCGTTCGGCCTGGCCATGGACACCGGCCGGATCGAGGTCGGCGACGACATCCTGCGGCTCTTCGGGATCGGCCGGGACGCGTTCGACGGCAAGGTGGAGACACTGCTAGGCCTCACCGTGCCCGAGGACCTGCCCGCGCTGATGTCGGTGGTCGAGGCCGACCACATGTCCATCGGCGACCGCGAGCTGGAGTTCCGCATCCTGCAGCCCTCCGGCCCGCCCAAGTGGCTCCGGCTGCGCGGCCGCCTGCTGCCCGGCGGGGAGGGTCGCCCCTCCCGGCTGGTCGGTACCGTCGCGGACGCCTCCACCCTGCGCTCCGACGTCACCGACGTGGCCCGCGTGCAGCGCCTGGCCGCCGCCCTCGCCATGGCCGGAACGGTCAAGGACGTCGGCCGGGCCGTCGTCGACGCCCTGCGCAAACCCCTGAAGGCCGATCGCATCGCCCTTGCCGAACTGGAGAACGACCGCCTCGTCGTCACCGTCCTCGACCCGCCCGACCCCGAGGCATGGCCCGAGCTGTGGCGCACCGAATGGCGCACCGAGTGGCCGGACGCGCCGGTGCGCGCCATGCCGACCCTCGCCGCCGCCCTGCGCGAGGGCCGCGCCCGGATCTGGCCCGCCGGTTCCGCGCTGGAGCCCGCCCTCGCGGACGTCGGCCCCGGCGGCCTCGCCGTGCTGCCGCTGCCCGCGGGCGGCCGCATGGCCGGCGCCTGTCTGATCGGCTGGGACCGGCCGCACGAGTTCGGCGCCGACGAGCGCGCCCTGCTCACCGCCTGTGCGGCCCTCGCCGGTCAGGCCCTGCTGCGCGCCCACGCCTTCGACGCCGAGCACGAACTGGTCGGCATGCTCCAGCGCACCCTGCTGCCCCGCCGCCTGCCCCGGCTGCCCGGCGCGGTCGCCGTCGCCCGGTATCTGCCGACCACCGCCGGGCTGGAGGTCGGCGGCGACTGGTACGACGTGATCCCGCTCGCCGACAACCACGTGGCCTTCGTCATCGGCGACGTCCAGGGCCACAACGCGGGCGCCGCGACCCTCATGGGCCAGATGCGCACCGCCCTGCGCGCCTACGCGACCGAGGGGCACGCGCCGGATGTCGTCATCGCCCTTGCCAACCGGCTGCTGCTGGAGATGGAGACCGAGCTCTTCGCGACCTGCTGCTACGTCGCGGTGGACATGGAGGAGGGCACCGCGTGGTGCGTGCGGGCCGGTCATCCGCCGCCGGTGCTGCGTCATCCGGACGGCACCACCGAGATCGTCCAGGCCGAGGGCGGTCCGCCGCTCGGCGTGCTCGGCCAGGCCGACTTCCCGATGACCCCGCTCCGGCTCCAGCCCGGCGCGGTCCTCGCGCTCACCACCGACGGCCTGGTGGAGTCCCGCGACACTGACATCGACACGGGCATGGAGCGGCTCGTGAGGGCACTTGCCGCCGGCGACCCTGGCCACCTCGGTCCGGTCGCCGACGCCCTGCTCACGGGTGCCCACCGCGGCGACGACGTCGCGCTGCTGCTGATGCGGTACGACGGCATGGCCGTACGGCCGCTGCGCGAGACCTGGACCGTGTGGCGGCTCCCCGAGGCAGTCCGGCACGCCCGCCGCTTCACCCAGCGCACCCTGCGCACCTGGCACGTGCCGTCCGGCATCGTCGACGCGGCGCTGCTGGTCGTCTCCGAGCTGGTCACCAACGCCCTCGTGCACACCGGCGGCCCGGTCCGCCTCGACCTCAGCCTGGTCAACCACCGGCTGCGGCTCGCCGTCACCGACACCTCGCCGCGCAGCCCGGTCAAGCCCACCAACATCGGCTGGGAGGCCACCGGCGGCCGCGGCATCCTGCTGGTGGAGGCGGTGTCCGCGGCCTGGGGGACGGTGCCGGTCAGCGGCGGCAAACAGGTGTGGGCCGACCTCGTACCCGAGGGCTGACCCGCCACTCGGGTACCGGTGGGGGCCGCTCCCGGCAGGTCGGAGGGGCCCGCACGCCACCCGTGCCTAGGGTCGGTCGGTGTGGCACACACCTTCGAGGAACTGGTGGAGAAGCAGCGCGCGGCCGACGCGGCGCACCGCATGGTCGACGAACTGCGGGACACCTACGGGCCGCCGGCCGGGCGGCAGATGACGGGCGCCCAGTCGGGCACCTACGAGACGGCCCTGCGTGCCTGGCGGGACCTCGCCCGGGACGTGCAGACCGCGGTGAGCGAGTACGCGCGCGAGTCCGGCCGGCCGCGCACCGAGGTGGAGGCCGAGGTGGAGCGGGCGGCGGCCCCGGAGGACACATGAGCCGAGCCGGCCACCGCGCCGAGCGGCTCGCGGACGCGGCGGACGCACGGCTGCCCGTCCTGGAGGGCGGCGCGCTGCTGCGCAAGGCGTTCCCCGAGCACTGGTCCTTCCTGCTCGGCGAACTCGCCCTCTACAGCCTCCTCGTGCTGATCGTGACCGGGGTGTGGCTGACGTTCTTCTTCCAGCCGGAGATGCGGGAGGTCGTCTATGCCGGCTCCTACGCGCCGCTGCGCGGCGTGCTCATGTCGGCGGCCTTCGACTCCACCCTGCGGATCAGCTTCGACGTGCGCGGCGGCCTGCTGATCCGGCAGGCCCACCACTGGGCCGCGCTCGTGTTCGTCGCCGCGATCGGCCTGCACATGCTGCGGATCTTCTTCACCGGCGCCTTCCGTCGGCCCCGCGAGCTGAACTGGGCGATCGGGCTCACCCTGTTCGTCCTCGCGCTCGCCGAGGGCTTCGCCGGATACTCGCTCCCCGACGACCTGCTCTCCGGCACCGGCCTGCGCATCGCCCAGGGCATCATGCTGTCCCTCCCGGTGGTGGGGACGTACGTGGCCTTCTTCGTCTTCGGCGGTGAGTACCCGGGCAGTGACATCATCACCCGGCTCTACCCGATGCACATCCTGCTGCTGCCGGGCGCGCTCGTCGCCCTGGTGACGGTGCATCTGATCCTGGTCTTCCACCTCAAGCACACCCAGTGGCGCGGCCCCGGCCGCACAGGGCGCAACGTCCTCGGCAAGCCGCTCTTCCCGCAGTTCGCCGCCTTCTCCACGGGCCTCGCCCTGACCGTCTCCGGCCTCCTCGTGCTGCTGTCCGGCCTCGTCCAGGTCAACCCGGTCTGGAACTACGGCCCCTACCGCCCGGACCTGGTGTCCACCGGCTCCCAGCCGGACTGGTACGTCGGCTTCCTGGAGGGCGCCCTGCGGCTGGTACCGCCGTGGGAGACCGACTTCGCCGGACACACCCTCATGTGGAATGTGCTGCTGCCGGCCGTCGTCCTGCCCGGGCTGCTCTTCGCCGTGCTGTACGCCTACCCGTTCGTGGAACAGCGCCTGACCGGGGAGTGGCATCGCGAGCAGCACCAGTGCGACCGGCCGCGCGAACGCCCCGTCCGCACCGGCCTCGGCGTGGCGGGCACCGTCTTCTACGCCGTGCTGCTGCTGGCCGGCGGCAACGACATCATCGCCCAGACCTTCCGTATCTCCGTCAACGCCCTGACCTGGATTCTGCGCGTCGCCCTGGTGGTGGCGCCCGTCCTCGCCTTCCTGCTGACCCGCTGGCTGTGCCGCGCGCTGACGGAGGCCGAGTGCGAGCGTCTCGCCCAGGGCGTGCCGACCGGCGACATCCGCCAGAGCGTGACCGGCGGTTACGACGACGACCACGAGCCCGTCGAGCGGTTCCGGCCCGGTGCGCCGCGCCGGCCGCTCACCGGTGCGCGTACTGGAACACCATCCCGAACACACCGCGCGCCAGAACGCCCAGACCGATGAGGAACAGCCACAGCCCGTAGACCACACCGGTCGCCGTCACCGCGAACCCGAGCCCGGTGACGATCGGCCACAGGCTCTCGTCCGGGAAGAACGCCACCGGCCCGGCACCGTCCGCCACGTCCGCGTCCGTACGGTCCTGCGGCCGCGTACCCCGGCGCCGGTACTGGATCAGACAGAAGAACGAGACCAGCGCCGCCATCCCGAACGCGACGACCAGCGCGGTCGTGCCCGTCTCGTCCTGCGACCACACCCCGTACAGGGCCGCGGCCCCGCCGAAGAACAGCGCCACCCCGCCGAACAGCATCGCCTCGGCCTTCATCGCGGTGCCCTCCGCTCGGTGTCCTCGCCGATCCGCCCGACCTCCGGATGGTGCAGGTCGAAGGCCGGCGACTCGGACCGCACCCGGGGCAGGGCCAGGAAGTTGTGGCGCGGCGGCGGACAGGACGTCGCCCATTCCAGGCTCCGTCCCCAGCCCCACGGGTCGTCCTCGGAGACCTTCCCGGCCTTCGTGGAGGTGCGCCAGACGTTGTAGAGGAACGGCAGTGTGGAGACGCCGAGCAGCAACGCACCTGCCGACGACAGGGTGTTGAGCAGCGTGAAGCCGTCCGACGGCAGATAGTCCGCGTAGCGGCGGGGCATGCCTTCCTCGCCGAGCCAGTGCTGCACCAGGAAGGTCAGCTGGAACGCCGGGAACAGCAGCCAGAAGTGCACTTTGCCGAGTCGCTCGTCCAGCATCTTCCCGGTGAACTTGGGCCACCAGAAGTAGAACCCGGCGAACATCGCGAACACCACCGTGCCGAACAGCACGTAGTGCAGATGGGCGACGATGAAGTACGAGTCGGTCAGATGGAAGTCCAGCGGCGGCGAGGCGATCAGCACCCCGCTGAGGCCGCCCAGCAGGAAGGACACCAAGAACCCCAGCGACCACAGCATCGGCGTCTCGAACGAGAGGGAGCCGCGGAGCATCGTCCCGATCCACGCGAAGAACTTGATGCCCGTGGGCACAGCGATCAGGAACGACATGAGCGAGAAGAACGGCAGCAGCACGGCGCCGGTCGCGAACATGTGGTGGGCCCACACCACCGCGGACAGCATGGTGATCGCGATCGTCGCCCCGATCATCGGCAGATAGCCGAACAGCGGCTTGCGGGAGAACACCGGCAGGATCTCCGAGATGATCCCGAAGAACGGCAGCGCCACGATGTACACCTCGGGATGCCCGAAGAACCAGAACAGGTGCTGCCACAGCAGCGCGCCCCCGTTCGCCGCGTCGAAGACGTGCGCCCCGAACTTCCGGTCCGCCTCCAGCGCCAGCAGCGCCGCCGTCAGCACCGGGAACGCGGGCAGCACCAGGATCGAGGTGAACAGCACGTTCCAGGTGAAGATCGGCATCCGGAACATCGTCATGCCGGGCGCGCGCAGGCACATGATCGTCACGATGAAGTTGACCGCGCCCAGCGTCGTCGACACACCGGCGACCACCAGGCCCATCACCCACAGGTCTCCGCCCGCGCCGGGGGAGAAGTAGGCGCTGTTCAGCGGTGCGTACGCGAACCAGCCGAAGGCGGCCGCACCGCCCGGCACCAGGAACCCGGACACCACCATCAGCCCGCCGAACAGGTACATCCAGTACGACAGCGCGTTCAGCCGCGGGAAGGCCACGTCCGGCGCGCCGATCTGCAGCGGCATCACGGCGTTCGTGAACCCGGCGAACATCGGCGTCGCGAACAGCAGCATCATGATCGTGCCGTGGATGGTGAAGAACTGGTCGTAGCCCTGCTTGCTGAGCAACTGCAGGCCCGGCCGGGCCAGTTCGGCGCGCATGCCGAGCGCGAGCAGCCCGGCCAGCAGGAAGAAGCAGAACGCCGTGACCATGTAGAGCCGGCCGATCACCTTGTGGTCGGTCGTGGAGACCCAGCGCAGCACGGCCCGGCCGGGCCGCGGGGCGGGGGCCGTGTACCGCGCGACGATCTCTCGGGTGTCCGGCAATTCGGGTAGTTCGGTCATCGCCGGTGACGCTACTCCCCGTGACCGAAGCGCCATCCGCGCCACGCCCGGCGCACCCGGCCCCGTAGATCGCTCGCGGCACCTGAGCGACGCCGCCGCGGCGCACAGCAGGTGGGTGGGGCGACACTGACCTCGACCGGCGTCCGGTTCCGGGTTCCTCGGTGCGCTCTCCGTGGACTGGGTGGCACGGTGCGCGTGGCCGCATGCCGGCGCGGCCCCATGCGCGGGCGACGTCCTGCCCGCACAAGGGTGACCAACTTGCCGGTCAGGCGTGGGTCTTGGCGAGCAGCTCCAGGATCTCCGCCGTCGTGCCGCTCTCGCCGAGCCGCGGGAAGATCCGGTCGACGCTGCCCGCGTGCGCCTCCGGGTCGCTGTCGGACATGGCGTCCGTGGCGAGGGTGACGTGGTAGCCGTGGGCGTAGGCGTCGCGGGCGGTGGACTCGACGCCGATGCTGGTGGAGATGCCGGTCAGCACGATCTGGGTGATGCCGCGGCGGCGCAGCTGGACGTCCAGGTCGGTGCCGTGCAGGGCGCTCCAGTTGTGCTTGGTGACGTGGATGGCGCCGGGGTGGCCGGACAGTTCGTCGACGATGACGTCCCAGCCCTCCGGGAAGGCGAGACCGCGCGCCTGGGTCTCGGTCCGGCCGGGGACGGCGTCCGCCCAGTCGGGCGCGAAGGAGACCCGGACCAGGACCACGGGCAGGTCGCGGGCCCGGAAGGCGTCGGCGAGTTCGGCCGTGCGGGCGACCACGTCCGCGGCCGCGTGCGGCTGGGTGGGCATGCTCACGATGCCGCGCTGCAGGTCGATCACGACGAGGGCGGTACGGGGGTCGAGGGTGCTGACGGACATGGGTCGATCAGGCCTTTCGGGGGGTGGGCCGGCCGAGTGAACGGCCGGGGAGGGGCGTCGCCGGCAGGGGGCCCGAGCCGGCGAGCGTGAACGGGGCCGGGGCGTGCGGCCCGGCCGTGTCGGCGCGGCGCGGGCGGCACGCCGCGGTGGCGGCGGACGCGCCCGGCGCGCCGAGGTACAGGAAGGTCCGCAGCGGTCCCGCGGCCGAGGCGGTCCGCGCCCGGCCGGCCTGCCGGTACCGGGCGTGCCGGGCGGCGGGCCCGAGGAGGCGCCGCGGGACACCGGGCAGCGCGCCGGCCGAGGGCAGCGGCCGCAGCGGACCGTCCGCGCGGACCCGGGGCAGGACGGCGCAGCCGGGGCCGGCGGTCGAGTCCTGCGGGGAGGGGCGGGTGGTCCCCCCCCGATGGGCGCGGTGAGCCTCGGTATCACGGCCGCGAGAGCCGTTCCAGCAGCTCCAGTGCCTGCAGAACCGTCTGCCGCTCCGCCTCGGTGTAGCGGTCCTCGAAGGCGCGGGCCAGCCACTCCTCGCGCAGTTGCTTGTTGCCCTCGACGCGGGCCCGGCCGGCCTCGGTGAGGGTGACCAGCTGGCGGCGGCCGTCGTCGGGGTCGGGGGCACGGCGGATCAGGTCGTGCTGCTCCAGGGCGGCCAGCGTGGTCGCCATCGACTGCGGCCGCACGCCCTCCGCGGCGGCCAGGGCACTCGCCGTGGCGGCGCCGTGCTTGCCGACCAGGGAGAGCGCCGACTCCTGCGACGGAGTCAGGTCGGAGTCCTGCGCGACCTCGCGGATACGGCGCCGCAGCCGGCTGAACACCACACGCAGGTCGCGCGCGGTCCGGGCGGCGGAGTCCGAGATGTGAGCCATGCCGTCAGCGTAGAACCGCCAGACGAGACTGTCCAGCTGAAACTGTTCAGTTCTGCCTGAGTAAATTCCGCCCGAGGAGTCATGGGAGCCGTCCGGTTCCCTAGGCTGGGGATGTGCGTCTGCTCCTGATCTCCGACACCCACCTCCCGAAGCGCGCCAAGCGGCTCCCGGCGGAGCTGCTCGCCGAACTCCCGCACGCGGATGTCGTGTTCCACGCCGGGGACTGGGTCGACACCGCCACCCTCGATCTGCTGGAGAGCCGCAGTCGCCGCCTGATCGGCGTGTACGGCAACAACGACGGCCCGGACCTGCGCGCCCGGCTCCCCGAGGTGGCCTACGCCGAACTGGGCGGCCTGCGCTTCGGCGTGGTCCACGAGACCGGTGCCGCGCAGGGCCGCGAGGCCCGCTGTGCCGCCCGATTCCCGGACCTCGACGTGCTGGTATTCGGCCACAGCCACATCCCCTGGGACACCGTCGCCCCCGGCGGGCTGCGGCTGCTCAACCCCGGCTCCCCGACCGACCGCCGCCGCCAGGCGCACTGCACGTACCTCACGGCGACCCTCGCCGACGGCGCGCTCACCGACGTCACCCTGCACGCGCTGCCCCAGCGGTAGCGGGCCTGTGGCACGATGCGGCGATGATCTTCGAGAACCGCATACCCGACGCCGTACCGGCGGGCAGCCTGGCCGGCCGCGACCAGCCCGTCCTCGACCTGCCGGGCGGTCTGGAGCTGCGGCCCTGGCGGACCGACGACGCCGACGCCGACGCGCTGCTCGCCGCCGGGCAGGACCCGGCGATCCAGCTGTGGAACCTGTTCTCCGTCGGCAGCCGTGACGAGGCCCGCGCCCGGATCGGGCGCATGCACGAGCGGTGGCGGGCCGAGACCGGCGCGGTCTGGGCGATCGCCCGGCCCGGCGGCGCGCCCCTCGGGCTCACCGGGCTCCACGCCGTCGACCTGGCAGGCGGCCGAGCCGAGATCATGTACTGGGTGCTGCCCGGGGCACGCGGCGGCGGCATCGTCGTCGAGGCGGCTCGGCGGCTCAGCCGGTGGGCCCTGGACGACCTGGGCCTGCATCGACTGCAGCTGTGCCACGCGGTGGCCAACCAGGCGTCCTGCCGGGTCGCCGAGAAGGTCGGATACGCCTTCGAAGGCACCATGCGGTCCTCCCTGCTGCACGCCGACGGCCGGCACGACGAACATCTGCACGCGCTGGTGGCAGAGGCTGCCTGAGCACCGGCGGGCGCATCCTCGGCGGGGCGGGGACTTCCGGCGCCGCGTGCTACCCGTGCCCCATGGCCGGCAGCCGTGGCCGGTCGCCCCGTGCCCCATGGCCGTGGCAGCCGTGGCCGGTCGCCCCGTGGGCCGGCCTGCCGTCTCCCCGCCGCCCCGGTCCGGCACGGACGACGCCACGACGACTACCGGCGCCACGCCCCCCGGCCCGCCCGGGCCCGCCGTCGGCGTCGTACACACACGGCGACCAGGACCAGCACCAGCCCCGCCGCCAGCGCGCCGGCGGCGGCCCGCTTCGCCACCGGCAGCCCGGCCGCGCGCAGAAGGTCGAGCGGCTCCGCCGCCTCCTGGACAGGCGGTTCCGGTTCCTCCTCGGCCCGTTCGCCCAGCCGTTCCGCGAGACATGCCGCGAACTGCCCCACCAGCCGGTCGCCCACCTCCGCCAGCACACCGCGGCCGAACTGCGCCGGACGCCCGGTCACCGTCAGATCGGTCCGCACCGACACCGCCGTACCGCCGGCGCGCTCGCTCAGCGTGCCGGTGACCGTCGCCCTGGCCGTGCCCTGCCCCCGCGTCTCCCGCCCGCCGGCCACGAGCACCATCCGGTGTGCCGCCTCGTCCTGCTCCTCGAAGACCGCCGTGCCCCGGTACGCCACGGTGACCGGGCCGACCTTGACCTTCACCGACCCGGTCACGGTCGTGCCGTCGTACTCCTCCACCACCGCGCCCGGCAGACACGGCGCGATGCGTTCGATGTCGAGGAGAGCGTGCCACGCGTCGTCGACCGGGACGGGGACGGTGAATTCGTGGTGCAGCTCCATGACTTCCTCCTCGCGCTCAGGCGGTGACGGGCCGGTGGATGGCCCCGGCGGTCGCGCTCAGGGGCGCACCGCTGCCGCCCCACCGCAGCGCGACGATCTCTCCGGCCACGGACACGGCGACCTCCTCGGGCGTGCGGGCCCCGAGGTCCAGTCCGAGGGGCGAGCGCAGCCGGGCCATCTCGGCCTCCGCGACCCCCTCCTCGGTCAGCCTCTTTCTGCGTTCGTCATGGGTGCGGCGGCTGCCCATCGCCCCGATGTACGCGGCCGGCCGCCGCAGCGCCTCCCGCAGCAGCGGCACGTCGAACTTCGGGTCGTGCGTGAGGACGCAGATCACCGTGCGCTCGTCGGTCTCCGTACCCCGCAGATAGCGGTGCGGCCAGTCCACGACGACCTCGACGCCCGCCGGAAAGCGCTTGGGCGTGGCGAAGACCGGGCGGGCGTCGCACACGGTGACCCGGTAGCCGAGGAAGTCGCCGATGCGGGCCACCGCGGCCGCGTAGTCGATCGCGCCGAACACCAGCATCCGGGGCGGCGGAGCGAAGGACTGCAGGAACACCGTGACGGAGTCCTCGCGCCGCTCCCCGTCCGGCCCGTAGTGCCTCAGCCCCGTGGCGCCGAGGGCGAGTTCGCCGCGCGCGTCGGCGGCCACGGCGGCGTCCAGGCCCGTCGAGCCCAGCCCGCCGGCGGCGGTCCGCGGCCAGACGGCGAGGGTGGCCCCACGCGGTGCCGGGCCGTCGACCACCGTCGCCACGATCACCGGCTCCCCGTCCGCGACCGACTGGGCGACCGCCCCGAACACCGGATCCGTGCCGGGCGTGACCGGCCGCACCAGCAGGGTGATCTCGCCGCCGCAGGTCAGTCCGACGGCGAAGGCGTCCTCGTCGCTGTAGCCGAAGGTCTCCAGCCGCGCCTCACCGCTCCTCACCACCTCCTGGGCCAGCTCGAAGACCGCGCCCTCGACACAGCCCCCGGACACACTCCCCAGGACCTCGTCGTCCGGACCGACGGCCATCGCCGCGCCAGGACCGCGCGGGGCGCTGCGGCTGACCGCGACGACCGTGGCGAGCCCGAAGGGGACGTGAGCCGCGTACCAGCGGTTCAGCGCCGGCAGAATCTCACGCACGATCCGCTCCTCTCAGGCCGGTCTCCGCCCTGGCGACCCGGTCGGCAGCCTCCGCCCCGCGCACCACCGCCGCCAGCCGCTCCAGCGCCGCCAGGCTGTGCCCCTCGACGAAGTCGTCCACGCTGGGCAGCGCCGCCGCCATCCCGGCGGCCAACGGCGCGTAGCCGGGGCGCGCCTTGCGCGGGTTGGCCCAGATCACCCGGTGGGCCAGACCGTGCAGACGGCGCATCTGCGTCCCGAGCAGGTCCGGATCGTCGCGTTCCCAGCCGTCGGAGAGCAGGACGACGACCGCGCCGCGTGCCATGCCCCGCTGGCCCCAGCGATTGAGGAACTCGCGCAGCAGCTCGCCCAGCCGGGTACCGCCGCGCCAGTCGGGTACGGCGGCCGCGAGAGCCGCCATCGCCAGGTCGGGGTCGCGGTGCGAGAGCTCGCGGGTTACCCGGGTCAGCCGGGTGCTCATCGTGAACACCTCCGTACGGCCGCCGCGCACGGCAGCGTGCGCGAACCGCAGCAGCGCGTCCGCGTACGGCGCCATCGAGCCGCTGACATCGACGAGCAGGACGACCCGGCGGGGACGCGGCACGCGCGCGTGCCGCCGCAGCCGGGCCGGTTCCCCGCCGCGCCGCAGCAGTTCCCGTACGGTCCGTCGTGGATCGACGTCACCGCGCCGGGCGGGCCGCCGCCGCGCCGAGCGCCGGGTCTGCCCGCGCAGCGCGAACGCCGCAAGCAGCCGGTTGAGCTGGGCGCGCTCGGCCGCGTCCAGCTCGCCGACGTCGCGACGGCGCAGCACCTCGGCGGAGCTGGCGAGCGTGGCGGTGGGCGGCCCCGACGGCTCGCCGTCCCCAGGGGCCCGGGAGCCGGCCGGCGCGTCCCGTACGACGAGCCTCAGCCGGGGCGGGGGAGCGGCCCGCACCGGCTGCCGGGCCGGCTCGCCGGCCGGACCGAAGTACGCGCCGAACACCCTGTCGTACCGCTCCAGGTCGTCGTGTCCGCCGCACAGCGTCGCCCGCCCCGCCCAGTACACGTCCGCCCGCATCCCGGGCCGCAGCACATCCACGGCGCGCAGGAAGGCGTACACCCGCTCGGTGCTCGCGTCGACGCCGGCCGCCCGCAGCGCGCGTACGAAGCCGACCAGCACGGCATCGGCGGCCGGCGGCCGGATCTCCCGGCCCTCGTCGCCCGCCTCGCGTCCCGCTCCCGCCATGCCGATCACGCTCCCCGGTCCGCCAGCACCGCCGTGAGGTCGAGCCCCCGCGCCCGCTCGGTGTCCTCCCGGTACTTCAGCACCGACCCCAGCGTCGCCAGTGCCAGTTCGGCGTCCACCTCGCTCGCCCCCAGCGCGTCCAGGGCCTGCGCCCAGTCGATCGTCTCGGCCACTCCCGGCGGCTTGAGCAGGTCCGCACCCCGCAGGGCCTGCACCAGTGCCGTGACCTGCTCGGCCAGGCGCGCGGACACCTGCGGCAACCGGCGCCGCACGATGGCCAGTTCACGGACGAAGGAAGGGTGGTCGAACCAGTGGTACAGGCAGCGCCGCTTCAGCGCGTCGTGCACCTCCCGGGTGCGGTTCGAGGTCAGCACGACCACCGGCGGCACCTCGGCCCGCAGCGTCCCCAGCTCCGGGATCGTGACGGAGTACTCGGACAGCAACTCCAGCAGGAACGCCTCGAACTCGTCGTCGGCCCGGTCGATCTCGTCGACCAGCAGCACCGACCGCCGTGTCTGCAACGCCAGCAGCAGCGGCCGGGCGATGAGGAAGCGCCGGTCGTACAGCTCGCTCTCCAGGCGGTCCGCGTCCTGCACGCCGGCGGCTTCGGCGGCCCTCAGATGCAGCAACTGGCGCGGGAAGTCCCAGTCGTACAGGGCCTGCGAGGCGTCGATGCCCTCGTGGCACTGCAGCCGGATCAACGGCGCGCCGAGCGCCTGCCCGAGGGCGGCGGCGAGCGCGGTCTTGCCGACGCCCGCGTCGCCCTCGCAGAACAGCGGCCGGTGCAGCTTCACGGCCAGGAAGCAGGTGACGGCCAGCCCTTCGTCGACGAGGTAGCCCGTCTCCTCCAGCCGCGCCCGTACCTGCTCCGGGTCGTCCATCCGGGTGATCGGCGCTCACCCCATTCCGGTGGCGGTCAGCACCGCCCGTCCGGTCAGCACCCGTGCGAGGTGCTCCCGGTACTCGGGCGAGGCGGACAGGTCCTGCGACGGCCGGGTGCCCTCGGCCGCCGATCCGGCGGCCCGTGCGACGGCCTCGGGACCGTCGGCGCCGGACAGCGCCTGCTCGGCCGCAGCGGCCCGCAGCGGGGTGGAGCCCATGTTGGTGAGTCCGATGCGGGCCTCGGCGATGTGCCCGTCCTCGCGCCGCACCAGGGCCGCGACCCCGACGATGGCCCAGGACTGGGCGACCGGATGGAACTTCTCGTAGTGGAAGTCCCAGCCGTCCGTCTTCGGGATCCGCACCTCCACCAGCAGCTCGTCGGGCGCCAGCGCGGACTGCAGGTAGTCGACGAAGAACTCGCGCGCCGCAATCGTGCGCCGTCCGCCGGGACCGGCGACGACCAGTTCGGCGTCCAGGGCCAGGGCCACGGCGGGCAGGTCACCGGCCGGATCGGCGTGCGCGAGCGAGCCACCGAGGGTGCCCCGGTGCCGCACGGCCGGATCGGCCACCGTGGCCGTCGCCTCCGCCAGCAGACCGGCGTACCGGCGCACCAGCGGGTCGTGGACCACCTCGTGGTGCGTGGTCATGGCTCCGACGACCAGGCTGCCGCCGTCCTCGCGGACCCCGCGCAGCTCGGGGATCCGGCCGACGTCCACGACCATGTCAGGGAAGGCCAGCCGCAGCCTGAGCAGCGGCAGCAGGCTCTGCCCGCCGGCCAGTACCTTCGCTTCCTCGCCCGCGTCGGCGAGCGCGCGCACCGCCTCGTCCACACTGCCCGGACGGGTGTACTCGAACGTGGGAGGAATCATGCCGGACCCTCCGTCCCCGGCTGCCCCGGCCGACCGGGCTCGCCGTACTGACCGATGTCGCCGGACCGGGCCGCCTGCCCCGACTGCCCGGACTGCGCCGGACCCGTCCCGCCGGGCTCCTCGGCCGCACCCGAGCGTGCCGCCCGAATGGTCTGCCACACCCGGTGGGGTGAGCACGGCATCCGCACGTCCTGCACACCGAGCGGCCTGAGCGCGTCCACCACGGCGTTCACGACGGCGGGTGTCGACGCGATCGTTCCGGCCTCCCCGACTCCCTTGACCCCCATGGAGTTCGACGACGCCGGCGTCTCGGTCCGCCCGGTCACGAAGTCCGGCAGGTCCGCCGCCGAGGGCACGAGGTAGTCGGCCATGGTGCCGGAGACGAGATTGCCCTCGTCGTCGTAGACGGCCTCCTCGTACAGCGCCTGTGCGATGCCCTGGGCGAGCCCGCCGTGCACCTGCCCCTCGACGATCATCGGGTTGACGACGCGGCCCACGTCGTCGACGCAGACGTACGACCGGATGCGCGTCGCGCCCGTCTCGGTGTCGACCTCGACCGCGCACAGATGGGTGCCGTGCGGATAGGAGAAGTTCTCCGGGTCGACCAGGGTCTCGGCGTTGATGGACGGCTCGATGCCGTCGGGCAGGTCGTGCGAGGTGAACGTCTCGAAGGCGATCTCCTGAATGGTCTTCCGTGCCTCCGGGGAGCCCTTCACGCAGAACACGCCGTTCGTGAACTCCAGGTCCTGCTCGCTGGCCTCCAGCAGGTGAGCGGCGACCTTTCGCGCCTTCTCCACCACCTTCGTCGCCGCCCGGTGCACGGCCTCGCCGCCGACGACCAGGGATCGCGAGCCGTAGGTGTCCATGCCCTGCGGTGCCGCTTTGGTGTCGCCGTGCAGCACCTCGACGTCCTCGAAGGGCACGCCGAGCACGTCGGCGGCGATCTGGCTCCAGCAGGTCTCGTGACTCTGCCCGTGCGGACTGGTGCCGGTGACCACCTCGACCTTGCCGGTGGGCAGCATGCGGATGCTCGCCGCCTCCCAGCCGCCGGCCGCGTAGCGCAGGTCCCTGAGCACCCGGCTCGGCGCGAGGCCGCACATCTCGGTGTACGTCGACACGCCGATGCCGAGGCGTACGGGGTCGCCGCGCTCGTTGCGCCTGTGCTGCTCGGCGCGCAGGCCGTCGTAGCCGAACAGGGCGAGGGCCTTCTCGGTGGCCGCCTCGTAGTTGCCGCTGTCGTAGGTCAGCCCGGCGATCGTGGTGTACGGGAACTCCTCGTGACGGATCCAGTTCCGCCGCCGCAACTCGACCGGGTCCAGGCCGAGTTCGGCGGCCAGCTCGTCCATGATCCGCTCGATGGCGAACGTCGCCTCGGGGCGTCCGGCGCCGCGGTAGGCGTCGGTGGGGGTGCGGGTGGTGAAGACGCCGGTGCAGGTGAACTCGTAGGCGTCCATCTTGTAGATCGCCGGGTACATGAAGGCGCCGAGGATCGGGATGCCCGGGGTGACGAGCATCAGGTAGGCGCCCATGTCGGCGAGGAGGTCGACCTTCAGGCCGAGCAGCTTTCCCTCACGCGTGGCGGCGACCTCGATGTCCTGGATCATGCCGCGGCCGTGATGGGTGGCGAGGTAGCCCTCGGAGCGGGACTCGGTCCACTTCACCGGGCGTCCCAGCCGGCGCGCGACCGCGAGCGCGAGGGCCTCCTCGCCGTACACCTGGAGCTTGGAGCCGAAGCCGCCGCCCACGTCCGGGGCGATCACCCGGAGCTTGTGCTCGGGGACGCCGGTGACCGTCGCCAGCATGATCCGCAGGATGTGCGGGATCTGCGTCGCCGAGTAGACGGTGTACTCGCCGGAGGCGGCGAGCGGGGTGACGACCACCGCGCGCGGCTCGATGGCGTTGGGGATCAGCCGCTGCTGGTGGTAGCGGCGCTTCAGGGTCACCTCGGCGCGCTGCCGGACCGAGTCGAAGCTCTCTCCGGTGGCGAGCGGCCAGGTGTAGCAGCGGTTGGTGCCCTTGTCGGCGTGGACCAGCGGGGCGCCGTCGGCCAGCGCTGCCTCCAGGTCCAGGACCGCAGGCAGCGGGTCGTAGTCGACCTCGACCGCCTCCAGCGCGTCGGCGGCCGCGTACCGGTCGCGGGCCACCACGACCGCCACCGGGTCGCCGGCGTGGCGCACCTCGTCGACGGCGACGGGCGGGTGGTCGGGCAGCACGATGTCCTCGGTCACCGGCCAGGCGCAGGGCAGCGAGCCCAGCCCCTCGGCGAGGTCGGCGCCGCTGAACGCCGCGACGACACCGGGTCGTTCGAGGGCGCCGGAGACGTCGACCCGGGTGATCCGGGCGTGGGCCATGGGGCTGCGCAGGACGGCCAGGTGCAGCAGCCCGGCGACCTGGATGTTGTCGGTCCAGTTGGTCTGGCCCGTGATCAGGTGGGCGTCCTCCTTGCGCAGGCGGGCGCGGCCGACCTCGTGTTCAACGGCCTGATCGGTCATGCCGTGGCCTCCTCGGCGACCTGTTGCCCGGAGGCGGCGAGCACCGCGCGGACGATGTTCTGGTAGCCGGTGCACCGGCAGAGGTTGCCCTCCAGGCCCTGCCGGACCTCGTCGGAGGTGGGGTGCGGGTTCTCGCGCAACAGATCGCGCGCCGCCATGATCATCCCGGGGGTGCAGTAGCCGCACTGCAGCCCGTGCCGCTCGTGGAAGGCGTTCTGCAGCGCCGTCCACTCGCCGTTCACGGCCAGTCCCTGGACGGTGGTCACCTCGCTCCCGTCCGCCTGTACGGCCAGCACCGAGCAGCTCTTGACGGTCGCCCCGTCCAGGTCGACCGTGCACGCCCCGCAGTTCGAGGTGTCGCAGCCGATCGGGGTGCCGGTCAGGCCGAGGCGGTCACGCAGGTAGTGGGCCAGGAGGAGACGGGGTTCCACGTCGTCCTCGTACGTCGTGCCGTCCACGTTCACCTTGATGTGGGTCATGTGCCCTCCAGACCGTGTGGGCAGGAGCGAGGGGAAAGCCAGGGGAAAGCGAGGGGATTGCGCGAGGAAAGCGGTGGAAATCAGTCGGACTGGCGTGATGTAGGTCACTCTAGGGCCGCGCCAGGGAGGCGGCGAGTGCTGCGGCGGCCTTTTGTTGAGCGTTAATCCATTGCCGTCGCCGGGGCTGCCCTGCTGCACTGCTCCTCACCCGACGTCACACAGAGAGGACCAGAGATGCGCGCTGCGTGCATGTCCACCCAGGAAGGAATCCCACCCATGCCGAAGGACATCACGCTCAGTGCATCTGCTCAATCTTGGCATTCTCGCGCACGTAGACGCAGGTAAGACCAGCCTGACCGAACGACTGCTGCACGCGGCCGGAGTCACCGACGAGATCGGCAGCGTCGACGACGGCAGCACCCGGACGGACACCCTCGCGCTGGAGCGGCAGCGCGGCATCACCATCAAGTCGGCGGTCGTGTCGTTCCCGCTGGACTCGGTGACGGTCAACCTCATCGACACCCCCGGTCACCCGGACTTCATCGCCGAGGTGGAGCGGGTGCTCGGCGTGCTGGACGGCGCGGTCCTGGTCGTCTCGGCCGTCGAGGGAGTCCAGGCGCAGACCAGGGTGCTCATGCGGACCCTGCGCCGGCTGCGCATCCCCACCCTCGTCTTCGTCAACAAGATCGACCGCCGGGGCGCCCGCGACGAGGCCGTGCTGCGGGAGATGGCCCGCAGGCTGGCTGTGCCGCTGGTCCCCATGGGGGCGGCCACCGCGCTCGGCACCCGTGGCGCCCGCTTCGTCCCCGGCCTCGGCCCCTCCGCCCTGGACGCCCTCGCGGATCACGACGACGACCTGCTCACCGCCTATGTGAACGGCGGCGTCCGCGACGAGCGCCTCCGGGCCGCTCTCGCCGCCCAGACCCGGCAGGCCCGGGTCCACCCGGCCTACTTCGGCTCGGCCGTCACCGGCGCCGGCGTGGCCGAACTGATCACCGGGGTCGAACGGCTGCTGCCCACCGCCGACGGCGACCCGGACGGCCCGCTGTCCGGCACGGTGTTCAAGGTCGAACGGGGCCCGGCGGGGGAGAAGATCGCCTACGCGCGGATCTTCTCCGGCGCCCTGCGTGTGCGCGACCGGATCCCGTTCGGCGAAGGCCGCGAGAAGGGCAGGATCACCGCGCTCGCCGTCTTCGAACGGGGCACGGACATCCGGCAGGACGCCGTCGGCGCAGGGCGGATCGCCAAGGTGTGGGGCCTCGGCGGCATCCGGATCGGTGACGTGCTCGGCGCGCCGGGGCGGCCGTACGAGCACTACTTCGCGCCGCCCACCCTGGAGACCGTCGTCGTCCCGGGGCCCGGCACCGACCGGCGGTCCCTGCACCTCGCCCTCACTCAGCTGGCCGAACAGGACCCGCTGATCGGCGTCCGCCACGACGAGCTGCGCAGGGAGACGTCCGTGTCCCTCTACGGCGAGGTCCAGAAGGAGGTCGTCCAGGCCACCCTCGCCGACGAGTACGGCCTCGCCGTCTCCTTCCGGGAGACCACCACCCTGTGCATCGAGCGACCTGCCGGCACCGGACAGGCCGTGGAATTCAACAAGAAGGATTCCAATCCCTTCCTCGCCACCGTCGGCCTGCGCGTCGATCCCGCGCCGCCCGGCTCGGGCGTGGAGTTCCGTCTGGAGGTGGAGCTGGGCTCCATGCCGTACGCCTTCTTCAAGGCCGTCGAGGAGACGGTCCGCGAGACCCTCGGCCAGGGGCTGCACGGCTGGCAGGTCCCCGACTGTGTCGTCACCATGACCCACTCCGGCTACTCGCCCCGGCAGAGCCACGCCCACCAGGGCTTCGACAAGAGCATGTCGAGCACCGGATACGACTTCCGGGGCCTGACCCCGCTCGTCCTGACCGAGGCGCTGCGCCGGGCGGGCACCCTGGTGCACGAGCCGATGCACCGGTTCCGCATCGAGGCCCCGGCGGACACGCTGGGCACCCTGCTGCCGGTGCTCGCCCGGCTGGGCGCGGTACCGGAGACCACCGGGGCACAGGGTGCGTCCGGTGTCCTGGAGGGGGCAGTGCCCGCCGCGCGGGTCCATGAACTGGAGCAGCGGCTGCCGGGGCTGACCCGGGGCGAGGGCGAGCTGGAGACGGTATTCGACCACTACGCACCGGTCAGCCGTGGCCCGCTCCCCGAGCGGCCGCGTACCGACCACAACCCGCTCGACCGGAAGGAGTACCTGCTGAACGTGACCCGCAGAGTGGGCGACTGAGGCAGTCGAACTGACTGAGAGTCAACTTACTTCTGAGTCAGCAGTATTGACGCTGTCCCGGGCTCCCCCGGACTGTGGTGTACATGCCGACTATCAGGGCGCGTCTGCTACTTGTGCTGGTCGTCCTCTGCGGATTCCTGACGGTGGCGGGCGCCCCGCCCGCCACCGCCGCCTCACCCGCCGATTCCCTCTGGTTCGACGGCACCCCGCTCACCGTCCAGAACGGCCGCTTCACGGACGGCCAGGACCGCGAGATCGTGCTGCGCGGCTACAACGTGTCCGGCGAGACCAAACTGGAGGAGAACGGCGGTCTGCCCTTCGCCTCGGTCGCCGACGCCCGCAGGTCGGCGACCGCGCTGCGCGCCCTCGGCGGCGGCAACGCGGTCCGCTTCCTGCTCTCCTGGGCGCACGCCGAACCGGTGCGCGGTCTGGTGGACACCGGCTACCTGGCCGCGGCAACCGAGCAGATGCGCGCCTTCCTGGACGCGGGCATCCGGGTCTACCCCGACTTCCACCAGGACCTCTACTCCCGCCACCTGTTCAACAGCGGCAGCTGGTACTCGGGCGACGGAGCGCCCAAGTGGGCGGTGGACACCGGAAGTTATCCCAGGGAGTACTGCGGGATCTGCCTCTTCTGGGGGCAGAACATCACCCAGAACGCGGCCGTGCAGAAGGCGCAGTACGACTTCTGGCACAACGCCCACGGTCTGCAGGACGCCTTCCTGGACACGGCCCAGGCGGCCCTCACCTACCTCCGGCAGCACCTCGGCGACAGCGAGTTCGCGAGCCTCGTCGGCTTCGACCCCTACAACGAGCCGTACGCGGGCAGCTACGACTCCGGCCAGACCTCCCGCACCTGGGAACGCGACCTGCTCTGGCCGTTCTATGTGAAGTTCCGCGCCCGCATGGACGCCGCCGGCTGGCAGGACAAACCCGCCCTCGTCGAGCCCAACCTCTTCTGGAACGCGAACATCTCCACCCAGAAGCAAGAGGGCGGACTGCTGGACGCGGGCACGCTCGGCTCCCGCTACGTCTTCAACACCCACTTCTACGACCAGAAGGCCATCTCCGGCATCCTGATGTGGGGCAAGGCGGCGGACGGCCAGTACACCCCCGACTTCTCAGCCGTCCGCGACCGCGCCTCGGCCGCCGGGACCGCGGCCGTGGTCAGTGAGTACGGGCACCCGCTGTCCGGCACGGTGTCCGACAAGGCGCCCACCGTGCTCAAGGCGATGTACCAGGCGCTCGACTCCCGTCTCCCCGGCGCGAGATGGTGGACCGGCCCGGCCGCCTCCGGCCCGGCGCTGTCCGGCTCGCAGTGGCAGTGGGACCTCTACAACGGTCGCCACCACGAGCTGATGAACGGCAACCCGGACAAGGTCGTCACCTCCGCCGACGGCTGGAACGACGAGGACCTCTCGGCCGTCAGGCTCGACGACTCCGGAAACGTGGTCCTCCGCCAGGACGCCCGCCTGCTCGACCGGATCTACCCGAGCGCCACCGCCGGCTCGGCCCTCGCCTTCACCTACGAGGACCGCTCCCGGGACGGCTCGACCACCCTGACCTGGAACCCCGTGCCGGGTTCACTCCCGAACGTGGCACGGCTGGTGGGCCCGGGCCAGTACGGGCTGCTGGTCTGGCGCTCCGGCGGCGGCACCGCACCCACCGAACTGCACCTGCCGGCCTCCTTCCCCGCCTCGGCGACCACCGTCGTCTCCGACCTCGGCACGGTCCACGCGCCGCCGGCCCACACCGCCTCGACCCCGGTCGGGGTGGCCCCCGAACCGGGTGGCACCGGAAGCCGCCGGCTGCTGCTCACCGACACGGACTCCGGGGTCCTGCACTACGCCCTGGTCACCAACGGGGCGACGGCACCCTCGGCGGACCTGCTGACCGCGGCGAGGTCCGAGCTGGCAGCGTGGGCGACGGCGCACTTCTGACAGCCGTACGGCCTCCGGGGGTGCGTGGCGCAACCCCGGAGGCCGTGGGCGGTCCGCTCAACTCCCGCCCGGACCGGTCCAGTCGGTCTGGACGTGCCCGAGCCGCACGCGCTGCGGATGGTCGCCGACCGGGATCGACGTCACCTTCCGCCCGGTGGCGAAGTCGATCGCCGTGACCTGGTCCGCGCCGCTCTCGGAGACGATGCAGTCCTTGCCGTCGCCGCTGACCGTGGCCCAGTACGGCTTGGACGCGGTGACCAGCGGGCCCTCCTGGAGGGTGGCGCGGTCGACCACCGTGGCGTAGTCGTCCATGGTGCCCGCGACACACAGTTCGGCGCCGTCGGGGCTCATCGCAATGCCGTGGTGGCGCGAGTCGTTGACCCAGGTGGTGCGGTCCTCGCTGGTCGCCGGGTTCTTCGGCAGCGTCTTCACCCGGGTGATCTTGTCGGTCGCGACGTCGTACTCCAGGAACCCGTTGAAGAACGACACCTGGAAGTACAGCTTCGACTCGTCGGGCGAGAAGACGGCCGGACGCACGGCGTCCGAGTAGTTCTTCAGTCCGATCGCGTCCAGCCGCTGGCGCATGTCGATGACCTTGACCTGCTTGTACGTCGTCGCGTCCACGACCGTGATGTGCCGGTCGCCCTTCGTCCAGTCCCAGACCGGGTCGTCCAGGGCGGTGTTGACGTCCCCGATGGCCATGTTCCAGATGTACTTGCCGTCCCTGGTGAAGATGTTCTCGTGCGGCTTGTCGCCGGTCGCGAACGACCCCAGCTGCTTGCCGGTGCCGATGTCCAGCACGTGCACGGTGTTCGCGGTCGAGGCGGAGACCGCCACCCGGGTGCCGTCCGGCGAGACCGCCATGTGGTCGGCACGGTAACCGGACACCGCGAAACGCCAGTTGACCTTTCCGGTGGCCAGGTCGATCGAGACGACGTCCGCGAAGCTCGGGCGGGAGACCACGACCGACTTCCCGTCGGGCGTGGAGTACATGTCGTCGGCGAACTGGTCGTGTCCCTCCCCGACGCTGTTGCGGATCGCCATGAAGTAGATCCACTTGACGGGGTCCGCGTTGATCTCCGCCATCCGCTGGTCCTGGTCCGGGACGACGCTGATACGGCCGACCTTCGCGAAGTCCCCGGAGGACTTGATGACATCGGCGGTGCCGTCCCAGTTGTTGCCCACGAACAGCACCTCGCGCAGGCCGGCGGCGTCGGACGCGGCCGGGGCCGCCGAGGCGGCGGTCGCCGGGCCGACGGCGGTCAGGGCGAGGGCGGCGGCAACGGTGCAAAGGTGCCTGGTTCTGGAGGCAGGCATGACTGCTCTCTTTCCTCGGAAAGTCTGAACACGGGCGCTTTCACAGTGAACTTACTGAAAAGTAAGGAGGGGGCGGGCTTCTCGACAAGATGTGTGCACGACAAGATTGGGCCACCGGTGGGTGACGGAGGGGGGAAGCGTGACAGGGAGGCTCAAGGCACCGACGGGCCGCTACGGCGGCAAGACCGCCGAGGAACGGCAGGCGGAGCGGCGGCGCCGTTTCCTGGACGCGGCGCTGCGGTTGTTCGGCGACAGCCCCGGCTTCCGAGGGACCACGGTCGCCGCGCTGAGCCAGGCCGCGGGCCTGTCCACCCGCCAGTTCTACGAGGAGTTCCGCACCCTGGAGGACGTCCTCGCCGCGCTGCACCTGGAGGTGAACGGCTGGGCGGAGCAGGCCGTGCTGGACGCGCTGACGGCGGCGGAGGGGCTGCCGCTGGCGGAACGGGTGGCCGTGCTGTTCCGCGCCTACGCCCGCGACGTCACCTCCGACCCGCGCCGCATGCGCATCACCTTCGTGGAGATCATCGGCGTCAGCCCGCGCCTGGAGGAACAGCGGCTCGCCCGCCGCGCCCGGTGGGTCGACCTGATCCGCACCGAGGCCGACGCGGCGGTGGCCCGCGGGGAGGCGGCGCCGCGCGACTACCGCCTCGCCGCCACGGCCTTCATCGGCAGCGTCAACGGTCTGCTGCACGACTGGAGCGCCGGCTGGGTGGACGCGAGCCCGGACGAGGTCGTCGACGAACTCGTCCGTCAACTGCTCGGCATCCTGCGACCCGAAGGCTGGCGTCCCGAAGCCGGGTGACCGAGGTCGTCAGCGGTCGGCCGCTGCTCCGGCGGGGGTGTCGGACCAGGTCATCGGGGCACCGGGAGGTTCGACGCGCGCGATCGGCCCGGAGCTGGTGTGCTGGAGCGAGGGGCATTGTCACCCGTTCTCCGGAGAGACGCAGATGAGTACCTATCGAGTCGCGCAGGTGACCGCCCCGGACGGCACGTTCGAACTCGCCGAGCGAGAGGTGCCGCAGCCGGGTTTCGGTCAGGTGAGGATCGCCGTCGAGGCGTGCGGGATCTGCCACAGTGACGCGCTCTTCGTGAGCGGCGCACTACCGGGCGTGTCGTTCCCGGAGGTGCCCGGGCACGAGATCGCCGGACATGTCGAGGAGCTGGGCCAGGGCGTGCTGGAACGTGGCTGGCAGGTCGGCGACCGTGTGGCGGTCGGCTGGTTCGGCGGCAGCTGCGGGCACTGCACGCCCTGCCGTGAGGGCGACTTCATGGTGTGCCCGAACCTGACGGTCCCGGGGTGGGCGTACGACGGAGGATTCGCCGAGAAGGTGATCGCACCCGCCGACGCGCTGGCCCGCATCCCCGTCGGGCTGGCGGCGAGCGACGCCGGGCCCATGGCCTGCGCGGGCGTGACCACGTTCAACGGGCTGCGGCGCAGCTCCGCCGGACCGGGAGACCTGGTGGCCGTGCTCGGCCTCGGCGGCCTCGGCCACCTCGGAGTGCAGTACGCGGTCGCGATGGGCTTCGAGACCGTGGGGATCGCCCGCGGCCCCGAGAAGGCCGACCTCGCCAAGCAGCTCGGCGCCCACCACTACATCGACAGCACCTCCGGCACCCCGGTCGCCGAGGCCCTGCAGTCCCTCGGCGGCGCCAAGGCCGTCCTGGCCACCGCCGGAAACTCCGACGCGATCACGGCCACCGTGGACGGCCTGGCCCCCCGCGGGGAGCTGGTGGTCATCGGAGCGGACACCGTGCCGCTCGGCATCAACCCGGCCCAGCTGCTCATGAGCGGGCGCGTCGTGCGCGGCCACCCGGCCGGGACCTCGCAGGACGTGGAGGACACCATGGCGTTCAGCGCCCTGCACGGCATCCGCCCGATGACCGAGCACGCACCGCTGGAGCACGCCGGCGAGGCCTACCAGAAGATGCTCGCCGGCAAGGCCCGCTTCCGGATGGTGCTCACCGACCACTGATCCGGATGGTGCTCAGGCCACTGAGGGTCAGCCGCCCAGCGCGTTCACCGCGTCCAGTACCGGTGTCACCCCGTCCTCCGCCCGGATCCGCGCGCCCAGCGCGCGGGCCCGGGCGCCGTACGACGGTTCGCGTGTGGCCCGGAGCAGCGCCGTGGACAGGGCGTCGGCGGTCAGCCGGCGCAGCGGCACGGCGTTCGGGGCGACGCCCAGCGACACGAGCCGGGCGGACCAGAACCCCTCGTCGAACTGGATCGGGACCGGCACGGCCGGCACCCCGGCGCGCAGTCCCGCCGCGGTCGTGCCCGCCCCGGCGTGGTGGACCACGGCCGCCATCCTCGGGAACAGCACCGAGTGCGGCACCTCGCCGATGGTCAGCATGTCGTCGCCGTCCGCCGCGAGCCCGCCCCAGCCGCGCTGGATCACCCCGCGCAGCCCGGCCCGGCGCAGCGCCGCCACGACCTGTGCGCTCAGCCGGCCGGCGTCCGGCACGGTGGCGCTGCCCAGCCCCACGAACACCGGCGGCGGACCCGCCTCGATGAACTCGTCCAGTTCTGCCGGAAGTCGGCTCTGGGTGTCGTACGGCCACCAGTAGCCGCACACGCCGAGGCCCGGCCGCCAGTCCCGGGGCCGGGGCACCACCAGCGGGCTGAAGCCGTGGTGCACCGGCCAGAGCCGCCGCTCCCTGGCGCGACGCGCGGCGCCGCTGCGGAGCGGGGGCAGCCCGAGGCGGGCGCGGACCGCGGGCACGGTGGCCGCGAAGACATGTTCCACGGCGAGGTTCACACCGTGCCCGGTGAGCCGGTTGCCCGATGTCCCGAAGGAGCCGCCACCGAGCACCGGCGGGGCAAACTCCCGGGTGGGGGCAAGCGGTTGAAGATAGAGGCCCATGCTCGGCAGCCGCAGTCCCTCGGCGACTGCATGCCCGAGCGGCGCGAGCGAGGCCGACAGCAGCAGCACGTCGCTCTCCCGCGCCGCCGCCACCAGGTCGTCGGTCATCCGGCCGACCAGCCGCCGGGCCAGCTCGACCACCCGCACCAGCTTTCCGGTGCCGCTGGCGCTGCGGTGCAGTCCCCGGCCCTGCGGGGACTCCAGCTCCGCGCGCGGGTCGAGCGGCAGCGCGTGGAAGCGCACCCCGGAGCCCGCCAGCAGCGGCTCGAAGCAGCCGTGCGTGACCAGGGTGACCTCGTGCCCGGCACGGCCGAGCCGGTGCCCCAGGCCGGTGTAGGGAGCCACATCGCCCCGTGATCCCGCCGTCATGATCGCAATCCGCACGACGTCCAGTATGGCGGGAGGACGGCCCGCGCAGGTCCGACAACCCACGCCCGGGTGAAGTCGACGGATGCAACGGGCGTGAAGCCGTCGGCCCACGGCGACAAGTGCCTCGACCCCTACGACCTCGGCACCGCCAACGGCACCGAGGCCGTCAACCGGGACTGCAACGGCCAGAACAACCAGAAGTGGTCCCGCACCTGACACCGCTGCCTAGGCGGCGGCGAGCACCAGCAGGCTCGTCGCCGCCAGCACGGCACCGCCCAGCACGCACCAGGCCACCAGCCGCTGCCGCAGCGCCCGGTACCTGGTCTCGTACGTGTGCCGCAGCTCCTCGGCGCGTTCGGCGGTGCGCCGCCACGAGGCACGGGCCAGCGCCAGGTACTCCGTCTCGAAGTGCCGCTCCAGGTCGTCGCGCTCGGTGTCGGTGAGCCAGCCGAGGCGGGAGGCGACACGGGCCGCCGCCGTGCGACCCTCCTCCCGGGCGGCGGCGAGCAGCAGGTGCCCCTCGATCTCCTGGACGAGCACCCGCTCGTCGGGCGTGCGGTTCCCGCCGGCGTTCATCGCGCGCTCGACTCCAGCTCCCTGCCGGCCACCTGAGGATGGTGCAGGTCGAACGCCGGGGACTCGCTGCGGACCTTGGGCAGGGAACGGAAGTTGTGCCGGGGCGGCGGGCAGGACGTCGCCCACTCCAGCGAACGGCCGTAGCCCCAGGGGTCGTCGGCCTCGATCCGTTCGCCGTACTTGGCGGTCTTCCAGACGTTGTAGAAGAACGGGAGCATGGAGGCGCCCAGCAGGAACGAGAAGATCGTCGAGACCGTGTTGAGCGTGGTGAGCCCCTCGACCGCCAGATAGTCGGGGATCCGGCGCTGCATACCGTTCGCACCCAGCCAGTGCTGGACGAGGAACGTGCCGTGGAAGCCGACGAACAGCGTCCAGAAGGTGATCTTGCCGAGGCGCTCGTCCAGCATCTTGCCCGTCATCTTCGGCCACCAGAAGTGGAA